>NZ_LEKF01000013.1:0-162539 GCF_001029595.1 Pseudomonas sp. ARP3
ATCAGCGAATTCCATCAGGGACAGAGGCACCGCCTCACTTAAAGTCCGGATGTATGGCTGCAACCTTATCCCGTCTGTGTTTTCACGAATTGAGTGCTTGGCATACTGGGGGCGTCCATGTATGAGCAGGCTTGCCCTGCGCTGGGCTGCGAAGCAGCCCCATTCCAGGCGATGTGGTTTTATCTGGCAAAGCGAGGCGCCTGGGTTTGGGGCCGCTTCGCAGCCCAGCGCGGGGCAAGCCCGCTCTCCACAGAGTTATCTGTGAGCCTTTTAGATTTGTGTAGATACCTATGCCCCGATGACGGGAAGACAGTCAACTTATCCATAACTGATCCACCGCCATCGGGGGCAAGCCCCCTCACACAATGGATCTTCAGTGCCTTGGGAAGTAGATTCCACGCCCCGCCCGGCACCGGGCACTAGGCAAGCGCCCCGTCAGCCGCTACATTGGCCGACTTGCGCCTGCCTTTCAGGCCCGCCTGACACCCCTTACTGAACACACGGAACCTGCACAACTCCATCATGGACCCTTCCCCTGGTATCACCCTCGCGACACTCTTCGCCGATTTCGGCATGATCCTCTTTGCACTGATCCTGGTACTGCTCAACGGTTTCTTCGTTGCGGCCGAGTTCGCCATGGTCAAACTGCGGGCCACCCGGGTCGAGGCCATCGCCCACACCAACGGCTGGCGCGGGCAGATCCTGCGCACCGTACACAGCCAGCTCGACGCGTACCTGTCGGCCTGCCAGTTGGGTATCACCCTCGCCTCCCTGGGCCTGGGCTGGGTCGGTGAGCCGGCGTTTGCGCACATCCTGGAGCCGTTGTTGGGCGCGGTGGGCGTTGAGTCGCCGGAAGTGATCAAGGGCGTGTCGTTCTTTGCGGCATTTTTCGTGATTTCCTACCTGCACATCGTGGTCGGCGAGCTGGCGCCCAAGTCTTGGGCCATTCGCAAGCCCGAGTTGCTGTCGCTGTGGACGGCCGTGCCGCTGTACCTGTTTTACTGGGCCATGTACCCGGCTATCTATCTGCTCAACGCCAGCGCCAACGCGATCCTGCGTATCGCCGGCCAAGGCGAGCCTGGCCCGCACCACGAACACCATTACAGCCGCGAGGAACTCAAGCTGATCCTGCACTCCAGCCGTGGCCAGGACCCGAGCGACCAAGGCATGCGAGTGCTGGCCTCGGCCGTGGAAATGGGCGAGCTGGAAGTGGTGGACTGGGCCAATTCCCGCGAAGACCTGGTGACTCTGGACTTCAACGCGCCGCTCAAGGAAATCCTCGCGCAGTTCCGCCGCCACAAATTCAGCCGCTACCCGGTGTATGACGCCGAGCGCAATGAGTTCGTCGGCCTGCTGCATATCAAGGATCTGCTGCTGGAGCTGGCGGCGCTGGACCATATCCCCGAATCGTTCAACCTGGCCGAGCTGACCCGCCCGCTGGAGCGCGTATCCCGGCACATGCCGCTGTCGCAGTTGCTGGAGCAGTTCCGCAAAGGCGGCGCACACTTTGCGCTGGTGGAAGAAGCCGACGGCAAGGTCATTGGCTACCTGACCATGGAAGACGTGCTGGAAGTGCTGGTCGGCGATATCCAGGACGAACACCGCAAGGCCGAACGCGGCATCCTCGCGTATCAGCCGGGCAAGCTGCTGGTACGCGGCGATACCCCGCTGTTCAAGGTGGAACGCCTGCTGGGCGTGGACCTGGACCACATCGAAGCCGAGACCCTGGCCGGGCTGATCTACGACACGCTCAAGCGCGTGCCGGAGGAAGAGGAAGTGCTGGAGGTCGAAGGGCTGCGGATCATCATCAAGAAGATGAAAGGTCCGAAGATCGTACTGGCCAAGGTGCTGCTGCTGGATTGACCGTCAGTTGCCCAACGCAAAGTTGGGCAACGCGCCCACCGGCTGGTTGAACTCATACGGGATCGACACCAGCCCCGCTTCGGTGGCGCGTTGAACCACAAAATGCAGATGAGGCCCGCTGCTGTTGCCGGTATTGCCGGACAACCCCAGCGGGCTGCCAACCACCACACGCTGACCCACCTTCACACTGACCGAACCCTGCCGTAGATGCAGATAGACACCCTGGGTGCCGTCGTCGTGCTGGACGCGCACGAAATTGCCCGACGCATCACCGCCCCGCCCCGCCTGCTGATTTTCGGTCTTCACCACCACACCGCCCCGCGCGGCAATGATCGGCGTGCCCTCGGGCATGGCGATGTCCATGGCGTAGCGGCTCTTGGGGTCGGTATGGCTGAAGCTGCCGTTAGGTCCCTGAGTCAACCGGAACGGCCCGCCACGCCACGGCAACGGGTAGCGATAAGCATGCGGGGTGTCACGAGGTATGGGCGCCTGCGGTAGCGGCCTGTGTACGCGCTCAACGCTGCGCTGCTGAATCACGAACGCCTGGGCGCCGGGGGTATGCCAGTCGCTGTAAATCACCACGCCATTGGCATCGATGGACTTATACAGCGTCATGGCCAGGGTCGACGGCGCGGCCGTTACCAGCGCGCCGCACAACAGCAGGCGAATGAACATGGCGTGCACCTGTCGGGATGACTGAACGGCAGGCTAACAAGGGTTCATGACAATCTTGTAGCCCGCTTACGACAGGTATTGCGCTGGTCCTACGGGTTACGCACCCGGCACAAAGTGCTTCTGCGCCGTGCCCCGTGCGATCAGGCGCGAGATGTAGTCCATCTTCTGCGCGTCCTGATCGATGAAGCGGAAAGTCAGTTGCAGCCAGTCGCTGTCCGGCCTCGGCTCAAAGGCGACGACGGCGTGCAGGTAGCCGTTAAGGCGCGCCACTTCCGCGTTGTCGCCTTGCTCCAGGTCCAGCACCGCGCTTTCCAGCACTTGCGGCAGGACTTCACCACGGCGCACCACCAACAGCGCTTCCTTGATGCTCAGCGCCTTGATGACGCATTGCTGGGTGCCGCTGGACAGCCGCAGCTGGCCCTGGCCACGGCCCGCTTGGGCAGATGCAGATGCAGCCGGGGCTTTTACCGGCTGCGTATTGAGCAGGCCGCGATTGGGCGTCGCAGCGGCCGCGGGGGCAGCCTTGATGGCTTCGGGCTTGCCGCCGGTCAGGGCGCTGAGGGAGTCGTTACCGAAAGCCGAATTCATCTTGGTTGGCGCACTGGCGACCAACGCATCGAGGCGACCGACTTTGTGCAGGGCCTGCTTGACCTTGTTCAGCAACTGCTCGTTGGTGAACGGTTTGCTGACGTACCCGGACACACCGGCCTGGATCGCCTGGACCACGTTTTCCTTATCGCCACGGCTGGTCACCATCACGAACGGCATGGCTTTGAGATGGGTCTGTTCGCGGCACCAGGTCAGCAGCTCCAAGCCGGACATTTCCGGCATTTCCCAGTCGCACAGCACCAGGTCGAAGGTCTCGCGCATCAGAATGGCCTGGGCCTTTTTGCCGTTCACCGCATCTTCAATCTTGATCCCAGGGAAGTAGTTGCGCAGGCACTTCTTCACCAGGTCGCGAATAAACGAGGCGTCATCCACCACCAATACACTGACTTTACTCATCGACCCTTTATCCTATAAAAACCGCGGCACGCAGAACGCCTAACTGATGGCATTTTGCCAAAACTCTGTAGTCACGTCGGGACTTTCTTTCACCCGCCGCGCAAATAATTCAGCTGCCACAAACAAAAACGCCCGACCAAAGGCCGGGCGTTAATTTCTCGGGCAACCTTACTTATCGTCAGTTTCGCCCGGAACATTAGGTATTTGATCGGTTGAGCCTTCAACTTCGGCTTTCATGCGTTTGAGCCCCATGTGCCGCACGTCGGTACCGCGCACCAGGTAAATCACCAGCTCCGAGATGTTGCGCGCGTGGTCGCCGATGCGCTCCAGCGAACGCAGCACCCAGATAATGCTCAAGACCCTCGAGATAGAGCGCGGGTCTTCCATCATGTAGGTGGCCAGCTCACGCAGCGCGGTTTTGTACTCGCGGTCGATGACTTTGTCGTACTGGGCCACGGACAGCGCCAGCTCGGCGTCGAAACGGGCAAAGGCGTCGAGGGCATCACGCACCATGTTGCGCACCTGGTCGCCAATGTGGCGAACTTCCACGTAACCGCGCGGCGCTTCGCCTTCTTCGCAGAGTTGGATGGCACGGCGCGCGATCTTGGTGGCTTCGTCGCCGATCCGCTCAAGATCGATCACGGATTTGGAAATGCTGATGATCAATCGCAGGTCGGATGCCGCCGGCTGTCGACGGGCCAGAATGCGCAGGCATTCTTCGTCGATGTTGCGCTCCATCTGGTTGATCTGGTCGTCGATTTCACGCACTTGCTGGGCCAGGCCCGAGTCGGCCTCGATCAGGGCGGTGACGGCGTCGTTGACTTGCTTCTCCACCAGCCCGCCCATCGCCAGGAGGTGGCTGCGCACTTCCTCAAGCTCGGCGTTGAACTGCGCGGAGATGTGATGGGTAAGGCCTTCTTTGCTAATCATGTTGGCGTCCTTGGAGCGTCCGGTAAGGTGCGGAGAACCGCAGCGTCAGTGCAATGAGAACCACAGCGTCCTAGCCATAGCGACCGGTGATGTAGTCTTCGGTCTGTTTCTTTGCCGGATTGGTGAACAGGGTATCGGTGTCGCCGAACTCCACCAGCTTGCCCATGTACATGAACGCGGTGTAATCGGAAACCCGCGCCGCCTGCTGCATGTTGTGGGTCACGATGACGATGGTGAACTTGGATTTAAGCTCGTAGATCAGTTCTTCCACTTTCAGCGTCGAGATCGGGTCCAGAGCCGAGCAGGGTTCGTCGAGCAACAACACTTCCGGCTCCACGGCGATGGTCCGCGCGATCACCAGACGTTGTTGCTGGCCGCCGGACAAACCGAGCGCCGAATCGTGCAGGCGGTCCTTGACCTCATCCCACAGCGCCGCGCCCTTGAGTGCCCACTCGACCGCTTCGTCGAGGATGCGCTTCTTGTTGATGCCCTGGATGCGCAGGCCGTAGACCACGTTTTCGTAGATGGTCTTGGGGAACGGGTTGGGCTTCTGGAATACCATGCCCACCCGGCGACGCAGCTCGGCCACGTCCTCGCCCTTGCGGTAGATGTTGCTGCCATAGAGGTTAATGGCACCTTCCACGCGGCAGCCGTCCACCAGGTCGTTCATGCGGTTGAAGGTGCGCAGCAGCGTGGACTTGCCGCAGCCCGACGGGCCGATGAAGGCGGTCACGCGCTGCTTGGGAATGTTCATGCTGACGTCGAACAGCGCCTGCTTTTCACCGTAGTACAGGCTCAGGCCCGGCACTTCGATGGCCACGGTTTCTTGAGCCAGGCTCAGGCTCTGCTTGTCGCGACCCAAGGCAGACATGTTGATGCCGTGGGAATGGGTTTCATGTTGCATGGGATGCTCCCTGTGCTGTTGTGTGGGAGGGGGCTTGCCCCCGATAGCGGTGCATCAGGAACAAGTGTGCTGGCTGGCACACCGCAATCGGGGGCAAGCCCCCTCCCACAAATAAGTCCGCGTTCAATTCAGATCAGCTGTCCAACGCCTTGTACTTCTCGCGCAGGTGGTTACGAATCCACACCGCCGACAGGTTGAGCGTGGCGATCACCAGTACCAGCAGCAGCGCGGTGGCGTACACCAGCGGTCGCGCGGCTTCGACGTTGGGGCTCTGGAAGCCGACGTCATAAATATGGAAGCCCAGGTGCATGATCTTTTGATCCAGGTGCAAGTACGGGTAGTTGCCGTCCAGCGGCAGCGACGGCGCCAGTTTCACCACACCTACCAGCATCAGCGGCGCCACTTCACCGGCGGCACGGGCCACGGCGAGGATCATGCCGGTCATCATGGCCGGGCTGGCCATCGGCAGTACGATTTTCCACAGCGTTTCCGCCTTCGTCGCGCCCAGGGCCAGGGACCCTTCGCGCACTGTCCGCGGGATCCGCGCCAGGCCTTCCTCGGTGGCTACGATCACCACCGGCACCGCCAGCAGCGCCAGGGTCAGCGAGGCCCACAACAGGCCCGGGGTGCCGAAGGTCGGCGCCGGCAGGGCTTCGGCGAAGAACAGCCGGTCAACCGAACCCCCCAATACATACACGAAGAAGCCCAGGCCGAACACGCCGTAGACGATGGCCGGTACACCGGCCAGGTTGTTCACGGCGATCCGGATAATGCGGGTCAGGGTGTTCTGCTTGGCGTACTCGCGCAGGTACACCGCCGCCAGCACACCGAACGGGGTCACGATCATCGCCATGATCAGCGTCATCATCACGGTGCCGAAGATAGCCGGGAAGATCCCGCCTTCGGTGTTGGCTTCCCGTGGGTCATCGCTGAGGAATTCCCAGACCTTGCTGAAGTAGAAGCCGATCTTGGTCATGGTGCCCATGGCGTTCGGCTGGTAAGCGTGCACCACTTTGCCGATGCCGATTTCCACTTCCTTGCCGTTGGCGTCACGGGCCGTCAGCGCATCGCGGTTGAACTGGGCGTGCAGGTCGGCCAGGCGTGCTTCGATGTCTTGGTAGCGCGCATTCAGCTCGGCGCGGTCGGCGTCCATGTCGGCCTGGGCGGCGGCGTCGAGCTTGCCTTCCAGTTCCAGTTTACGGCCGTGCAGGCGGATACGTTCCAGGCCGGCGTTGATTGCGCCGATGTCGGTTTTTTCCAGGCTCTTGAGCTGAGCGGCCAGCTTGTTGACACGGTCGACCCGGGCCTGCAGCTCTGGCCACGCGGCCTCGCCTTCTGCGATGACCTTGCCGTCCTGCTTGACGTTGACTAGGGTGCCGTAGAAGTTGCCCCACTCACGACGCTCAATCGCCATCAGCTCTTTAGGCTTGGTCTGGTCCTTCAACCACTCGCCGACGATCCAGGTGAAGTCGTTGCCGTTCAGGTCGCGGTTACCGACCTTGATCAGCTCGCGGGTCATGAATTCCGGGCCTTCGTCGGGCACCGGCAGACCGGCGCTTTTAAGGCGCTCGCGCGGCACTTCTTCTTTCTGCACCACTTCGCCGATGACGATGTGGTTGGCCTGGCCAGGCACGCTGTAATTGGCCTGGATCAGGTCGGCCGGCCAGAAGTGGCCCAGGCCCCGCACCGCGATCACGGCCAACAGGCCAATGGTCATGATGACCGCGATGGACACCGCGCCACCGCTGATCCAGACGCCAGGGGCGCCGCTCTTGAACCATCCATTCAGGGAGTTCTGTTTCACAGACTTCTACCTTTCTTAAAGCGACGAGTATTTCTTGCGCAGACGCTGACGAATCAGCTCCGCGAGGGTGTTCATGATGAAGGTGAACAGCAGCAGTACCAGCGCCGAGAGGAACAGCACACGGTAGTGACTGCCGCCCACTTCCGACTCGGGCATTTCCACCGCGACGTTGGCCGCCAGGGTGCGCAGGCCTTCGAACAGGTTCATCTCCATCACCGGGGTGTTGCCGGTGGCCATCAGCACGATCATGGTCTCGCCGACGGCGCGGCCCATGCCGATCATCAGCGCCGAGAAGATGCCCGGGCTAGCGGTGAGGATCACCACGCGAGTCATGGTCTGCCACGGCGTGGCGCCCAGGGCCAGGGAGCCCAGGGTCAGCCCGCGCGGCACGCTGAACACGGCGTCTTCGGCGATGGAGTAGATGTTCGGAATCACCGCGAAACCCATGGCCAAGCCCACCACCAGAGCGTTGCGCTGGTCGTAGGTGATGCCTAGGTCGTGGGAGATCCACATGCGCATGTCGCCGCCGAAGAACCAGGTTTCCAGGTACGGGCTCATGTACAGCGACAGCCAGCCCACGAACAGGATCACCGGGATCAGGATCGCGCTTTCCCAACCGTCGGGTACACGCAGACGCAGGGATTCAGGCAGGCGACTGAAGATAAAACCAGCCACCAGGATGCCAATCGGCAACAACATCAGCAGGCTGAAAATCCCCGGTAGATGCCCTTCGACATACGGCGCCAGGAACAGACCGGCGAAGAAGCCCAGGATCACCGTCGGCATTGCTTCCATCAGCTCGATCACCGGCTTGACCTTGCGACGCAGGCTCGGCGCCATGAAGTAGGCGGTGTAGATCGCCGCCGCAACGGCCAGCGGCGCGGCCAGCAGCATGGCGTAGAACGCAGCCTTGAGCGTGCCGAAAGTCAGCGGCGCCAGGCTCATCTTGGGTTCGAAATCGGTGTTGGCGGCGGTCGATTGCCAGACGTACTTAGGCTCGTCGTAGTTCTCGTACCAGACCTTGCTCCACAACGCGCTCCAGGAGACTTCCGGGTGCGGGTTATCCAGCAGCAGCGGTTGCAGCTTGCCGCCGGCTTCCACGATCACGCGGTTGGCCCGTGGCGACATACCGAACAGGCCTTGGCCGTCGACTACCGGGTCCACCAGCAGGGTGCGGTGCGCGGTGCTGTGGAACACACCGAACTTGCCGGAAGCATCCAGGGCGGTGAAGCCCTTACGACGTTCTTCGGCGGTGATTTCCACAATCGGCGCGCTGCCCATCTGGAAGGTACGGATCTGCTTGAAGCGCTGCTCGCCGTCCGGGTCGCGGGCCATGAACCACTGGGCCAGGCCGCCCTTGGAGTTACCGAAGATCAGCGAAATGCCGCCCACCAACTGCGTGCTGGCGGTGATTTCGGCGTTGCCATCTTCCAACAATTTGTATCGACCGTTGAGGCTCTTGTCGCGCAGGCTGAACACGTCGGCCAGGGCGCGGCCGTTGATCACGTACAACCACTGCTGGCGTGGGTCGATAAAGATCGCCTTCACCGGCTCGGTCATTTGCGGCAGCTCGATACGCTTCTGCTCGCTGGTGACTTCACCGGTCATCATGTTTTCTTCGCGGCTCAGGGTCAGCACGTTCAAGTACGAACCGGACGAACCAGCGGCCACCAACGAGGAGTCGGTGGCGTTGAGCGCGACGTGCTCCAGTGGGCGACCGGCCTCGTCCAGCATGATCGGAGTTTCACCGTAGGGGTATTCGATCGCGGGGGTGATGGTTTTCTTACCGTCCGGGTAGGACACCTTATAGGTGTGGCGGAACACCATGGCCTGGCCATTGGACAAACCGAGGATCACCAACGGGCTGCCCGGTTGATCCTTACCGATGGACGCCACGCTCACACCGGCCGGCAGCGGCAGGTCGATGCGCTTGAGTTCGGCACCGGTGTCCACTTCAAAGAACAACGCCTGGCCTTTGTCGGAAACCCGCATGGCGACTTGATTCTGTTCTTCCAGAGAGATCAGCAACGGCTTGCCAGCGTCTTGCATCCACGCGGGCGTGAGCGCGTCTTCCTTGGTCAGCGAAGCACCTTGGAACAACGGCGCTACCACGTAGGCCAGGAAGAAGAAGATCAGGGTAATGGCGGCCAGCACGGCAAGGCCGCCGACCAGCACATACCAGCGAGTGAAGCGATCTTTGAGCGCGCGGATGCGGCGCTTGCGTTGCAGCTCAGGCGTATTGAAATCAATGCGCTTGGGAGGAGAAGTCGTCGTCATGGTGGAATTGGCCAGATCATTCATGCGCACACCCTAGCGATCCTGTATGACAGAAAGATGACAATGCAGTGACGCAGGAAATCCGCCGCGTAGCAGGGCTGGCAGCGGACTAGAAATTAGGAGGCGAGGTCCAGCTCCTTCGGACCTGCCCGGGCCTTGAACCCAGCCAAGCGGCGGGTTCAAGGCGATTTGACCGGTGGCTTACTTGCCGCCTTCTTTCAGACCCAGATCAGCCAGTGCCTTGGCGGCAACTTTGGCTGGCAGTGGGATGTAACCGTCTTTGACCACCACTTCCTGGCCCTGCTTGGACAGCACCAGCTTCACGAACTCAGCTTCCAGCGGAGCCAGAGGCTTGTTCGGGGCCTTGTTGACGTACACGTAGAGGAAGCGCGACAGCGGGTATTTGCCGTTCAGGGCGTTTTCTTCGCTGTCTTCGATGAACTCAGTGCTGCCTTTTTTGGCCAACGGTACGGTTTTCACGCTGGCGGTCTTGTAGCCGATGCCCGAGTAACCGATGCCGTTCAGCGAGGAACTGATCGACTGCACAACCGACGCCGAGCCTGGTTGCTCGTTCACGTTAGGCTTGTAGTCGCCTTTGCACAGGGCTTCTTCTTTGAAGTAGCCGTAGGTACCGGATACCGAGTTACGACCGAACAGCTGCACCGGCTTGTTGGCCAGGTCGCCGGTCACACCCAGGTCGCCCCAGGTTTTCACGTCGGCTTTGGCACCGCACAGGCGAGTCGAGGAGAAGATCGCGTCGACTTGTTCCATGGTCAGGTGCTGGATCGGGTTGTCCTTGTGCACGAACACGGCCAGGGCATCCACGGCCACCGGGATAGCGGTTGGCTTGTAGCCGTACTTCTGCTCGAAGGCCGCCAGTTCGGTGTCCTTCATCTTGCGGCTCATCGGGCCCAGGTTGGAGGTGCCTTCAGTCAGCGCAGGTGGCGCAGTGGCGGAACCGGCAGCTTGAATCTGGATGTTGACGTTCGGGTATTCCTTTTTGTAACCCTCAGCCCACAGGGTCATCAGGTTGGCCAGGGTGTCAGAACCGACGCTGGACAAGTTGCCCGACACACCAGTGGTCTTCACATACGCCGGAATTGCCGGGTCAACACCAGCGGCCACCGCGTTGGCGGTCGCAACGCCAGCAGCGACAAACGTCATTGCCGCCATCAAACGTTTCAGTTTCATGCCTTGCTCCTAGCAGATAGGGATAGTTGGATCGGGGCCAAGTATCGGTAGGCCGTGTGAACACTCTATGTCTGGAATGTGACAATTAGATGAAAGGCCAGTATGGAACGAGGGCGGCGATTGGAGGGCACCCCCCCGCACCGAACGGGCTGCATGAGCAGATAGACGTTTCGAGGCTCAGGCTTGGAAACACTCTGTAATTGTTAGTGGGAAACTTCCCACAGTTCTCTAGGGTTGTAGCTAGGAATCGACCTGACTAACCTGCCTCGCGTCATTGCATATTCAACCATCAGAGACTCCAAGCCCTTGCAGGCTGAAAAAGCTTCCTAGACCTTAGGTTGACAAAACAAAAGCAAAGCATAACCTTGTCAACCGAAGGAGACCTCACATGATCAACGACCGAATCCGCCGCGCAAGGTTGTTGCGTGGAATGTCGCTGGAAGCGCTTGCGCTCAGCCTTGGCGACATAACCAAGCAAGGCTTGAGCAAATATGAGAAAGGATTGAGCCAACCCAGCTCTCGGCGCCTTCTGCAATTGGCAAAAGCGCTGGAAGTGAGTCCTGAGTACTTCTTTCGTCCCCCAGCTCTGCCCCTCGCGCCACTGGAGTTCCGAAAACTGGCGAAAATGCCTCAATACCGCCAGGTTCAGGTCGAAGAACAGATCCGAGAACATCTGGAGCGCTATATCGCCCTTGAAGCGTGCTTCGACCCGGAGGATATACAAACTGCCAAGACCCCCGCTCAAATGCTGTCGGTATCATCCATGGAGGAGGCTGAACGAGCGGCAGATGAGCTCCGCAGATATTGGGACATTGGTGAAGACCCCATCGCTCATTTGACCGAGCAATTGGAAGAACACGGCATCAAGGCGGTGATGCTCAGCGGCCTAGAGGATTTTGATGGCGCCTGTGCCTCGACCAATGACGGCCAACATGTGCTGATTGCTCTGAATGCACAACGACCAGGCGAACGCATTCGCTTTACCGCGGCACATGAATTGGGCCATTGGGTCATGCGATTGCCAGACGACATGCCCGAGCGCGATAAAGAAAACTGCTGCCACCGCTTTGCAGGCGCTTTTTTATACCCAGCTAAGCGTGTCACCGCAGACTTTGGCGGCCATCAGCGGTCTCGGGTTCATCCCCGGGAACTCTTGATCGTCAAACGCCAATACGGACTATCCATGCAGGCGGTACTCCGTCGCCTGAAAGACCTTAACCTACTGGGTGAGGGCGGCTATAAGTCTCTGACTATTCAATTCAGCAGCAACGGCTGGCGAAAGGCAGAACCTGAACCGCTGCCTTGTAAACCCCCTCAGCGTTTCGAGTCACTTGTGTTCTGGGGGTTGGCGGAGGGACTTATTACCAAGTCACGAGCGGCGGAGTTACTGCGCCGTTCAGTGAAGGCTCTGGACCCCAATTTTCTGGGCTCACTGGAGAGCGCATGAGCCTGATCTATATCAGCGATACCAACATCTGGATTGACTTCAGAAATGCAGGATTGCTGGATCACATGTTCAGGCTGCCGTTCACGTTCTGTTGTACTGACTTTGTGATGTACGAACTTGAGGATTTCCCTCATGACGAACTTCTTGCCAAAGGGCTGGTTGTAGAAACATTCGATGGGGATGGCGTACAAAAGCTCGTCGGCCTGAAAGCCGAACACAACAACAGCTCGCTGGCTGACGTTTCCTGCTACCTGCTCGCACAAGTTACCGGCAGACCATTGTTGACAGGGGATGGGAAGCTACGGCGCCAGGCCATTCGGGACGGATTACACGTGCATGGCGCACTGTGGCTGCTCGATCTGATGGTCGAATATCAAGTCGTCAATACGAGCGAAGCCGCAATGGCTCTGGACAATATGCTCACAGGGGGAGCCCGTCTGCCAGCATCAGAGTGCCTGGCGAGACTCTCCACATGGCGCCCCCTCTAAACTCCGACTAACAGGTACATCCGTGTACACAGTCGGCGTTCTGATCACTCAGCGCCCACGCTTCCACAGATACCCACCCACCAAGATCCCCATCACACACAGCACGGCCACGTAGTACGCCGGGCCCATCGGGCTTTCCTTCATCAGCAGCGACACCACCAACGGCGTCAGCCCGCCGAACACTGCGTAGGCCACGTTGTAGGAGAACGACAGGCCGCTGAAGCGCACCACCGGTGGGAACGCTTTGACCATCACGTAAGGCACCACGCCGATGGTGCCGACGAACAGGCCGGTCAGGGCGTACAGCGGGAACAGCCAGTCGGGGTGGTCGAGAAGGCTGTGGTAGAGCGTCCAGGAGGTCGCCAGCAGCAACGCGCAACCGGCGGTCAGCACGCGCCCGGCGCCGAAGCGGTCGGCCAGGGCGCCGGAGGCGATGCAGCCCAGGCTCAGGGTCACGATGGCCAGGCTGTTGGCTTGCAGCGCCACGGTGGGGCTGAAGTGATATATGGTCTGCAGCACGGTCGGCGTCATCAGGATGACCACCACCACGCCGGCCGACAGCAGCCAGGTCAGCAGCATCGACAGCACGATGGCGCCACGGTGATCGCGCAGCACCGCGCGCAACGGCAACTCGGCGGCCAGGGTCTTGCGTTGCTGCATCTCGGCAAAAATCGGCGTTTCATGCAACCAGCGACGCAGGTACACCGACAACAGGCCGAACACACCGCCGAGCAGGAACGGGATACGCCAGGCGTAATCCGACACCTGTTCCGGGCTATACAGCGTGTTGATGGCAGTGGCCACCAGCGACCCCAGCAGAATACCGGCGGTCAGGCCGCTGGTCAGGGTGCCGCAGGCATAGCCGATATGCCGTGGCGGCACGTGCTCGGACACAAATACCCATGCTCCCGGCACCTCCCCGCCGATTGCCGCGCCTTGGATGATGCGCATCAGCAGCAATAACAGCGGCGCCCACAAACCGATCTGCGCGTAGGTCGGCAGCAAGCCCATGATCAAGGTCGGCACCGCCATCATGAAGATGCTCAAGGTGAACATCTTCTTGCGCCCCAGCAGGTCGCCGAAGTGCGCCATGATGATGCCCCCCAGCGGACGCGCCAGGTAGCCGGCGGCGAAGATGCCGAAGGTTTGCATCATGCGCAACCATTCAGGCATGTCGACCGGGAAGAAGAGTTTTCCGACCACGGTGGCGAAAAACACAAAAATGATGAAGTCGTAGAACTCCAGCGCCCCGCCCAAGGCGGACAGCGACAGGGTTTTGTAGTCGTTGCGGGTCAGCGGGCGCGAGGGTTGCGCACTGCTTGCGGGCACGGAGGACATGGCAAGGCTTCTCTTATTAGTCAGAACGGCAGAACCCAGGTGCTGGCTGCGCCAGGACGGGTTCGGCAAGATAGCAAATCGCCTGGAAAAGCACACCAGAAGCACAGTTGACGGAAAAAGCCGCATTACAGCCGCTAAATGCCGACCAAATGAGCGCCGGGAGGTCGTCGCGGCGCATGGGTGTCGATATACTCGGCCCTTGCACGCGCCAGACCCGCAGTCTTGAGGGCTGCTGTGCCAAAACGACGTTGGCGCCACCCAGCCGCTTTGGCAGAGTTTCCCTTTAGTACGCCTTACGAGAAACGCATCAGGCGGGGTATGGTGCTGAAACGTTTTTCCAGAAGACGGCTATCCACTTGAAACACCCATGAAGCGTCACGGGTCAGAGGCACCCTCGGCATGATCGAACTCGAACAAGAAGATCCTATCCCGCAAGGCGATCTCGCCCTGCAAATCACTGCGCTCCCGCGTGAAACCAACGGCTTTGGCGACATCTTCGGCGGCTGGCTAGTCGCACAGATGGACCTGGCCGGCACCGCCATGGCCAGCAAGGTCGCTGGCGGGCGTGTGGCCACGGTAGCCATCGATCGTATGGCGTTCCTGGTGCCGGTGGCGGTGGGCGCGCAATTGTCCTTTTATACACAGGCCCTGGAAATCGGCCGCAGCTCGATCCAGATGATGGTCGAAGTGTGGAGCGACGACCCTCTGTCCAGCGAATGGCGCAAGGTGACCGAGGCGGTCTTCGTGTTCGTCGCCATCGACGGCAGCGGCCGCACGCGTTCGGTACCGTCGCGCGCGCGTTAAACCTCATCGGGTTTTGACGGTCAATTGCCCCATTACCTGCCATTGAGAGTGCTTCGTATGCCTACGCCCCACGTTGAAACCGTGACGATCGACGAGCTGGACTGCTGGCGCATCCGCCACAACGGCGCCGAGCTGCAGGTGGCCCGGCAGGGTGCGCATATCTTCAGCTACCAGCGCGATGGTGAGCAGCCGTTGATCTGGCCGAACCCCGAAGCGGTATTCAAGCAGGGCAAAGGCATTCGTACCGGCGTGCCGGTGTGTTGGCCATGGTTTGGCGTCTTCGACCGTAACCCGGACAGCGTCAAAGCGATGCGCCAGAATGACCAACCGGCCGGCGCTCACGGGTTTGCGCGCACCGCACGCTGGGAGTTGGCCGGAGCCGAGCTTGAAGGTGACGCCTTGCGCATCGACCTGGTGCTACCGGTACCCGCGGGCGGCTTCCCCGGCTGGCCCCATCAGGTCGATCTCACCCTGAGCCTGCTGCTGGACGAGCAACTGCACATCCGCCTGACCAGCCACAACCGTGGCACCGACACCGTCACTCTGAGCCAGGCGCTGCATACCTACTTCGCCGTCAGCGATGTGCGTCAGGTTCAGGTTGAAGGCCTGGACGGCACGACATACATCGACACCGCCGACGGCTGGACCAGTAAGACCCAGTCCGGCCCGCTGCGCTTCAATGCCGAGACCGACCGCATCTACCTCGACACGCCCGCGCAGGTGAGCATCGTCGACAAAGACTGGCAGCGCCGCATCCAACTCACGGCCCAGGGCTCTAAATCGACAGTGATCTGGAACCCTTGGACCGAGCGGGCCAAAGCCTTCGACGATATGGCCGATGACGGCTGGCAAAACATGCTGTGCATCGAGACGGCGAACGTGCTGGACGATGTGGTAACGCTGGCGCCCAACGAACGCCATACCCTGGGCGTAAGCATCACCGGCATCGCCCTGTAGATAAAGAACCCATTGTGGGAGGGGCAAACCCCCTCCCACATTGATTGGTGTTGAGGCTTAGAGATCGGATTCCTTGACTACTCGCACCTTGCCCGCATCCAGCGCATAGGCCGCGTCGGCCAAATCGTTATTCACCGTCTCCACCTTCAACGTGCCGGTCACCCACAGCGGCGTGTAGATGTCGTCCAGCTTCAACCCTTTGGGATAACGCACCAGCACCAGTTGGTTGGGCGGCGGTGGCGGTACGTGAATGCAGGCGCCTGGGTACGGCACCAGAAAGAACAGCGTGCTGCGGCCTTTGGCGTCGGTTTCCAGCGGAACCGGGTAACCGCCGATGCGGATATTCTTGCCGTTCATGGCGGCCACGGTCTTGGTGGAATACATCACCGCCGGCAAGCCTTTGCTCTGCTTCAAGCCGCCTTTGTCGGTAAAGGTGCCCTGGGCTTCGGGGGAGTTGTGATCGATCTCGGGCATGGCCTCAAGGGCCTTTTGGTCCGACAGCGGCATGAGGTCGAGCCAGTCGGTTTCCGGCAGTTCGCCGGCGTGTGCCAGGCCAGTGCCCAGCAGGAGAAAAATCAATAGAAAACGGCGCATGGAGAGGCTCGGCAAGTACAAGTGCCGAGCATTCTAGCCCTCTGCGCCTGCGCAGCGCAGAGGACTTTGTCGGCTGATTACTTCTTTTTGATCAGGCCGTAGATCACCAGCAAGACGATTGCGCCGACCAGCGCACCGATGAAGCCAGCACCTTGACCTGCCTGATAGATACCCAGCGCCTGGCCACCGTAAGTCGCGGCCAGGGAGCCGGCGATACCCAGCAGGATGGTCATGATCCAGCCCATGCTGTCGTCGCCTGGCTTGAGGAAACGCGCGAGCAGACCGACGATCAGGCCGATAAAAATGGTTCCGATGATACCCATGGCATTTCCCTCTGAATGAATGTGTGTCATGGCAAAGCCTAGCCAGGCTTTACCATCCTGCATTCAGAGAGACGGCGGGCCCCAATGGTTCCCGCCGTGCCGAGGCTTATTGCTCGGCGATCAGCGCTTCGACCTTGAGGATCTGCGCCTGCAGCGTCGCGCGGTCCTGGCAACGCAGGTTGGCGTGGCCGACCTTGCGCCCGGCCTTGAAGGCCTTGCCGTAGTGGTGCAGGTGGCAGTCGTCGATCGCAATCACGCGCTCTACCGGCGGGACCACGCCGATGAAATTGAGCATCGCGCTCTCGCCCACCTTGGCCGTGGAGCCCAGCGGCAAGCCCGCTACCGCCCGCAGGTGGTTCTCGAACTGGCTGCACTCGGCGCCTTCGGTGGTCCAGTGCCCGGAGTTGTGAACGCGTGGGGCGATCTCGTTGGCCTTGAGGCCACCGTCGACTTCAAAGAACTCGAACGCCATCACGCCGACGTAATCCAGTTGCTTGAGCACACGGCTGGAATAGTCTTCGGCCAGGGCCTGCAATGGGTGATCGGTGCTGGCTACCGACAGCTTGAGGATGCCGCTGTCGTGGGTATTGTGCACCAGTGGGTAAAAACGGGTTTCGCCATCGCGGGCGCGCACAGCGATCAGCGAGACCTCACCGGTGAAGGGCACAAAGCCTTCCAGCAGGCAGGCAACGCTGCCCAGTTCAGCGAAGGTGCCAACCACATCCGCTTCGGTGCGCAGCACTTTCTGGCCCTTGCCGTCGTAACCCAGGGTGCGGGTTTTCAGCACGGCCGGCAGGCCGATGCGGGCGACGGCGGCTTCCAGGTCCGCTTGGGACTGGATATCGGCGAAGTCCGGGGTCGGGATGCCCAGGTCCTTAAACATGCTTTTCTCGAACCAACGGTCGCGGGCGATGCGCAAGGCTTCGGCGCTCGGGTACACGGGCACGAATTGCGAAAGGAAGGCCACGGTTTCAGCCGGGACGCTTTCGAACTCGAAGGTCACCAGGTCCACTTCGTCGGCCAGTTGGCGCAGGTGATCCGGGTCGCTGTAGTCAGCGCGCAGATGCTCACCCAAGGCCGCGGCGCAGGCGTCCGGCGCCGGGTCCAGGAAAGCGAAGTTCATCCCCAGCGGGGTGCCCGCCAGGGCGAGCATGCGGCCCAGCTGGCCGCCACCGATTACACCGATCTTCATGGTCTACAACCTCAGGCGATGCGTGGGTCTGGATTGTCCAGCACGCTGTCTGTCTGTTCAGCACGGAATTTTTTCAGCACCGCGTGGAACTGCGGGTGCTTGGCGCCCAGGATGCTGGCAGACAGCAACGCGGCGTTGATCGCGCCGGCTTTGCCGATCGCCAGGGTCGCCACCGGGATGCCGGCCGGCATCTGCACAATGGACAACAGCGAATCTACGCCCGAGAGCATCGACGATTGCACCGGCACGCCGAGCACCGGCAGGTGGGTCTTGGCCGCACACATGCCGGGAAGGTGCGCTGCGCCGCCGGCGCCAGCGATGATCACCTCGATGCCTCGGGATTCTGCTTCATCGGCATACTGGAACAGCAGGTCCGGGGTGCGGTGGGCAGAGACCACCTTCACTTCGTACGGAATGCCGAGTTTTTCCAGCATATCGGCGGTGTGGCTAAGGGTGGACCAATCGGACTTGGAGCCCATGATCACGCCAACCAATGCACTCATCGTCGCGCCTCTTCTCTCTGGGCGCCCGCAGGCGCGTCAAAAAACAACAAGCCACGCGGGAAATCCGGCGTGGCTTGTTGTACGAATGGTGGCCGGTTGGACCGGCCGAAGGCCGCGCAGTATACCGTAATAATTCAGATAAACAGCCCCTGGAACGACCATCTGTCCAGTGGCGCAAACCGGCGGTTTTATTGACTTTCAGGTCAGCGAAAACACTACAAACTATGTGGGAGCCGGCTTGCTTGCGATGGCGGAAGGTCAGTGCCTGATAATGCCGGCTGATACACCACTATCGCAGGCAAGCCAGCTCCCACATTTGATCTGTGTTGGCTCAAGTATTCTGCGCCGCCCCACCTTCCAACTTACGCCACAACAACCGCACATTCGCCTTACGCACCAACGCACAGCGGTACAGACGAATTTCCAGCGGCACATGCCATTGCGGCCCACCGCAGACCACCAACTCGCCGCGGGCCAGTTCGGCACGCACGCTCAGTTGCGGCACCCACGCAATACCCAAGCCTTCCAGCGCCATGCTTTTGAGGCTGTCGGCCATGGCGGTTTCGTACACAGTGGTAAAGCGCAAGGCGCGCTGGCGCAGCAGCAAATGCACCGAGCGGCCCAGGAAGGCACCGGCGCTGTAGGCCAGCAACGGCACGCTGCCCTCGCCTTCCAGATCGAACAGCGGCTTGCCATCCGCATCGGCGGCGCACACCGGCAGCATTTCGGTGTTGCCCAGGTGCAGGGACGGGAAGATCTCGGCGTCCATCTGCATCGCTGCGTCCGGGTCGTAGAACGCCAGCATCAAATCACAGCCACCTTCACGCAGGGCATGCACGGCATCGCCGACGTTGGTGGCCACCAGCCGCGTGGCGATGTTCAGGCCTTCGTTGCGCAGTTGCGCGATCCAGCGTGGGAAGAACCCCAGCGCCAGGGAGTGGGCGGCCGCCACCTGCATGACTTCGCCCTGCCCGCCTTCCAAGTGGTGCAAATGGCGCAGCACTTCGCCGAGTTGCTCGACCACGGTGCGCGCGGTGACCAGGAACAACTGCCCCGCCGCCGTCAGTTCCACGGGGGTGCGCGAGCGGTTGACCAGGGTCAGGCCCAACGCGGCTTCCAGGCTGCGGATGCGTCGGCTGAACGCCGGCTGGGTGACGAAGCGCCGCTCCGCCGCCTGGGAAAAGCTGCGGGTCGCCGCCAGGGCACTGAAGTCTTCCAGCCATTTGCTCTCAAGGTTCATCACTTCCTCCCACGGATATGCACCATTTTGGCACACACGCCCGCCACGTTAGCCGGGTCACACGCTCATTATGCCGTTTGTGCATAGGATAGTGTTTAACAGCATTGGCCCTGAAACGTCCAGAAGCCTAGGATTCACAGCGTTCCGGCTTAGCCCGGGTCCATATCGAGATGATTTCCGTCATGTCCTCCGCTGCATCATTCCGCACAGAAAAAGACCTGCTTGGCGTACTCGAAGTACCCGCTCAAGCGTATTACGGCATCCAGACCCTGCGAGCGGTGAACAACTTCCGCCTCTCGGGCGTTCCGATTTCGCATTACCCGAAATTGGTGGTCGGCCTGGCAATGGTCAAGCAAGCCGCCGCTGATGCCAACCGCGAGTTGGGCCAGCTCAGCGAAGCCAAGCACGCTGCCATCAGCGAAGCCTGTGCCCGTCTGATCCGCGGCGATTTCCACGAAGAATTCGTGGTGGACATGATTCAAGGCGGCGCCGGCACTTCAACCAACATGAATGCCAACGAAGTCATCGCCAACATCGCGCTGGAGGCCATGGGCCACCAGAAGGGCGAATACCAGTACCTGCACCCCAACAACGACGTGAACATGGCGCAGTCGACCAACGACGCCTACCCGACCGCGATCCGCCTGGGTCTGCTGCTGGGCCATGACGCGCTGCTGGCCAGCCTCGACAGCCTGATTCAGGCGTTCGCCGCCAAGGGCGAAGAGTTCAGCCACGTACTGAAAATGGGCCGCACCCAACTGCAAGACGCCGTGCCGATGACCCTCGGCCAGGAATTCCGCGCCTTCGCCACCACCCTCGGTGAAGACCTGGCCCGCCTGAAAACCCTGGCGCCAGAGTTGCTGACCGAAGTGAACCTGGGCGGCACCGCCATCGGCACCGGCATCAACGCCGACCCGCGCTACCAGGCCCTGGCCGTACAGCGCCTGGCCGTCATCAGCGGCCAGCCCGTGGTTCCAGCGGCCGACCTGATCGAAGCCACTTCCGACATGGGCGCCTTCGTGCTGTTCTCCGGCATGCTCAAGCGTACCGCGGTGAAGCTGTCGAAGATCTGCAACGACCTGCGTCTGCTGTCCAGCGGCCCACGCACCGGCATCAACGAGATCAACCTGCCGGCACGCCAGCCAGGCAGCTCGATCATGCCCGGCAAGGTCAACCCGGTGATTCCGGAAGCGGTCAACCAGGTGGCGTTCCAAGTCATCGGCAACGACCTGGCCCTGACCATGGCGGCCGAAGGCGGCCAGCTGCAACTGAACGTGATGGAGCCGCTGATCGCTTTCAAGATCTTCGACTCGATCCGCCTGCTGCAACGCGCCATGGACATGCTGCGCGAGCACTGCATCGTCGGCATCACTGCTAACGAAGCACGCTGCCGCGAACTGGTGGAGCACTCCATCGGTCTGGTCACCGCGCTGAACCCGTACATCGGCTACGAAAACGCCACCCGCATTGCGCGTATCGCCCTGGAAAGCGGCCGCGGTGTGCTGGAACTGGTGCGCGAAGAAGGCTTGCTCGACGACGCCATGCTCGACGACATCCTGCGCCCCGAAAACATGATTGCCCCACGCTTGGTCCCGCTGAAGGCCTAAGCGTTAGATGCACCGCTCACCAGGTTGAGGGACTAGACACCTCTCACCTTTTGAGGGCCTGAAGGCTCGTTCTTCAGGCCCTTTTTTTTGCCTCAAGGTTGTGAAATGAAGCCCATAAAAAATCCAATATCGCCCTGCAAACTCACCTTGCCTGCAACAGCTTGGCTGAAACCTTTAATCAGGCCGAGCAGACGGATCACGTTCGCCTAGGTATAGTGCCGCCCCTCTTCGCGTCTGCGGCTGTCGGTAACGACGCCCGGAAACCCGCGAAACCGCATGAATAACAACCCGCAAAAGGATTGGGGTCGAACCGTCGCGCACTGCCTGGTGCGATGCGACGTCTTTGAGCCGTCCTGCGTTTGCCATTAGAAAAATCAGCGAGGAACACTCCATGCTCGAAGTCATCAACGACTTCCTCTCAGGGAAAGTACTGATCGTGCTCATTGTCGGGCTCGGCGGTTATTTCACGATCCGCTCGCGTTTCGTACAACTGCGCCACTTTTTCCACATGTTTTCGGTGTTTCGCGACAGCCTCAAGAGCAGCGCCGGCCAGCTCAGCTCGTTCCAGGCACTGATGCTCAGCCTCGCCGGGCGCGTGGGTGCCGGCAACATCGCCGGTGTCGGCATTGCCGTTACCCTCGGCGGCCCGGGTGCCGTGTTCTGGATGTGGGTCACCGCATTGGTGGGCATGTCTTCGAGCTTTATCGAGTGCTCCCTCGGCCAGTTGTACAAGCGTACCGACGCGGAAGGCACCTTCCGTGGCGGCCCGGCTTATTACATCCAGCACGGTCTGCACAAACGCTGGCTGGGCATGGTCATGGCGTTCCTGTTGTTGGTGACCTTCGGTTTTGCCTTCAACGGCCTGCAAGCCCATGCCGTGACCCACTCGCTGAACAACGCCTTCGGCCTGGACACCACCTACACCGGCCTGGCGCTGGCGGTATTGCTGGGCCTGGTGTTTATCGGCGGGATCAAGCGCATCGCGTCGATCGCCGACCTGCTGGTGCCGGTCAAGACCCTGGTCTACATCGCCGTGACTCTGTACGTGATCGTGCTGCAATTCGACCACGTACCGGCCATGCTCGCGACCATCGTCAAGAGCGCCTTCGGCCTCGACCAAGCCTTCGGCGGCCTGGTGGGCAGCGCGATCATCATGGGTGTGAAACGCGGCGTGTTCGCCAACGAAGCCGGTTTGGGCAGTGCGCCTAACGTGGCGGCAGTTGCCTCGGTTGAGCACCCGATCGCCCAAGGCGTGGTTCAGGCGTTCAGCGTGTTCCTCGACACTTTCGTGATCTGCACCTGCACCGCGCTGCTGATCCTGCTCTCCGGTTTCTACACCCCAGGCTTTGAAGGCGACGGCATTGCCCTGACCCAGAACTCCCTGGCGGCAGTGGTCGGCGATTGGGGCCGCATGTTCATCTCGGTGGCCCTGGCGTTGTTCGTGTTCACCTCGATCATGTACAACTACTACCTCGGCGAGAGCAACCTGCGCTTCCTGGTGGGCAACAACCGCAAAGTGCTGATGGGCTACCGCACCCTGGTACTGGTGCTGATTTTCTGGGGTTCGATCGAGAACCTGAGCACCGTGTTCGCCTTCGCTGACATCACCATGACCATGCTGGCGTTCGTCAACCTGTTCGCCCTGGCGTTCCTGTTCAAGATCGCCATGCGCATCCTCAAGGACTACGACGACCAGCGCGCAGCGGGCATCAAGACCCCGGTGTTCGACTCCAGCCAGTTCCCGGACCTGGACCTGGACCGCAAGGCCTGGCCGGCCAACCCGGTCAAGTCCGAGCCAGCCGCTCAAGCGAGCGCTGAACTGAACGCTCAAACGCAACGTTGAGCGTAGGTAGATGACACGCCGCCCGGCCTTGGGCATGCTCGGGGCCCGGCGGCGTTTTTCGTTCAGGAGAATTCTCGATGTCCCCAGCCAACAACATCATGGTGCTCTACACCGGCGGCACCATCGGCATGCAGGCCAGCGCCAACGGCCTGGCGCCCGCGTCGGGTTTCGAAGCGCGCATGCGCGAACAGTTTGCCGATGTGAAGGTGCCCACCTGGCGTTTCCGTGAAATGTCCCCGCTGATCGACAGCGCCAACATGACCCCGACCTACTGGCAGCACCTGCGCTGCGCCGTGGTCGAGGCCGTGGACGACGGCTGCGACGCGGTGCTGATCCTGCACGGCACCGACACCCTGGCCTACAGCGCGGCGGCCATGGCGTTCCAACTGCTGGGCCTGCCGGCGCCGGTGGTGTTCACCGGTTCCATGCTGCCGGCGGGCGTGCCCGACAGCGATGCCTGGGAAAACGTCCGCGGCGCCCTGCTGGCGCTGGGCGCGGGCCTGGCACCGGGCGTGCATTTGTACTTCCACGGCGCGCTGATGGCGCCGACCCGCTGCGCGAAAATCCGCAGCTTCGGCCGTCACCCTTTCGCCGCGCTACAGCGTCAGGGCGGCGCAGCCAAGGTCGATGCCATTGCCGATACCTTGGGCTATCGCCAGCCCAAGGCGCTGGCGAACGTCGGCGTGCTGCCTCTGGTGCCCGGTCTTTCGGCGGCGCTGCTCGACAGCCTGATCGACAGCGGCATCCAAGCGCTGATCCTGGAATGCTACGGCAGCGGCACCGGGCCCAGCGACAATCCGGCCTTCCTCGCCAGCCTGCAGCGCGCACAGAATCAAGGCGTGGTGGTGGTGGCCATCACCCAATGCCATGAAGGCGGCGTAGAACTGGACGTGTATGAAGCTGGCAGCCGCTTGCGCGGCGTCGGTGTGCTGTCCGGTGGCGGCATGACCCGTGAGGCGGCGTTCGGCAAGCTCAACGCCCTGCTCGGGGCGAGGCTGCCCACTGCCGAGGTCCGTCGTCTGGTCGAACTGGACCTGTGCGGCGAACTGAGCTGACGTCCGATACATAGTCACTCCCGCCGCTGACCTGGCGGTGCCTAGCATGGAAAACCCGAGCCCTCGCTCGGGTTTTTTCCATCAGCCGGCACCACAGGAATGCCCCCATGACCTCTTCAACCTCCACTTCCACGCAACAGCCCACGGGCAATGACCCCAGCCTGGAGCTGATCGCGCAGTTCTACGCAGGCCCCTCCTTCCGCGAAGCCGCCACCGCAACGTTGCGCCAGGCGCTGAACGAACACTATCCGAACCTGAACATCGACCCCGGCAGCACCCTGATGGGGTCGCCAACCTGGACCCTGGTAGGCGATGAACTTGTGGCCGGGCCGCCCGACTATCACGCGCTGAGCGATCTGCTGGCGCGCCAGGCAGTGCTTGCCGTACCGGCGCAGTGTATCGAGGGCGAACATTTTCTCACCCGCCAACCGGTGACCGACCCGCCGGTGCATTTGCCCGTGCGCATGACCGACATCGCAAAAATCCTCAACACCCGCGCCCCGGTGATGCTCAGTGTGTTTCAGGAATACCTGGTCGATTACTGGAACGAAAGCAATACCCTGGGCCCGCGCTGGCAGGAACTGTCCAGCACCCTGCGCAATGGCTGGAATGTGCAAAACGTCGAAGGCTGGGACGAGACCGACCACGCCATGGCACGTCGGCTGTTCCGCTTGCCCGAGCGCGCCACTCGGCAGGTCGACGACCCGTACACCAGCACCGCCAGCATCGTGGAGGTCCAGCAGTTGCATGGCGAATCGGCACAGGGGTTCACTGCGCTGATGT
Organism: Pseudomonas sp. ARP3; assembly: GCF_001029595.1. Taxonomy (NCBI): domain Bacteria; kingdom Pseudomonadati; phylum Pseudomonadota; class Gammaproteobacteria; order Pseudomonadales; family Pseudomonadaceae; genus Pseudomonas; species Pseudomonas sp. ARP3. The sequence goes on from NZ_LEKF01000013.1 coordinate 24,824, forward strand.
TCGCGGTGCTGTCGGGGCAGGTTCAAGGGCGCCCGGTCATCCTCAGTTACTCCCTGCTCAAGGGCTATGAGAAGTTCGACTCTTTGCAGCAGTTAGGCCAGTCATTGGCCGATCACGTTGGGCCACAGGCGCAGCTGTCAGGGTTGCAATGGCGCCTGTATGAGCCCGACGGTCACTTTTTCGATTACTTGGCCTGCACCTTCATCGCTCAACAGGTGGACGCCGTTGGCGCGATGGATTTCTCCGATCTGCGCCAGGGCAGCCCCAGCCGGATCAACAGCGCGTTGAACTCAACCCCTGGCGCGGATGATGCGGCGGCGCAGAAAGGCCCAGGCTTGGAGTGGTATCGCGATGCCCTGCCCGACTGGCTGAGTGCCGGCTCCACCGGTGACTTGAACAACTACGCGCGGCACCTCAAAGACCTCGCGGCCCTTAATAGCCAGCATGCCGGCCAGTCCTACCTCGATGGCATCCCCGGCATCGAGGAGTACGCCCTGGCCCAGCTCAGGCAACAGGTGCTGATCGACCACCCGGACGCCCAGCATCTGCCCTTGGACAAAGTCGTGGTGAGGGTGCAAAGCGTCGTCACCTGGGGCACGTTCATCGTGCCCGGCGCCACCGAGACCACCACCTTTACCCTGGTGGAGCTGGCGCTGCAGAACCTGATCGCACTGCCCCTGGGCACCAAGACGGTTCAACTGCCCAACGGCGCACAGCTGCCCGCCTGGCTGACCGTCGATTACGTGGAGCAACTGATCCAAGAGGTGGATATCGGCAAGAACTACCCCGAGCTGATCAAAGCCCAACTGGTGGATATTCGCCAGGAAGCTGCGCGGCGCAGGAATCTGTACACCGAACAGACGCGTATCCAACTGCCGCTGATGGCGCTGCAAAGCAAACTTCGCCAACAGAACGGAATCGACGAGCAAGGCTACCGTTACATCGCCGCGCTGATGAATGCCGAGGCCCACGAGCGCAAAGTCGATAACCAGACGATTGTCATGCGCCCGTTGGCGTTCGCGCCCAAACGCCGCTCGGATGGCGCGTATGACACGGTGGAAAACATGTACGTGATCGGCCCGCAAAGCCTCACGGCCGGACCCTGCCTGCTGTATCGCCCGCTGTTCGACCCACCGCTGGTTCAATACGCCTCGCCCGCCAACCTGATCTATGCGATCGCGCAATCGGAATCGCTGCGCAGCTCGGTCCTGGCCTGGCTGCCCGACGCGGTGCGCGAGGACTACGCCAACTACGTATTCCCAGGGGACCTGCCGTCGCCGTGGGCGGTTGCCGAGTACCTGGTCGAGCCCGATAAACTCTGGACCCTGAGCGGCCCTATGACCCTGGCCAACACCGTGTTGGACGGCGACCTGCTGGGGACGTTGTTCAATGCCAACGCGCAGGCACTGATCGCCCTGGCGGACCGCACGTCGGTGTCCAACGCCGAAAGCCGCTGGGCAACGTTCAAGCAGGCCGGCTGGACCCTGCTCAATGCCGTGCTGCCCTTTCTCAGCCCGACGCTTGGCACCGCGGCGTGGATTTGGCAGATCCTCGATCAACTCAAGCAATTGGCCGAGGCCGAACAGCAACACGACACCGCGACGCAACAAGTCACCCTCACCGATGTGCTGCTCAACCTCGGCCTGGCGATTACCCTGCACATCGCCACACGCCATTCGCGTACAGGCCCGACGCTGGCAGCGCGCCGGGGGCCGGAGGCGGAACCGCCAGTCAAGAAACTCGTCATCCAACAAGTGCTTGCCACCCCAGCGAGCGACCCGTTGACCGAACGTGGATCCCCGCTGAACATCCTCGGCGCCGTCAATCGCCTGCCCGAAAAACTCGGCACCGTCCTGGACCGCTTCAAAGTGGATAAGCCCTCAGACCTGAATGCTCCCATCACCGAAGCCGGTACGTATCAGCACCTCTACCGTTCAGGGCAGCACTATTACGTGCCCGTGGGCGCACGCTGGTTTCAGGTCTCGGCTCAACCGGACGAGCCGGTGCACATCATCGATCCGAAACAACCGGAACGTAGCGGGCCGATGCTGGTGCACAATGCCGCCGGCCAATGGTTTATCGATACCCGCTTGCGCCTGCGCGGTGGTGGCCCCAAACGGGCGATCAAGCGAGCCAGCCTTGAAGCCGCGGTAAGAGCCAAGCAACTGCGCGACAAACTGCAAGCCTTCGAGAAAGCCAAAAAAACCGCACAGGTGCAATTGCAGCAAGCGCACACAGCCATGACCGATGCCCCCGGCACCTCGACCGAGGCCAAGCGCCAGCTTTACCTGCAAAAGCTCGCCAGCCAGCGCGCGGACTATGAAACCGCACTGCAACAGCTCAAAGAACTGAACGTGTTCGACCCCTTGCCCGATTACCAGCCCAGGGCCATGGCCTACCTCAAGGCACAGCTGGATTTATCCGAAGCCAGCATCAGCGAGACCCAGCGCAGCTTTACCCCGGTATTCCGCCGCGTGTTGGACCAGATCGAACAGCAGGCCCAGGCACCGAACGAGCGCCATATCGAAGACGCACGAACCCTCACCGAAATGAACCGAGACATGATCGAACGCCTGGACTACGTGCAGTCGCGCTTCGAACAGTTACGCCAATTGCCCTCCGAAGGGCTGCGCCAGATCCAGGAACGGAAAAAACGCCTGCCCGCCTACAACAGCAGCGATCTACGGGCCATGCAAGTGACCATGGCGCGCAACCTGTGCATGCGTGAAGCCTCGCTAAGCAGCGCGCCCGATGCGTGGGAGGCCTTGGACCAGATCGTCAATGCCGCCGATATCGCGATCCAGGCCCTGCGCGACACCTTGCACGAACGCAGCGAAACACGCCTGGATGAGCGCATCGAGGCGCTGGGGAGTCTGATTGAACAATTTGCCGTGATCGATGAACGCCTCGAAGACCTGCCGCAAGATTTTGCCGACGCCATCATTCCCGAGCAGTTGGCCAGTTTGCGCAGCAAAATACGCCAATACTCACAAGACACGCAGGTGCAACTGGCCCTCCTGCACCTGGACCGCGATGCCCTCAGGAGCCGCCCCACGCCGCCGCCCACGCCGCCCAAGCCCAAGATGAAATTCATCCACACCCGCTACAACGGCGTATTGATCGGCGAACCGCGCTTGACGCCGGTCGGGCTGGAAACCGGCCTGGTGGATATCAAGTCGCCGATCACACAGCAGGTAATCGCGACCTATCACCAGAAAGGTCAGGATGTGTACGTGCAGCGCATCAGCACACCGACGCCAACGCTGCCCGCCGTGCCGGATATCCAGGTTGCCCTCGATAAAGCCAAGGGGTTTCTCGACGATTTGCACAGCTTCAAGACCCTCGCCGACGAACAGGCGGCCAAGCCCACCCGCACCGCAATGGGCATTGAGTACCTGTACCACCAGCACGCCCTGCGGCTGGAAGAGACCGACCAGGCCATCGAGCATGGCTTGGCGTCGGCCAGCCTTACCGCCGACCAGCACCGCGCCGCCGCGATTCTCAGCCGCAAACTCAAAGAGGCCACCGCCGAACTCTACCAAGAGGCCACGCAACATATGCTGCGCATGATCCGCGAAAAGCCGCCGACCATTGCCGGTGTGGATTGGCTGCTGCAACGCCACAAAGTCACCTTGAAGAAAACCATGAGCCGCCGCCGACTCAAGAGCGCCAGGCCCGATTATCTGGATGAATACACCGTCGCCGATCGCACCACCCATGAAGTGCTCTGGTACGCCCACTTCCACTACTCAACGTCATGGACGCCGGCCAAGGCGTTTATTTCCGCTCGGTTGAAAACCCCGGCCGAGCGCCGTCTGGGGCTGGCCGCCGACACCGTCAATGGGCTGAACGCTCAGCAGCGGCTGGATTACTACCGCAGCGAAATCAATCTGGAGCAAGCCCGTCGGTTGTTCTTTAACCTCTGATCAGGCATTGCACGCGGCATGGGAATTGCTCGCTTCTGGCAATCGTCCCAGGGACTTACCCAATGCTGCACTCGCACCTGACCACCCTCAACGCCGTTTCGCTGGTACTCGACGCCTTCAGCGCCGACGGCATCCATCAGCAGGTGCTGCTGGCCGGCAGCGGCATTGCGAGCGCGGACCTGCACCAGCCCGACACGCGAATCACCACGCGTCAGGAGATGCGGGTCTGCGCCAATGCCGTAGCGCTGCGCCGCGACCTGGGGCTGGACCTGGGCCAGCGCATGCACGTGTCGTCCTACGGCATGCTGGGCTATGCGCTGCTCACCAGTGCCACCTTCGGTGACGCTTTGCGCCTGGCGCTGCGCTACCCCGCATTGCTGGGAACACTTTTCGAGCTGAGCCTTGAAGAGGACGGCCAACGGATCTGGTTCACCGCCAGTGATTATCGGGAAGACCCGGCGCTGGCCGCGTTCAATATCGAGCTGTGCCTGGTATCGCTCAAAGTCATCTGCGACGACCTGCTCGGCCAGCCGCTGCCACTGTTGGGGGCGCGCTTCGACTATCCGGCGCCGGCCTATCAGGCACGCTACCGCGAACGTTTCACCTGCTCGTTGCAGTTCCAGGCCGCCGGCAACGCGTTTGCCTTCGACCGTCACTGGCTCGATCAACCGTTGCCGCTGGCCGATGCCATCACCCATCGCGCCATGGCCGAACGCTGCCGCAAACAGAACACCGAATTCACCGGGCGCCAGGCGTGGCTGGGGCGTGTGCGCCAGTTACTGGCCTCGCAACTGCACGCCGCGCCGGGGCTGGATCGGCTGGCCGAACAGCTGAACTGCTCGTCACGCACCTTGCGGCGGCACCTGCACGATCTAGGCAGCAGCTATCAGGAGTTGCTCGACGAATTGCGGTTCGAGCGCGCCAAGCAATGGTTGGCAGAGGATGCGATGCCGATCCACTGCATCGCCGAGCAGTTGGGTTTCAGTGAAACCGCGAGTTTCCGGCATGCCTTCGTGCGCTGGAGCGGCGTCGCGCCGAGCCAGTTCCGGCCATGAAGGGGGCAAAAGAGGCCAGACTGGACAGCGCGCCTGGCCATATTTATCCCCTTTTGGCCGCTCCTGTCGTTCTCTTGCCGCGCCGGCCCGGCAACACTGCAAGGCATCACCCTCAGCCCGCGAGAACAACAACATGCTGACGATCTACTCGGACGATCATCACCTGCACCACGGCCGCTGCGAACTGATGGATGGGCAACTGATGCCCTGTTTCGAAATGCCCTCCCGCGCCGACCATGTATTGCAGCGAGTCCAGCAACGCGAACTCGGCCCGGTGCAGGCGCCCCACGACTTTGGCCTGGCGCCGCTGGCACGCATTCATGACCCGGCGTACCTGGAATTCTTCAAAGGCGCGTGGGCACGCTGGGCCCTGTCGGGTCAGGAGGGCGACTTGCTGCCCTACACCTGGCCCGCCCGCACGTTGCGCCAGGTAATGCCCACCAGCCTGCACGGGCAATTGGGCTATTACAGCTTCGACGGCGGCGCGCCGATCACCGCCGGCACCTGGCAGGCGGCGTACAGTGCGGCTCAGGTAGCGCTCACCGCGCAGCAGGCGATCCAAAACGGTGCCCACAGTGCGTTTGCCTTGTGCCGCCCGCCCGGACACCACGCCGCCGCCGACCTCATGGGCGGTTATTGCTATCTCAATAACGCGGCCATTGCCGCCCAGGCGTTCCTCGACCAGGGCCATCGCAAAGTCGCGATCCTCGATGTGGATTACCACCACGGCAATGGCACCCAATCGATTTTCTACGCCCGCAACGACGTGCTCTTCGCCTCCATCCACGGCGACCCGCAAGCCGAGTTCCCGTTTTTCCTCGGGTATGCCGATGAGCGCGGCGAAGGCGCCGGCGAAGGCTTCAACTTCAATTACCCGTTGCCGGCCGGCACCGGCTGGGCGCGTTGGAGCGCTGCACTGGACAGCGCTTGCGCCGAGATCGAAGGCTATGGCGCCGATATTGTGGTGGTGTCGCTGGGGGTCGATACGTTCAAAGACGACCCGATCTCACAGTTCAAGCTCGACAGCCCGGACTACCTGGCCATGGGGCAACGTATCGCCCAACTCGGCAAGCCGACGCTGTTCGTGATGGAAGGCGGTTATGCGGTGGAAGAAATCGGCATCAATGCCGTCAACGTTCTCGAAGGTTTTGAGGGGTCAGCCGAATGAACATATTCAGGTCTCTGTTGCTCTGCGCCGCCGTGGCGAGCAGCGCCGTGCACGCCGAAGAAAAAACCCTGCGGGTCTACAACTGGTTCGACTACATCACGCCCAAGGCGCTGGATGACTTCAAGGCCGCCAACCCGGCGATCAAGCTGATCTACGACATCTTCGATACCAACGAAGCCCTGGAAGCCAAGCTGCTGACCGGCAACTCCGGCTATGACGTGGTGGTACCGTCCAACGTATTCCTGGCCAAACAGATCGAAGCCGGCGTGTTCCAGCCTCTGGACCGCAGCCAGTTACCCAACTGGAACCACTTGGACCCCAAGCTGATGAAGCTGATCGAGGCCAACGACCCCGGCAACAAATTCGCCGTGCCCTACATGTACGGCACCATCCTGATCGGCTTCAACCCGGCCAAGGTCAAGGCGGCGTTGGGCGACGATGCGCCGGTGGACAGCTGGGACTTGATCTTCAAGCCGGAAAACATCAGCAAGCTCAAGCAGTGCGGCGTCGCCCTGCTCGACTCGCCTTCGGAAATCCTGCCCCTGGCCCTGCAACACCTGGGCCTGGACCCCAACAGCCAGAACCCCAAGGACTATGAAAAGGCCGAAGCGCTGCTGCTGAAAATCCGCCCCTACATCACCTACTTCCATTCCTCCAAATACATGGCCGACATCGCCAATGGCGACATCTGCGTGGCCGTGGGTTACTCCGGTAGCTTTTCCCAGGCCGCCAACCGCGCCAAGGAAGCCAATAACGGCGTGACCGTGGACATGCGCCTGCCCAAGGAAGGCGCACCGATCTGGTTCGACATGCTGGCCATTCCCAAAGGCGCGAAAAACCCGCAGGACGCCTACACCTTTATCAACTACCTGCTGCAACCCCAGGTGATCGCGCCAATCAGCGATTTCGTCGGTTACCCCAACCCGAACAAGGACGCCACCGAGCAGGTCGACCCGGCGATCCGCAACAACCCCAACCTTTATCCCACTGAGGCGGCGATGGCCACGCTCTATACCTTGAAACCCCTCGACAGTAAGGCCGAGCGCGCCAGGACGCGGGCCTGGACCAAGATCAAGTCCGGCACCTGAGCCGGCCGCCACCTGGGCAATGTGCGAACTGTCCTTTACTGAAGTTCGCCACAGTCATAACCAGGCTTTACGCAGTCGCATCAAGGCCTGGGCGATGGCCGCCTCGGGCACGGCGGCGAACCCCAGCACCAGGCCGGCGCGCTGATCCGGCGCAATGGCCGAGTGCGGCAGCCAATAGCTGCTCAGGCCATTGACCTCGACATCCACCGCGCGGGCCTGTGCCAACAATTGTTGCTCCCGGGCGAGGCTGTCCACCCGCACGGTCAGGTGCAGGCCCGCAGCCACCGAGGGCAACTCGCCTACCCCCGGCAGCGCCGCCGGCCAGCCCGCCAGCAAGGTGTTGCGCCGACTCAGCGCGGCGCGGCGCATGCGGCGGATATGCCGTTGAAAGTGCCCCGCCGCCATGAATTCGGCCATGACTGCCTGGGTACTGACTTCCGAGTGGCGCATGTCCACGGCGCGGCGCCGCGAGAACGCATCCACCAGCCCCGGCGGCAACACTAGGTAGCCCAAGCGCAAAGCCGGAAATGCGACTTTGCCGAACGTGCCGACGTACAGCACCCGGCCGCTACGATCCAGCGCCGCCAGGGGCGACAGCGGTGCACCGCTGTAGCGGTACTCGCCATCGTAGTCGTCCTCGATAATCCAGCCGCCCGTGCGCTCGGCCCAGGCCAGCAGTTCCAGGCGCCGCGCCAGGCTCATTACCACCCCGAGCGGGTACTGATGGGACGGCGTGACATAGGCCACGCGGCAGTCAGTCAAGGTATCGAGCACCTCACACTCAATGCCGTCGGCATCCACCGGCACACCATGCAGGTGTGCACCGGCCAGGGCGAAGGCATGGCCCGCGGCGCGATAGCCCGGATTTTCCACCGCCACGCCGTCACCGGGCTCCACCAGCAGCTGTGCACAAAGGCTGATGGCCTGCTGCGCGCCACTGGTGATCACTATTTGCTCAGCGCAGCACTGCATGCCCCGCGAACTGCGCAGGTACGCCGCGATCAAGCCACGCAGGCGACCGTCTCCGGCAGGGTCGCCATAGCACAACTGCTCAAGGTTCGGCTTGCGCCAGAAAGCCCCGTTGAGCTTGGCCCATACCTCAAACGGGAACAGATCGAACGCCGGCACGCCGACACGAAACGCCTTCGGCGGGCCAGCCGGCGGTGGCGGCAAATGGTTGTTTTCCAGACGATCCAATCCCGCCTTGTGGATAACTTTGGGGAGCGAATTAACCGGTAAATCCAGCCAATTTGTGGATAAGGCTGGGGATAAGCCTGGTGATAACCCTGTGGACAGTTTTGTGGATAGTTTTTCAGCGGTCGGCAATTGGGCAACATAGGTGCCGTCTCCCACCCGCCCTTCGATAAAGCCTTCGGCATACAGCTGATCGTAGGCGCGCACCACGCTGTTACGGGAAATCGCCAAGGCCGCCGCCAGATCGCGGCTGGCGGGCAAGCGCGTGCCGCCAACCAAGCGCCCATCCAATACACGCTGGCGCAGGGCGTCGTAGAGCTGGCGGGTCAGGCCCTGGCGGCGGTCCAGTTCGATACCGGCGGGGTTGAATGACAAAGGTGGTGCGATGGGCGACATATTGGACCTATGAAATTGGCCACAGATGGCTCTTACAACAGACCATTAGCCTGCCTAGGATGCAGCCATTCGCCAAGGAAAATAATCATGTATACACCGCGCGCCTTTGCCCTCGACGACTTGCCAGAAATCCAGCAATTGATCCAGCACACCCGGCTGGCGCAATTGGTCAGCGTCGGCGAGCACGGCTTGCAAGCCAGCCACCTGCCGCTGTTGCTCAACCCCGATGAGGGCGCCAATGGCACGTTGTACGGGCATATGGCCAAGGCCAATCCACAGTGGCGCGACTTGCAAAACGGCGCTGAAGCCTTGGTGATCTTTGCCGGCGCCGACGCCTACGTCAGCCCCGCGTTCTACCCGGCCAAGGCCGAACACGGCAAAGTCGTGCCCACTTGGAATTACCTGGCAGTGCACGCCTACGGCAAGGCCGAGGTGTTCACCGATGCCGAGCGCTTGCTGGCCGTGGTCAGCGCCTTGACCGATCGCCACGAAGGCGGCCGCCAGCAGCCGTGGGCCGTCAGCGATGCGCCGGCCGATTACATTGACGGCATGCTCAAGGCCATCGTTGGCTTCGCCCTGCCCATCGAGCGCGTGATCGGCAAACGCAAGCTCAGCCAGAACCGCAGCCAGGCCGACATAAACGGCGTGCGTAACGGCCTGGCGGCCAGCGAAGACGTACGCGACCAGACCCTCGCCCGCTTTATTCCCCAAGGAGTTGCTGAATGAGCCAGATCGACATCCGCCCAGTCACCGCCGCCGACCAAGCCGCCTGGCTGCCGCTGTGGCAGGCGTACTTGAAGTTCTACAACACCGAACTGCCGGACGCCGTCACCCAAAGCACCTGGCAGCGCCTGATCGACCCCAGCGAACCGACCCATTCGGCGCTGGCCTGGCAGGACGGCAAGGCGGTGGGCATGGTCAACTTTATCTACCATCGCTCCAACTGGAGCATCGAGAACTCCTGCTACCTGCAGGATCTGTTGGTGGATCCCGCTCAACGCGGCACCGGCGTGGGTCGCAAACTGATCGAATTCGTCTACGCCACCGCCAAGGCCGACGGTTGCTGCAAGGTGCACTGGCTTACCCACGAAACCAATGCCACTGCGATCCAACTGTATGAACGCATCGCCGAACGTCCGGGTTTCATTCAATTTCGCCAAGGTCTTTAAGGAGCGCAGCATGCCCACTTCCCTCGCCGACTGGAAAGGTGCCCCGGCCCCCTCCGCTCAACTGCTCGAAGGGCGCTTTATCCGCCTGGAAAAACTCGACCCCGCACGCCACGCCGAGCAACTGTGGCAAGCCCTCGAAGGCCCCGGCGCCGACCCCAAACTGTGGGATTACTTGCCCTATGGCCCGTTTACCGAGCGCACCGCGTTCGATGCCTGGCTGAACAACCACGCGGCCAACAGCGACCCGTATTTCTTCAGCGTGATCGAACGCGCCAGCGGCGAGGTGCAAGGTATCCTCAGCCTGATGTCGATCGTGCCGGCCCAGGGCCGCATCGAAATCGGCCACGTCACCTTTGGCGCACCGATGCAGCGTTCGCCGAAAAGCACCGAAGCGGTGTACCTGCTGGCCAAGTACGCCTTCGAGCAGGGTTATCGCCGCCTGGAGTGGAAATGCAACAACGGCAACGCCCGCTCCAAGTACGCGGCCGAACGGTTGGGGTTCAATTTTGAAGGGGTGTTCCGCCAGCACATGGTCGTCAAGGGGCAGAACCGGGACACGGCGTGGTATTCGATTTTGGACGGGGAATGGCCGGTGGTGGGGGCGGCTTTTGAGCAATGGTTATCGGAGGCCAATCAGACCGCCTCGGGGCAGCTCAAGAGCCTGGCGGAGTGCCGCCAGGCGCTCTAAACGTCAGTTCAGCTTCTGCGCCAGCACCGCAATATGCTCCGGCCCGATACCGCAGCAGCCGCCCAGGTGACTGGCGCCGCGGGCCTGCCAGTCGGCCGCCCAATGCAGGTAGCCCGGCGGGTCGAGGTCTTCGCGCAGCGGGTCCAGGCCGTCGTTGGCCGTGGCTTCCTTGGGTTGCGGCGGGAAGGCATTGGCGTAGGCGCCGATCTGGATCTGCACGCCCAGGCGTTCGAAGGTCTGACGCGCCGCATCGATCGCCGCGCCAATCACTTCAGGCTGGCTGCAGTTGAACAGCAACACCTGTACACCCAATTGCGCCGCCGCCTCGGCCGCGTCCGCCACCGGCTCGCCGGAACGCAGGCGCGGCACTTCATCGGTGTCTTCGTCTTTCAAAGTGAAGGACAGCCAGAATGGCTTGCCGTCCTTTGGCAGACCGGCGTGGATCGCCCGCGCCTCGGCGATGGAACTCTGGGTTTCCGCCAGCCACAGGTCGACATGGGGCGCCAGGCCCTGCACCAAAGGCGTGAGCAATTCGGACACTCGCGCCGGCTCGAACAGATCCGGCCGATACGAGCCGAATAACGGCGGCAACGACCCCGCCACCCGCACGGCTTTGCCCGAGGCGTCCGCTGCGCGGCGCGCCAATTCACCCGCCAACGCTGCCAGGGCCTGGCCTTCGGCGGCAAAGCGCGCTTCGCCGATATGGAACGGCACCACGGCATAGCTGTTGCTGGTGATTACGTCGGCGCCGCTGTCGATGTAGGCCGCGTGCACCGCCTCTACCGCTTGCGGGGCCTCGCTCAGGGCCAGTGCCGACCACTCCGGCTGCCGGAAGGGCGCGCCGCGTCGTTGTAGTTCACGGCCCATGCCGCCGTCGAGAATTACTGTGCTTTTAGCGCCCATATAGCTTTTACTCATATGCTTATGAAAATAACTCACTATGAGAGTCGTTCTTATAACTATTTAATGCGTACCACTCGGTTAATAACAACTTCTTTTTTATTCAGGTGTTCATTTTGAAACTCAAACCGCTATTGGCCCTGGGCCTGACGATGCTGGCCGCTTCAACCCAAGCCTTTGGCGGCGCCACGCTGGATCGGATCGAACAGAAAAAAGAACTGGTGGGCGTGCTGATGGAAAGCTACCCGCCGTTTTCGTTTCTCAACGATCAGAACCAGCTCGACGGCTTCGACGTCGACGTGGCCAAGGCCGTGGCGCAGAAATTGGGCGTGAAGCTGCGCCTGGAAACGCCGTCCTGGGACGTGATCGCCGCCGGCCGTTGGAGCGGGCGCTATGACATCTGCATCTGCTCCATGACCCCGAGCAAGGCGCGCGCCGAGGTGTTTGACTTTCCGGTGGAGTACTACGCCTCGCCTGCGGTGATTGTGGTCAACGCCAAGGATGAGCGCATCCACGGCGCCAAGGACCTGAGCGGCAAAAAGGTCGGCCTGACCAGTGCCTCCAGCTATGAAAGCTACCTGAATAAAAATCTGGTGATCGAAGGCGCTGAGGACACGCAGTTGCAGTACCCGTTCGAAGACGTGCAAATCGCACCGTACGACACCGACAACGTGGCATTCCAGGACCTCGGCCTGGGCGCGGGCGTACGCCTGGATGCGATCCTCACCAACCTGGTCACTGCCCAGCCGCGCCTGAATCAAGACAAGCGCTTCAAGCTGGCTGGCGAGCCCCTGTATGCCGAACCCAACTCGGTAGCCATCGAAAAAGGCGACCCGCAGTGGGACAGCAAAGTGCGTGAAGTCTTCGCGCAGTTGAAACAGGACGGCACCTTGAGCAAGCTGTCGCAAAAATGGATCGGTGCCGACATCAGCCAATGAGTCATCTCCCCAAACCTGCGCGCGGGCTGTTCGGTTTTCGCACGCGCCTGTACCTGACCTGGGCAGCATTGTTCGCCCTGTTCGCCAGCTTCTTCCTGAGCTTTGACCTGAAGTTCTCGATCATCCTCGACAAGCTGCCCAACCTGGTCGGCGTGCACCTGGCGCCCAATGGCTTCCTGCAGGGCGCGGCGCTGACACTGTTTCTGTGTCTGTGCTCGATGCTGGCGTCGTCGGTGCTGGGCTTTATCACCGCTCTGGGGCGCCTGTCGAAAAGCGCCGTGGCCTTTGGCATTGCCAGTTTCTATGCCTCGTTCTTCCGCGGCACGCCGCTGCTGATTCAGATCCTGCTGATCTACCTGGGCCTGCCGCAGCTGGGGCTGGTGCCGGGCGCAATCGTCGCCGGGATCATCGCGCTGTCGCTGAACTACGGCGCCTACCTGAGCGAGATTTTCCGCGCCGGCATCCTTGGCGTCCCCCAGGGCCAACGGGAAGCCGCCCTGGCCCTGGGCATGCGCGACCGTGAGATCTTCTGGCACGTCACCCTGCCCCAGGCCATGCGCACGATCATCCCGCCGGCCACCAACCAGTTCATCTCGATGCTCAAGGACTCGTCACTGATCTCAGTGATGGGCGTATGGGAAGTGATGTTCCTGGCGCAGTCCTACGGCCGTTCGAGCTACCGCTACATCGAAATGCTCACCACCGCCGCGATCATCTACTGGGTGATGTCCCTGGGCCTGGAACTGATCCAGGCACGCATGGAGCGGCACTACGGCAAGGGCTATGCGGGGCGCGGGTGAAGGGGTGTCGATCGCGACTGATTCACCGTGCACTCAATGCTGTGCAGATTTAACGAATTGTTTTATCGCAACGGACTAGAGACATCTCCCGCAAACCCGCAGCAACCGGCCTGACAGTTATCCCCCAGACACCTCGCTAAATTCCCCGCCTCATACATCACGAGGTGGGTTTACATGCCGCTCATACACAAGCAATTCGCACTCGCCATCACCTTGGCATTGGGTGCAATCGGGGCTCAACATGCACAGGCTCGCGGCGACATGGCGCCAGAGGATGAAGTGCTGCAGCCACTTAGAATGAGCAGCACCAAACACCCTTATCAGCCGGTGACACCCGCACCGGAAGACTTTTATTTCGCCGACCGTGCCCTCAGCCGCAACGGCCTGAGCGTGGCCCGTGTGCTGGATGCGGCGGTAGACGATCTGCTGGCATCGGATGAATTCGGCCCACGGGAGAAATACCACCTGGAACATTACGCGCAGTATCTCGCCAGCCTCGAACCCGGTCGCCTGGGGGTTTGGCTTGAGCAACTGGCGGGCAGCCATAACGCCAACCTGGGCACGGCCACCCAAGCCAGCTTGGAGCCTTTGAACGCCAGCCTGCTTTCGGCCATCCGCCAGTTGGATAACAGCACCGACGAGGCAGGCCGCGTGTGGCTGCAGGCCTTTGGAAGCAGCGGCAATCTCGACGCACAACACGGCAGCGCCGGTTTGAAACAGCGTCGCCAAGGCGTGCTGCTAGGTGCCGACTGGTCCCTCGATCACGCTTGGCGGATCGGCCTTGTGGGCGGCAAATCCGCTAGCGACCTCAGCGCCGGTCGTTTCAAGGGCGACGTGGACAGCTGGCACCTGGGCGCTTACGCGGCACGTCAGGACGGGCCGATTGCACTGCGCCTGGGTGCGCTGTACAGCCGCCACGCGGGGCAAAACAAGCGCGAGGTCGATTTCAATTTCATCGATTACCGCGAACACCTCACCGGCCAATACAAGGCCGTCAGCCAAAACGTATTTGCCGAATTGGGCTATCGATTGGACACCGGCGACCTACGCGTCGAACCGTTTGCCGGTATCGGCTTCGCGCGTTATCACCGTCAGGGTTTTCAGGAAAAAGGCGGCTACAGCGCGCTGAATGTCGGGTCTCAGACTCAACAAAACCTCAGCAGCACCTTGGGTCTGCGGGTGGCCAATGACTTCACGCTGGATAACCAGATGACCCTCAAACCGAACCTGAGCGCCAGTTGGAAACACCTGTATGGCGACGTCAGCAGTCGCGTGCGTCAGTCGTTCGTTGAGGAGAAACGCGAAGACTTCAACAGCGAGTTCATCATCGGCGGCACGCCCCTGGACCGAGATAACCTGACCCTGCGCACCGGCCTGGATCTGGCACTGTCGGCCAAACACAGCGTGGGCCTGACTTACACCGCCGCCTTCGGCAGCCACAGTCGCAACCAAGGCTTGATGGGGCAGTGGGCGATGGCGTTCTAGGGCGTCAAATCCGGCGCAAAAAAAAGGGGAGCACCTGCTCCCCCGAGGATTAAGCGGTTGTATCGAAGGCTGTATCAGCCTTCGATTTCAATCAGGATTTCGCCAGGGTTGACCCGATCGCCCTTGGCCACATGCACGGCTGTCACCTTACCGGCAATGGCGGCCTGCACTTCGGTCTCCATCTTCATGGCTTCGGTGATCAACACAGCCTGACCGGCTTTGACCATGTCGCCTTCCTTGACCAGTACATCGACGATATTGCCCGGCATCGCGGTGCTCACATGACCCGGCGCCGTGGCTTGCTTGCGCTGGTTACCGCCGCTGCTGACGAATTCATTGAGCGGTTCGAACACCACTTCTTCCGGCATGCCGTCGATGGACAGGTAGAAATGCCGCTTGCCTTCGGCCTTCACGCCCACACCGGTGATGTCGACACGGTAGCTTTCGCCGTGCACGTCAATGACGAACTCGGTCGGCACCCCTTCGCCACCGGCACGGGCCACGCCGCCGACTTCTGGGATCGGCAACAGCACTTCCGGCGCCAGCGTCCCGGCTTCGCGCTCTTCAAGAAACTTGCGCCCGATGTCTGGGAACATGGCGTAGGTCAGCACGTCTTCTTCAGACTTGGCCAGCCCACCGATTTCCCCACGCAGCTTGGTCATTTCTGGCTTGAGCAGGTCAGCCGGGCGCACGTCGATCACGTCTTCGCTGCCAATGGCCTGACGGCGCAGTTTTTCGTTCACCACGCCCGGCGCTTTGCCGTAGCCACCTTGCAGGTACAACTTCACTTCGTTGGTGATGGTCTTGTAGCGCTCACCGGCCAGCACGTTGAAGAACGCCTGGGTGCCGACGATTTGCGAGGTCGGGGTCACCAACGGTGGGAAACCGAGGTCTTCGCGTACTCGCGGGATTTCCGCCAGCACTTCGCTCATGCGGTTGAGGGCGCCCTGCTCTTTGAGCTGGTTGGCCAGGTTGGAAATCATGCCGCCAGGCACCTGGTTGACTTGCACCCGGGTGTCGACCGCGGTGAATTCGCTCTCGAACTGGTGATACTTCTTACGCACCGCGTAGAAGTACAGGCCGATCTCTTGCAGCAGCTCCAGATCGAGGCCGGTGTCGAACTCGCTGCCCTTGAGGGCGGCGACCATCGATTCAGTGCCCGGGTGGCTGGTGCCCCAGGCGAAGCTGGAGATGGCGGTGTCGATATGGTCGGCACCGTTTTCGATGGCCTTGAGTTGGCACATCGCAGCCAGGCCGGCGGTGTCGTGGGAGTGGATAAACACCGGCAGGCTCTGCTCGGCTTTCAGCGCCTTGACCAGTTCGCCGGTGGCGTACGGCGTCAGCAGGCCAGCCATGTCCTTGATCGCGATGGAGTCGCAGCCCATGGATTCCAACTGCTTGGCCTGGGCGACGAATGCCTCGACGGTGTGCACGGGGCTGGTGGTGTAGGCGATGGTGCCTTGGGCATGTTTGCCGGCGGCCTTCACCGCTTCGATGGCCACGCGCAGGTTACGCACGTCGTTCATCGCATCGAAAATGCGGAATACGTCGATGCCATTTACAGCCGCCTTGGCCACGAAGGCTTTGACCACGTCATCGCTGTAGTGGCGGTAGCCCAGCAGGTTCTGGCCGCGCAACAGCATTTGCAGGCGCGTGTTGGGCAACGCGGCGCGCAGTTTACGCAGGCGCTCCCATGGGTCTTCCTTGAGGAAGCGCACGCAGGCGTCGAAGGTTGCGCCGCCCCAGACTTCCAGGGACCAGTAGCCGACTTTGTCGAGCTTGTCGCAGATCGGCAGCATGTCGTCGGTGCGCATGCGGGTGGCCAGCAACGATTGGTGGGCGTCACGCAGGATGGTGTCGGTTACGAAGATTTTCTTAGACATTGGAATGTTCCTCACAGGCCTGCGTGGGCGGCAATGGCGGCGGCGATGGCCAGGGCCAGCTCTTCGGGTTTGCGCTTGATCGAGTAGTTGGTCAGCTCAGGGTGGCTTTCCACAAAACTGGTGTTGAACTGGCCGCTACGGAATTCCGGGTTGCGCAGGATTTCCTGATAGTAGGCGGCGGTGGTCTTCACGCCTTGCAGGCGCATGTCGTCCAGGGCACGCAGGCCGCGGTCCATGGCTTCTTCCCAGGTCAACGCCCAGACCACCAGTTTCAGGCACATGGAGTCGTAGAACGGCGGGATGGTGTAACCGGTGTAGATCGCCGTGTCGGTGCGCACGCCGGGGCCGCCGGGGGCGTAGTAACGGGTGATCTTGCCGAAGCTGGGCAGGAAATTGTTTTTCGGGTCTTCGGCGTTGATACGGAACTGCAACGCAAAGCCACGGTGCTGGATGTCTTCCTGTTTCACCGACAACGGCAGGCCCGAGGCGATGCGGATCTGCTCACGAACGATGTCGATCCCGGTGATTTCTTCAGTGATGGTGTGTTCCACCTGCACCCGGGTGTTCATCTCCATGAAGTACACCTCGCCCTCGGCGAGCAGGAACTCCACGGTGCCGGCGTTCTCGTAACCCACGGCTTTGGCCGCGCGCACCGACAGGTCGCCGATGTAGGCGCGCTGTTCGGGGGTCAGCTGCGGGCTGGGGGCAATCTCGATCAACTTCTGGTTGCGGCGCTGGATCGAGCAATCGCGCTCGAACAAATGCACCACGTTGCCAAAGCTATCCCCGAGGATCTGCGCCTCGATGTGCTTAGGGTTGACGATGCATTTTTCCAGGAACACTTCCGCCGAACCGAAAGCTTTGGTGGCTTCGGAGATGACGCGGGGGAAGGCTTGTTCGAGTTCTTCGCGGCTGTTGCAGCGACGGATGCCGCGACCGCCACCACCGGACGTGGCCTTGAGCATCACCGGGTAACCGATACGGTCGCCTTCGGTGAGCGCTTCGTGGATGTCGGCCACGTTGCCTTCGGTGCCGGGGGTGACCGGCACGCCGGCCTTGATCATGCTGCGGCGCGCTTCGGTCTTGTCGCCCATGCGGCGGATCACTTCAGCGGCGGGGCCGATGAACTTGATCCCACGTTCGGCACAGATATCCGCCAATTCAGCGTTTTCCGACAGGAAACCATAGCCAGGGTGCAGGGCATCGCAACCGGTTTCCACCGCCAGGTTCACCAGCTTGCGCGGGTTGAGGTAGCCCGCCAGAGGCTCGGCACCGATGCTGTGGGCTTCGTCGGCCCGTTTGACGTGCAACGCGTGGCGGTCGGCATCGGAATAGACCGCGACCGAACGGATACCCATCTCGGCGCACGCCCGCACGATGCGGACGGCAATTTCACCGCGGTTGGCGATCAGGATCTTTTTTATCACTTGGAAATTCCCTTGAGCCGATTGCTGCATTCTTCGACCCGCTGGAGCCGGGTCGACGCGTGACCAAATGTTTCAGGTCAGTCGCGAGACACACACTAAGCCGCGCAAGGGATTAACAAAAATCAATAATTATTGGGTCGTGCATAAGTAAAGACTTATAGTTGGCCGGACGGCCTTGGGCGAAAGGAATGGAATAATGCGTAAGTCATTGATGCGTATGACGTTGCGTCAATTGCAAATCTTCAATGAAGTGTGCGATTTGCGTTCTTACAGCCGCGCCGCCGAGGAAATGTCTCTGACACAACCGGCGGTCAGCCTGCAAATCCGCCAGCTCGAAGAGCTGATCGGCCAGCCGCTGTTCGACTATGTCGGCAAGAAACTCTATATGACCGAGGCCGCCGAGGCTCTGCAACGGGCCAGCCGCGATATCTTCGGGCGCCTGGAAAACCTCGATATGCAGTTGTCGGACATGCAGGGCTCGCTGCAAGGCCAGTTGAAGCTGGCGGTGGAGTCCAGCGCCAAGTACTTCGTGCCGCACCTGTTCGCCGCCTTCAAGCGCCAGCATCCGGAGGTGCAACTGCAACTGACCGTGGTCAACCGCGCCCAGGTGATCCGCCGCCTCTCGGACAACCGGGACGACCTGGTGATCATGTCCATGGTGCCCCAGGACATGGGCCTGGAATTCCTGCCTTTCCTGAATAACCCCATCGTCGCCGTGGCGTTGCCGGATCATCCGCTGAGCCTGCAAGGCCCACTGCGCCTGCAAGACCTGGAACCCTACACCCTGCTGCTGCGCGAACCCGGCTCCGGTACACGGCTGGCCTGCGAAGAGTACTTCAAGGAAAAACGTGTGCACTTCACCCAGACGGTAGAAGTGGCCTCGGCCGAAGCACAGCGCGAATGCGTGGTGGCCGGCCTGGGCATCGCCCTGCTGACCCGCCACGCCCTGAACCTGGAACTGGCCACCGGCGGGCTCAAAGAGCTACCGGTGGAAGAGCTGCCGCTTTACCGCAGTTGGTGCCTGGTGCAGGCCAAGGCCAAGCGCCTGTCACCGGTGGCCCATGCGTTCCTGGGCTTTATCCGCAGCGAACGGGTGCAGATCAGCGCGCTGGCTGAACGCTTCGCTGGGCGGCCGCGGGTGCCTGCCAATGAAGTTCCGGGTAGTCACTGATGCTCTGGAGCAATTGGCGCTCCTCACAACGGTCTTCGATTGCGCGACGAAACGCCATGCGGCGCTGGTCTTCCTGCTGACGACGGGTCTTGACGGCGCTGTTGCTGTCTTCGTAGGGACGTGCCATTTGGAATCTCCCAATGCGAGTACGGGAGTTCAGGATGGCCTTGGGGGATGACGGGGCGATGACAGCCTGATGAAGATTCTGGACACACAGGACAATCCAATGTCGGAGAGGGCAAGCCCCTTCCGCATTTGCCTGTATTTACAGCGTTCAGTCGTCGAGGGCTTTGACGGATTTGGGCGAGAGACGCAGGCTGCGCAAGCTGCGCTTCACGCTCTTGAGGTGATTGACCAGGCTCGGCCCGCGCGCCATGGCCACGCCCATGGCCAACACATCGATCACCACCAGATGGGCAATGCGCGAGGTCAGCGGGGTGTAGATCTCAGTGTCTTCGTGCACATCGATGGCCAGATTGACCGTGGACAGTTCCGCCAACGGTGTCTGGCTCGGGCACAGGGTGATCAACGACGCACCGCTTTCACGCACCAGGTTGGCGGTGATCAGCAGGTCCTTGGAGCGGCCCGACTGAGAAATGCAGATCGCCACGTCGGTCGGCTTCAAGGTCACGGCCGACATCGCCTGCATATGCGGGTCGCTGTAGGCCGCCGCCGTGAGCAATAGACGGAAGAATTTGTGCTGGGCATCGGCCGCTACCGCACCGGAGGCGCCAAAACCGTAAAACTCCACACGCTGGGCCTGAGACATGGCCGTCACGGCTTTTTGCAGCGCCACCGGGTCGAGCTTTTCGCGCACTTCCATCAGGGTGTGCAAGGTGGTGTCGAAGATTTTCAGGCTGTAGTCGGCGACGGAATCGTCTTCGTGAATCGCGAACTGACCAAAGCTGGCGCCAGCAGCCAGGCTTTGGGCCAGTTTGAGTTTTAAGTCCTGGAACCCGGAGCAACCGATGGCGCGGCAAAAACGCACGATGGTCGGTTCGCTGATGCCCACGCTGTGGGCCAGGTCGGCCATGGAACTGTGCATCACAGCCGCAGGGTCAAGCAGCACATGATCGGCAACCTTGAGTTCCGATTTGCGTAACAGGTGGCGCGACTGGGCGATATGTTGCAACAGGTTCAAAGGGCAGGACTCTTGTTATTGGCAGGGCCAGGGGATGTAGCAAGCTTGTAGTTATACTACAAGAATTGCGCTTTTGCCCGTCCAACACGTCACTAAATCGCCCTGCTGCCCTCTGATTCAAAGGGCAGACGCTTTGTAGCCACAATGGCGCCCTCGGTGTCCCTAAGAAAAATCCGCATTTTTTCGTAACAAATCCGCCATGCCATCGGCCTGCATCGGCCGACTGATCAGATAGCCCTGCACCTCGTCGCACTGCTCTGCGCGCAGGAAATCCAACTGCTGGTGATCTTCTACCCCTTCGGCCACCACTTTGAGCGCCAAGCCGTGGGCCATGGCGATAATCGCCCGGGTAATCGCCGCGTCTTCGCGACCTTGGCCCAGGCCGCGAATAAACGTTTGATCGATCTTTACGTAATCCACCGGAATGCGCTTGAGGTAACTGAGGGACGAATACCCCGTGCCAAAGTCATCAATCGCCAGTTTCACGCCTAGATCGCGTAATTGCCGGAAGGTCGCAATGATGTGTTCGACGCTGTCGAGCAACTGACTTTCGGTGAGTTCCAGCTCCAGGTACTGCGGGTCCAAACCGGTTTCCTCCAACACCTGGCGCACCAGGCTGACCAGTTTGCCCTGACGCAGTTGGTGCACCGACAAATTCACCGACACCCGAATCGGCGCCAACCCCTGACGCTGCCATTCGCACGCCTGCCAGCAGGCTTCACGCAACACGAACTCCCCCAGCGGCACGATCAGGCCGGTCTCCTCGGCCAGGCCGATAAACTCGGCCGGCGGCACCATGCCCCACTGCGGATGCTCCCAGCGGATCAGCGCCTCGGCGGCGTTGAGCTTGCCGGTGGCCAGGCACAACTTGGGCTGGTAGAACACGCTGAGCTGGCGCTCTTCGATGGCTTTGCGCAGGTGGTTTTCCAGCTGCAAGCGCTCCAGGGTGCTGGCTTGCAGGCTGTCGGTGTAGAACTGGAAGTTGTTGCCGCCCAGATGCTTGGCGTGCTGCATGGCCATGTTGGCTTGGCTGACCAGCGCGGAAATTTCCCGTGCGTTATCCGGCAAAAGGCTGACACCCATCGACGCACTGACCACCAATTCATGCCCCTCCACCGTGACCGGCACCCGCAGCTTGGCCAGCAGCCGCGTGGCCACCCGCGCCAGGCTCGACAGGCTGCCGTAGGCATCGAACAACACGGCAAATTCATCGCCGGACAAGCGCGCAATAGTGTCGGCCTCGGGCAAGGCGTTGATCAGGCGCCGCGCCATTTTCTGCAACAGCTGGTCGGCCACTTCGTGCCCCAGGCTGTCATTGAGCAGCTTGAAGCGATCCAGATTGATGTGCAGCAGCGCCAGGCTGCGCCCTCCCTTACGCACTCTTTGATGGGCTTCACGCAGCCGTTCACGGAACAGCGAGCGGTTAGCCAGGCCGGTCAGTTCGTCGTAGTGAGTAAGGTGACGCATGCGTTCTTCGGACTCGCGGCGCGCCGACAAATCGGCGAAGAACCCCACGATATGACTGACGTTTCCCCGAACATCGCGCACTACATTAAGTTGCAGCCACTGCGGGTAGAGTTCGCCGTTTTTGCGCGTTTCCACCAATTCGCCCTGCCAGGTGCCGTGCATGAGCAATGCCTGACGGATCATCGGGAAGTGACGCCGCGCATCGCGGCTGCTGGGCAACTCCACCACGTTGCGACCCAGCATGTCATCGCGCTCAAAGCCGGTGACACGGCTGAACGCCTGGTTGACGGCAATCAGTACGTAGTTCGGGTCGAGGATCACGATGCCTTCGCTGGCCGCCTCGAACACCGTCGATGCCAGGCGCTGTTGCTCTTCCAGGGCTTTGCCAGCGCTGATATCCCGGCGAGTGCCGAGCATGCGGATCACGCGCCCGCTGGGGCTACGTTCAACCGCACGGCCGCGGTCTTCGATCCAGACCCAGCGACCGTCGGCGTGCCGCACACGGTATTCCACCTGGTAGTCCTCGCTACGGCCTTTGAGGTGCTCTACCAGTGCGCGCTTGAGCAACGGCAGGTCATCGGGGTGCAGGCGCGGCTTGAGGTGACTGAGCATGGCCGTGATGCATTCAGGCTCCAGGCCGAACAGCTCTTTGATCTGGGTGTGATGCACTTCGTCGGTTTGCAGGTTCCAGTCCCACAGCCCCAACTCACTGGCCTGCAACGCCATGACCAGGCGTGCTTCGCTTTTATTCAGGGCCTGGCTGGCGAGGTCCAGTTCCTGGCTGCGTTGCGCCACGCGATCCTGCAAGCCGACTTGTACGTCGCGCAATTCCTGCTCGACCTGGCGCCGTTGCTCGACTTCACGCACCAAGTCCTGATTCAACTGCTCACTGCGCTGCTGCGCCTGCTGCAGATGCTCGATCAATGCCTGGTTTTGAAAGCGGCGCAATAGGCCACGCTGAATCAGGCGATTGACCTGCCATGCCACCAGGCTCAAGGACGCCAGCAGAATCAGGCCGAGTACGCCCCAACCTTGTTGCTGCGGCTCGCCGTTCCAGAACAGATAGACAATGGAAGGCACCAGACAGGGCAAAGCAAATGACAGAAACGCAGGAAAACTTACGGCATACGCCACGCTGGCCGACAACGTGGCCGCGCCGATCAGGCCGAACACCCACGCCTGCTGCATGAAACTGTTGACCGGCGCCAGGGCGATGGCGGCCGTGGCCAAGGTTAGACCGCTGACTGCCGAACCGAGCATGAACATGCGTCGCCAAATCGGCCTGGCCTGACGGCTGGGCATGGCCGAATCGAACGCCGCCACCTGGATCACGCGCAGAGCCACCAACGCCAGCAGCCACACCAGCCAGATGCTGTCGAGCAGGTATTGGGCGGGGTTCCACAACAACCAGGCACACACCACTCCGTTGACCAGCATCAACAAGGTCGGCAGCAGCGACCCCTGATACAACAGGCGTGTGCGCTCGACGGCCATTTCGGTGGCGTACTGTTTGTGAATAACCTGCGCGGGCGCGGCCGAGGAGCTGGGCAGGTCAGTGCTGAGGGTCATAGGCAGTGTTCTTATAATGGTGAGCCCGAAACGTCGACGGAGCATACACAAGCAAGCGCTCCGGCCAAACTGCTCCACGTCATAAAAACCTCACGGCTGCGCCGCGCAAACCTTTGGGCCAGACGGCTTGAGCGAGACACCGCGCGGGCTGCGTCACCTGACCAACCGGTCATCCGCCGCGCCGGCGCAAGGAGCATGCCGAAGGTTTTGTCTCGACCGCCCGGCATTGGCATTTGCCCCACTCCCCCGAGGGCCATAGAATGCGCCGATGCGCGATGATCTCTCTCTTTTGCTTAATTCCCTCAACGATGCCCAACGCCAGGCCGTAGCGGCCCCCGTTGGCCGTCAGTTGGTCCTGGCCGGTGCTGGCTCCGGTAAAACCCGAGTGCTGGTGCACCGTATCGCCTGGTTGATCCAGGTCGAGAACGCATCGCCGCACTCCATCCTGTCGGTGACGTTCACCAACAAGGCCGCCGCCGAGATGCGCCATCGCATCGAGCAGCTGATGGGAATCAGCCCGGCCGGTATGTGGGTCGGCACCTTCCACGGCCTGGCGCATCGCCTGTTGCGTGCCCACTGGCAGGAAGCAGGCCTGAGCCAGACCTTCCAGATTCTGGACAGCGACGACCAGCAACGCCTGGTCAAGCGCGTGATTCGCGAGTTGGGCCTCGATGAACAACGCTGGCCCGCGCGTCAGGCCCAGTGGTTTATCAACGGCCAGAAAGACGAAGGGCTGCGCCCGCAACATATTCAGGCCAGTGGCGACCTGTTCCTGGCCACCATGCGCAGCATTTATGAAGCCTACGAGGCTGCTTGCGTACGCGCCGGCGTGATCGACTTCTCCGAATTGCTGCTGCGCGCCCTTGACCTGTGGCGCGACAACCCGGGCTTGCTGGCCCATTACCAGAAGCGCTTCCGGCACATTCTGGTGGACGAGTTCCAGGACACTAACGCCGTGCAGTACGCGTGGTTGCGCCTGCTGGCCAAGGGCGGCGACAGCCTGATGGTGGTGGGCGACGACGATCAGTCGATCTACGGCTGGCGCGGCGCGAAAATCGAGAACATCTATCAGTATTCCGAGGATTTCCCGGACGCGGTCACTATCCGCCTGGAGCAGAACTACCGCTCCACTGCCGGCATTCTCAAGGCTGCCAACGCCTTGATCGCCAACAACACCGGGCGTCTGGGCAAGGAATTGTGGACCGACGGCGGCGAAGGCGAAGCGATCAACCTGTACGCCGCATTCAACGAACACGATGAAGCGCGCTATGTGGTCGAAACCATCGAAAGCGCCTTGAAAACCGGCATCGCCCGCAGCGATATCGCCATTCTGTACCGCTCCAACGCCCAATCGCGGGTGCTGGAAGAAGCCTTGTTGCGCGAGCGCATCCCCTACCGCATTTATGGCGGCCAGCGCTTCTTCGAGCGCGCGGAAATCAAGAACGCCATGGCCTACCTGCGCTTGCTGGAAGGCCGTGGTAACGACGCGGCGTTGGAGCGGGTGATCAATATCCCGGCCCGTGGCATTGGTGAGAAAACCGTTGAAGCGATCCGCGAGCATGCCCGCCACGCCGATGTGTCGATGTGGGAGGCCATGCGCCTGCTGATCGCCAACAAGGGTTTGACCGGTCGCGCAGCCGGGGCGCTGGGCGTGTTTGTCGAACTGATCGAGAACCTCGCGGCCAAGTGCGCGGAAATGCCCCTGCACTTGATGACCCAGACCGTAATCGAGCAGTCCGGATTGATCGCCTATCACGAAGCGGAAAAAGGCGAGAAAGGCCAGGCCCGGGTGGAAAACCTTGAGGAACTGGTCAGCGCGGCTCGTGCATTCGAGAACACTGAGGAAGACGAAGAACTGACCCCGCTCGCCGCATTCCTCGGCCATGCGTCCCTGGAAGCCGGCGATACCCAGGCCGACGAGCACGAAGACAGCATTCAGCTGATGACTCTGCACAGCGCCAAGGGCCTGGAATTCCCGTACGTGTTCCTGGTGGGCATGGAAGAAGGCCTGTTCCCACACAAGATGAGCCTGGAAGAACCCGGCCGCCTTGAGGAAGAACGCCGCCTGGCCTACGTGGGCATTACCCGGGCCATGCAGAACCTGGTGATGACCTACGCCGAGACCCGACGGCTGTACGGCAGCGAAACCTACAACAAGGTGTCGCGCTTCGTACGCGAAGTGCCAAAGGGTCTGATCCAGGAAGTGCGCTTGTCCAACAGCGTCAGTCGCCCATTCGGCGGTGGCCAGCAGCAGAACTCCAGCAACATGTTCGCCGGTTCTGAGATTCCGGAAACGCCGTTCAGCCTTGGCCAGCAGGTCAAGCATGCGATCTTCGGCGAAGGCGTGATCCTCAACTTCGAAGGCGCCGGTGCCCAGGCCCGCGTGCAGGTGAACTTCGCCGAAGGCAGCAAGTGGCTGATGATGGGTTACGCCAAGCTCGAAGCGATCTGAACTGCGGGCTTGCCGCTCGTTATCCTTGTTTTTAACGAGCGCGGGCCCATATCTGTAATTAGTCCTACAGATCTTTCGGATTCAGTCCTACGCAAAAGCCCGAAACATTATGTCGCTAGCCACTGTCATTACACCTGTGCAACATGGCGCGCGTGCAATCCACAAATGGGAATTCCCTTTATGAAACGTTTTCTTAGCATCGCCATGGCGTTGTGCATCGGCCTGACGATGAGCCTCGACGCCAACGCCAAACGCTTCGGTGGCGGCAAAAGTTCGGGCGCAGCCCCCACTCACCAGACCAGCCAAATGGCCCCATCCGCCGGTGCGGGCGGTGCAGCAGCCACCGCAGGCGCGGCCGGTGCAGCAGGCGCTGCGGCCAAGGCCGGCGGCGCTTCGCGCTGGTTGGGCCCTCTGGCCGGTATCGCAGCCGGTGGCCTGCTGGCGTCCATGTTCATGGGTGGCGGCTTCCAGGGCATGCAGATCTTCGACATCCTGATCCTCGCGGTCATTGCCTTCGTGATCTTCCGCTTTATCGCCGCCCGTCGCCGCAAGCAGCAGGAGCACCTGGCTCCGGCCGGCGCGCCGATGCAGCGTGAAGTGTTCGAGCAGAAGCCGGCCATGGGCTCGATCTTCGGTGGTTCGGCAGCGCCTGCCGCCCGTCCGGTGATCAATGCACCGGCCTGGTTCAACGAAGAGCGTTTTATCGAAGCGGCCCGCAGCCACTTCCAGTCCCTGCAGCAGCATTGGGACGCCAACGAAATGGACAAGATCGCCGAGTTCGTGACCCCGCAACTGCTGGAGTTCCTCAAGCGCGAACGCGCCGATCTGGGCGACGGTTTCCAGTCGACCTATATCGACGACCTGCGCGTCCAGCTTGACGGTGTGGATGATCGCGCCGACAAGACCATCGCCACCCTGACTTTCAGCGGTGTGTCGAAAACCTCGCGTTTCGACCAGGGCGAAGCGTTCAGCGAAAGCTGGAACATGGAACGCGCCCAGGGCGATAACCAGCCTTGGCTGGTCGCCGGTATCCGCCAGAACGGCTGATCCCCGCTCGCTTGAGCCCGCAACAACGAAACCCCGGACCTGTCCGGGGTTTTCTATTTCACGGTTGCACTTATAGCGAGCTACTGTATAAAACGCCCCTATCAACCCGCGCCATCAGCAAGAGGATCCCGGCCGTGGAAGAAATCATCGAACAACTGCGTGAAGCCAACGAACCGGTTCCGGTTCCGCTGGAACTGCCTGACGAAGACCTGCTGGTGGAAATCGAAGAACAGCTGTTCATCGATATCCCCTTTGTCTTCCGCGAATTTCTGCTGACCGTCAGCGACGTGGTCTACGGCAGCCTGGAGCCGGTGACTGTCACCGACCCTCAATCCCATACCTACCTGCCGGACGTGGCCGCCAATGCCTGGGATGCCGGTGTGGAGCGTAGCCTGATCCCGATCTGCCAGGACGGCGACGACTACTACTGCGTTGAGGAAGACGGCACTGTGGTGCTGTGGTCCGCCGAAGAGGAACTTGTCCAGGAAGAAACCTGGGAATCGGTATGGCACTGGGCGCGGGACGTCTGGCTGGAAAGCTGAGTCCCGTACTCGGCGCTTTAGTGCTCCGGCGTATCGTTATGGTTGTCCAGCGTTTCCAACAACGCGACCTGCATCCGCGTATGCACGCGGATGAACCAGCGCCAGAGCACCGCCGCCACCGCCGCCGCAACCACCGCGATCAGCACCAGCAACTTGTTGGTCGGCAGGATACTGGCCGACAACGCGGCCAAAAGCAGAAAGATCACCAACAGCGACAGAATCGGAATCAGCTCGGCAATCACCCGCCGCACACGCTGGGTATGCCGTCCGGCCATTTCCGGCTTGACGCTCATCTCCGCCAGCAACATCGACAGGGCTTTGAGCTTGCGGTACGCCGCGATCAAAAACGGCAGCGACAACAGCAGCGCCCCGCCCCAGATCAATGCCTTTTGCCAGCTGGGATCGCTGATCCAACCCTCCAGATACCCGCCGATATGTGCGGCGAAATAGCTGCCGGCAAAGAAGATCGCCACCACCAGCGCCAGATTCACCCCTACTTGCAGGACGATTTTGCGGATCATCGCCGCCAGCATCGCGCCCTCTCCCTGAGGTTGAATGCTGCGCAGCCACTCACCGTACATGCCGAACACCCGGCTCATGCGCCGAGGCATCACCGCCGCCATCTTCAATGACAATGGGTCGGCCCCACGAATCAGATAGGGGGTGAGCAAAGTGGTAATGGCCGAGACCGCCACCGCCACCGGATACAGAAAGTCGCTGGTCACCTGCAACGTCATCCCTAACGCCGCGATGATGAAGGAAAACTCGCCTATCTGTGACAGGCCCATGCCGACCCGCAATGACGTACGCCCATCGTTACCCGCGATAAACGCCCCCAGGCCACAGGAGAGCATCTTGCCCAGCACCACCGCGACGGTGATCACAGCGATAGGCCAGGCGTACTGAAGCAGGATCCGAGGGTCGATCATCAGACCGATGGCGACAAAGAAAATCGCACTGAACATGTCGCGAACCGGCTCGATCAGGCGCTCAATCTTAAGCAACTGCCGCGACTCGGCCATGATCGCGCCAATCAGGAACGCGCCCAGCACCATGCTGTATTCCAGTTTGACCACCAGCAGGCAGAAACCGAAGCACAGGCCCAACACGGTAATCAGCAACATCTCGTTGCTTTCGAAATTGGCCACATAGGCCAGCAGGCGCGGCACCAGCAGAATACCGATCACCAGCGCGACGACCATGAACAGCGAGAGCTTGCCGACCGTGGAAAACACCTCGCCGGAGCTGACCGTGCCGCTGACGGCGATGCTCGACAACAGCGCGATGATGCCGATCCCGAGGATGTCTTCCACGATCAGCACGCCGAAAATCAGTTGGGCGAAGCGCTGGTCTTTCATCTTCAGGTCATTGAGGGCTTTGACGATGATGGTGGTGGAAGAGATGGCCAGGATCGCGCCGAGGAACAGCGAGTCCATGGTGCTCCAGTCGAACCAGCGGCCGATTTCGTAGCCGATCCAGATCATCAGGATGATTTCCAGGAACGCCGCGATAAACGCAGTGGCACCCACCTTGAACAACTTGCGTAGGCTGAACTCCAGGCCCAGGCAGAACATCAGGAAGATCACCCCCAGCTCGGCCAGTGTCTTGATGGTGTCTTCGTCGTGGATCAGCCCGAAGGGCGGCGTGTGGGGGCCGATGATAAAGCCGGCGACGATATACCCCAGCACCACGGGCTGCTTAAGCCGATGAAACAGGATGGTAACCACCCCTGCCACCAACATGATCACAGCCAAGTCCTGGATAAAGCTGATGGCGTGCATGGCGAGGGGCTCCTTGAGGGTACCGGCGCTTTTCCCACTTCAGCTCGCAGCGTTAACTGGCCTTAAAAAGCTGAAGGAAAAGTCCACCTAAATCGTAAGAAATGCCCTGAGACGGGCTTTTGAAGGTTAACACCGCGACTTCCGGCGAAAAGCCGGTGCAATATATGGAAACAGATCGGCCTACGCGTGACGGCAAGCCGCCCGCCGGCGTCCCGTTAGGGCTAGCGCAGTAAAGAGTCCAGCACCCGCAGAGGTGCTTTCCCCACCAATGCCTATAACCCGTGAGTGAGCTATGGAACCCGGAAACGCCCAGCTGTCGATGACGGTCTTGATGACCCCTGATATGGCCAACTTCTCAGGCAATGTCCATGGCGGCACCTTGCTCAAGTACCTCGACGAAGTGGCCTACGCCTGCGCCAGCCGTTACGCCGGGCGCTATGTGGTGACGTTATCGGTGGATCAGGTGATTTTCCGCGAGCCGATCCATGTCGGCGAGCTGGTGACCTTTCTCGCTTCGGTCAATTACACCGGCAATACCTCCATGGAAGTGGGCATCAAGGTGGTGACCGAGAACATTCGCGAGCGCTCGGTGCGGCATACCAACAGCTGCTTCTTTACCATGGTGGCGGTGGACGACCAGCGCAAACCGGCTGCCGTCCCGCCGTTGCAACCGCATAACAGTGAAAGCAAGCGGCGCTTTGTGCAGGCTCAACAACGTCGGCAGATTCGCCAGGAGCTGGAAAAGCGCTATCAGGAAATCAAGGCCGACGCGCCGTAAGGTTGAGGCCGTAAACCCAACAACAATGTGGGAGCGGGCTTGCTCCCACATTGGGTCAGGTGTGCTTACAGAGTGATGGGTGTCGCTTCGAAGCGAACGCGAGGATGGGCGATACGGTCCTGGGCGCGCACCAGCTCCAATTCATAACTGGCGCAAGCCTGGGTCTCCAGCAGTACTTCGTGGACGGCCGCAGCGGTGAACTCAAAGGCCGCCAGTAAGCTGTCCCCCAACAACACACGCGCCAGGAACAACCCGGATGTCAGGTCTCCCACCCCCACCGGCTGGCGCGGGAAGGCCAGCAACGGCCGGCGCAGGTGCCAACTGGCGTCGGCGGTTACCAGCAGCATCTCGAAGCCGTCCGGCAACTTGCCCGGGTAATCCAAATGCTTGACCAGAACCGCCTTGGGCCCACGGGCTAGCAACGCCTTGGCCATGGCCAGGCAATCGAACAGCGAGCGCGGTTTGCGCCCGGCAAAACTGTCCAGTTCCAGTTGGTTGGGGCACAGGAAGTCGGCCATGGCCGCGGCTTCATCAAGCAGGAAATCGCTGACTTCCTGGGGCACGATGCAGCCTTTTTCCGGATGCCCCATTACCGGGTCGCATAAGTAAAGCGCCTTGGGATTGACTGCCTTGATGCGCGCCACGCCGCTGAGGATCGCCCGGCCCTGGTCCGCACTGCCCAGGTAACCGGACAGGATGGCGTCGCAGTTACCCAGCTCGCCGATGGCGGCAATGCCTTCCACCAACGCAGGAATTTGCTGCGGCGCCAACACTTCTCCCGCCCACTGTCCATACTGGGTGTGGTTGGAGAACTGCACCGTGTTGAGCGGCCAGACGTTTACCCCGACCCGCTGCATGGGGAACACGGCGGCGCTGTTTCCGGCGTGGCCAAAGACCACATGAGACTGGATCGCAAGCAGATGAGGGGTGCGTTTCATGCAGGGGATTTCCGTAAAGCCGTTTGGATTCTGGCCGCGCAGTATGCGACTAAACGCAGCCTGTACGACAGACCGGCGACACAGTTAAGCTGCTCTCACTTTGTTGGAGTTCATCGCATGCTGACCCTGGGAAACATGTTTGTGTTGATGCTGCTGGCGACCGGTGCCGCCTGGGTGTGGCACAACCACGGCTTGCGCGAGCGCGCGTTGGAGCGGGTCAAGCAGCATTGCGCCAAGCTCGACATCGAGCTGCTGGACGGCGCGGTAGCGCTCAAGCGCATCGGCTTTGTAAAGGATGCCAATGGACGGCGGCGTTTGGCGCGGGTCTACAATTTCGAGTTCACCGTGACCGGCGAAACCCGCCACCCCGGCACCATCACTCAGTTCGGCGCCCATAGCGCGCAGATTGAACTGGCGCCCTACCCGTTCGAGATCAAGACACCTTTGCCTAGCGCCGAGATCATCGAGCTGAGCCAATGGCGCCAGGACCACAGCACCAAGCACCGTCAATAACGGCAGGCCGCCAACCCGGCCTGCAATGCCGCCACATCCTGTGGCGTGCTGAAGATCAATTCAACACGAGAATCACGGCGCCATTCGCTGGGCAGCCACGCGAGCGAGCAGTTATCCAGAGCATTGGCGCTGACCCAACCGTCGCGGCTGTGGATAACCAGCTTGGCGCGCCGCCACGCAAGGTCTGCCAGCCACGCCGCCACGCGTTGAGTGTCGAATTGCTGGCTAGGATGCCAACGCCAACCCACACTCCAGCCGCCGTCCTGGGCATGGCTCAAGCAGATCGGCACGGTCGGATCGCTCCAGATCGCCGGTATATGCGCCAAGCCTGGGGACTCATGACCGTTATCCACAGCCTCGCCCGCGTGCTGATCCAACCCCGGCAGCAGGGCCAATGGCAGATGCGCCTGATGGGTCCAGTAACGCGGGCAATCGGGTAACCGGGCCTCAATCGCCTGACGCTGCACCGCGTCCAGCCCCTCCTCCTTGTTCAAGACCAGCAGCCCAGCATTGGTCAGTGTTTCCTGCTGTGCCGGCGGCAAGGGGTTGCCTCTGGCCAGGGCCTGGGCATCCAGGACCAGCACACAAGGCTGGACCGTCAACACGCCCTGCCACGGCACTTGGCGCAACTGCTTGAGCAACTGCGCCGGATGGCCCAACCCCGATGGCTCGATAAACAAACGATGCGGCTTGGCCTTACGCAACAAACGGCTAAGACCTACCTGGAACGGTGCACCGTTCACACAACACAGGCAGCCACCGGCGACCTCGCCCAAGGCAATACCGTCGTCATCCTGGGTCAGCAGCGCGGCGTCCAGGCCGATCTGGCCGAACTCATTGATCAATACTGCCCAGCGCTCATCTTCCGGGCGTTGGGCCAGCAGTTGCCTGATCAGGCTAGTCTTGCCGGCACCTAGTGGCCCGGCTATCACATGAGTGGGAATGTTCTGCAGCATGGAGGGCATCATTCAGGCCGTGTAGAGCGCTTGATCCTACGCGGTTATGCCAGCCAATCCAGCGTCAGGATCAATCGGCGCTCGCCTTCTTTGAGCGCCGGCGAACGATGGATCAAACCGTGGCCTTCGTTACCGTGCCACTTGCTGCCTTTGAGCAAGGCCACTTCGCCACAATGGATCTGCTCAACACGTGCGGTGGGTTCGGCTTCGGGTTGTCCCAAGTGACGCCGGTCCATGACCCCCTCCCGCAACCACTGGCTGCCGATCCCGGCATAGGTGGTGATCAGCCGCACCGGTACGTGGTCGACGTGAAACCGTGGGCACATGGCTTTATCCAGCAAGCGCAGGCGCACGCCAATGCGTCGGGCGCCGAGCAGGCAGGCAAAGGCGCTGGTCAACCAGGACACATCGGCAATAAATCCCTCATAGCCTTCAAGATCGCGGCAATTGCCCGCCAATCCTTGCAAATTCGGCACCGCCTCATCGCTGCCCAGTTCCACCACCAACGAATCGGCTACGGGCTCGTTGAGCGAAACCAGCAAGGCGCCGAATTCGGCAATATGCAGGGGTAATTGCCGCTGCCACAGCGCCAGATTTACGCCCTCTTCGAGGATTTCAGACAGCGCCAACGGGGTTTCGCCGCGGGTCTGGCGAATCAGCGGACGCAAGGGCGGCAGTGCAGCGAGCATCAGGCCACCTCGTCGTACCAAGGGCCAAAAGGATCGGCCAGCAAGCGCCATCCATCGACACCCAGGGCCATTTCTTCATCAGTGAGCAAGCATGCATCCAACTCGGCGCGTAGCTGGGCAAAGTCGATGTGTTGCCCGATAAACACCAGTTCCTGACGGCAATCGCCGTTGCTCAGTTGCCAATTGCCCATGATTGCCGCGACGCTTTCTTCATCCTGCGGCCACTGGTTTTTCGGCACGAAACGCCACCAGCGCCCGGCGAATCCATGGCGCATCAAGCCACCGGCCTGGGACCAACTGCCCGCATCCTGATGCTTGCTGGCCAGCCAGAAAAAGCCTTTGGAACGCAGCAATTTGCCGTTGACCCAGGGGCGGTCAATAAAGTCGTAGAAACGCTGCGGATGGAACGGGCGCCGCGCACGATAAGCGGTGGACGCGATACCGTACTCTTCGGTTTCCGGCACATGCTCGCCGCGCAATTCCTGCAGCCAGCCGGGCGCCTGGGCGGCGCGCTCGAAGTCGAAGCGGCCGGTGTTGAGGATCTGGTCCAGAGGCACCTCGCCAATCACCATCGGGATGATCTTGGCGTGAGCGTTGAGGCGCTCAAGGATCGCCATCAACTCCTCGCGCTCGTGCTGGCTGATCAGGTCGATCTTGCTGATCAGAATCACGTCGGCGAACTCGATCTGCTCGATCAGCAGGTCGGTGATCGAGCGCTCGTCCTCTTCACCCAACGTCTCACCGCGCGAGGCCAGGCTTTCGGCAGCCTGGTAGTCGAGCAGGAAGTTGATGCCGTCGACCACGGTGACCATGGTGTCCAAACGTGCGATATCCGCCAGGCTTTGCTGGTTTTCATCGCGGAAGGTAAAGGTTTCGGCCACCGGCAGAGGCTCGGAAATACCCGTGGATTCGATCAGCAGGTAATCGAAGCGCCCGTCCCTGGCGAGCTTGGCGACTTCTTCCAGCAGGTCTTCACGCAAGGTGCAGCAGATGCAGCCGTTGCTCATCTCCACCAGTTTTTCTTCGGCGCGGTTGAGGGTGACATCGCGCTGCACTTGGCTGCCGTCGATGTTGATTTCACTCATGTCGTTGACGATCACCGCCACCCGCAGGTTGTCGCGGTTGCGCAGGATGTAGTTAAGCAGCGTACTTTTACCGGCGCCGAGGAAGCCGGACAGCACGGTAACGGGGAGTCGATTGGGCATCAGGTCATACTCATCAGGCCGCCCGTTCGAATCGGGCTGTTATTAATGTTATAGTATAACAACACAAATAAGCCAACCCCCGCTTGCTCAACGTGATGAAGACGGCAATGCTGGCGCCTGCTGATGTCGAGAACGCCCATGAACTATCTGCCGTATGGCCTGCTGCTGATTTTCGCGACCCAGGCCAATGCCCAAACGCCAAGCCTGTTGGCCAATTGCACGCGCAGCGCCAACCTGCTGGCCTGCGTAGACCCGTTGGGCAACGCCTACAGCGTAGCGACGGTTGGCAGCACCACGTATTTGCGTGGTTTTGAGGTGATAGGTAAACGCTACTGGGCGCAGACCAACAGTCGCTACGGACAATTGACGTTCTTCACCGGGCTGGCGTCGGACGGTGAAGCGTGGGTCGGTTACACACGCAGAGTCGGTTGGACCACGATCAACCGCTTCTCCAGTTCCGGGGGCGCCGGCGCCACCTTCACCTGCAGCCGTCTCACCGGCTGCTAAGCACGGGCGTTTTCTGGTCTTGCACCCAGGCCATATAGCTGTTGATCGGCGGATTCTTCTGGAAGTAATTTCTCAGGCCCTCGAATAATCCGTCAGCCACAGCCTGCTGGTGACGTGCAGTCACCAGCCGCTGCGCGTCCCGGGCATTGGAGATAAACCCGGTCTCCACCAAAATCGACGGCACATCCGGTGACTTGAGCACCGCAAACCCCGCCTGTTCCACACGCTTCTGATGCAACGACGTGATGCTCTGCAAGCTGCCCAGCACCGAACTGCCCAATTGCAGGCTGGAAGCGATGGTGGCGTTCATCGACATATCAAGAATCACCCCTGCCAGCATCGGGTCCTTGTCCTTGAGATTGAGCAGCGTGGTGGCGCCCAGCAGGTCCGCGCCGTTTTCGCGCTGAGCCATAAAGCGCGCCGTGGCGGAGGTGGCGCCGCCTTCGGACAACGCATACACCGAAGCCCCCGACGCGGTCAGGCGTGGCGCGGCGTCGGCGTGTACGGAGATGAACATATCGGCTTTGTGTCGACGGGCGATGTCCACGCGCTTGCGCAGCGGCACGAAGAAGTCGTCGTTGCGTACCAGCTTCACATCAAAGCCCTTTTCGCGCTTCAAGCGCTTGGCCAGCAGTTGGGCGATGGACAACACCACATCTTTTTCGCGCTGGCCCTTGGAGCCAATGGCGCCGGGATCTTTGCCGCCGTGACCGGGGTCGACCACTACGATGATGTCGCGCTTGGGATGGGCTTTGTCCACCGAAGCCACTAACGGCGCCGATTCAGCTGCGATTTGACGGGGCGCCTGGGTCGCGCGGGTCAGGTCCAGCACCAGACGGTGCCCTTGGCCATCCTGGGGCGGCAGCACAAAGCTGTTGAGCTGCATCGGCGCCGCCAGGTCCAGCACGATGCGCGTGTCGTTCTGGCCGAAATGTCCCGAGCGAATCGAAGTGATGCCGCTGTTTTTCAGCACCAGCTGCGAAAAATCCCCACTGAGCCCGGCGCCGCTCAGGTCGATGATCAAACGCTCCGGCGCGGTCAGCGAGAAGGTCTTGTACTGCACCGGGCCACTAAGGTCGAACACCAGCCGTAGCTTGTCGTCCGAACGCCATAAGCGCGCGTTGCGGATTTGCGTGGCGTGAACCGTGAACGGCAGGACGAAAAGGGGGCTGGCCAAGAGCAGGTTAAGAAGCTGACGTCTGTGCATGACAAATACCGCGAATAAAGGAGCGTCCCTGCTCGACATGGCTGAACAAAGGCTGGCGTAGAAAATTCATCGTCGACTTGATTGTTATACTATAACATGTCGAATTATTTCCAACGATGGACCTGCTTATGAACGCGCTGACCTTGCCGGACATTGCCGCGCAGGCTTCACGCCAAGCCTTGCCACTCGACTGGGTCGGCATGTGCGGCATTGCCCTGCCAATTCTGATAGACGGCCAGCGCCTGGCCGCCACCGCCGACGCGGGTGTCAGCCTCGACGACGGCACCGCACGCGGCATCCACATGTCACGCCTGTACCTGGCACTGGAGATGCTCGACCAGCAGCCCCTCACCCCTGCACTTCTGCGCACTGTACTGCAGCGTTTTCTCGACAGTCATGAAGGTTTATCTAAGAACGCTTACCTGCGCATCCACACTGATTTGCTGCTCAAGCGCCCAGCGTTGGTCAGCCCTCTGACCGGCTGGAAAAGCTATCCGGTCAGCATCGAAGCGCAGTTGGAAAACCAGATGTTCCACGTGGAACTAAAAATTGACGTCGCGTACTCCTCGACCTGCCCATGCTCGGCCGCGCTCGCCAGGCAGTTGATTCAGCAGCAATTTATCGAGGATTTCGCCAACACAGCTTTGCAGCATGCAGACGTACTGACCTGGCTCGGCAGCGCCAAGGGGATTGTCGCCACACCCCACAGCCAGCGCAGCAGCGCGCAACTACATGTGCACCTACAAGGTGAGCAGCTGCCCTTGGTCGAACTGATCAACGACGTCGAAGCCGCACTCGGAACCGCCGTGCAAACCGCGGTGAAACGCGCCGACGAGCAAGCCTTCGCCCTCGCCAACGGGCAGAACCTGATGTTCTGCGAAGACGCCGCCCGCCGCGTAAACCTCGCCTTGAAACGCTCGGACGCGATCAACGCCTTTCACCTCAAAGTGATCCACGCCGAAAGCCTGCACGCGCACGATGCCGTGGCTGAAAGCCGCTGGACGAGACACTCTGCATGATCACCTGCACCGCTTTGCGCTGGGGCGCGCCCGGCCAACCGCTGACGCCACCTGTGGATTTCACCCTTGAAAAAGGCAGCCTCACCGGCGTGATCGGCGCCAATGGCACCGGCAAGAGCAGCCTGCTCAAAGTCATTGCGGGCCTGCAAAAGCCGTTGACCGGTAAGGTCAGCGTGAACGTGCCGCGACGTGGCGGCCTGGCGTTGCTGCCGCAGCAACAGCACTTGGACCGGCAGTTTCCCATCAGCCTGCAAGAACTGGTCGCCGCCGGTTTCTGGGGTTTGCAACTCAGCCCGCAACAGCGCAGCCAGCGCCTGCAAGCCGTACTTGAAGACTGGTGCCTCAGCGGCCTGGAACAGCGCCCGTTAATGGCCTTGTCCGGCGGCCAGTTGCAGCGTGCGCTGCTGGCACGCATGAGCCTGTCGGAGTCGCCGGTGCTGCTGCTCGACGAACCCCACGCCGCCCTTGATGAAGAGGGCCAGGCGCTGTGCTGGAAACACATCCATGCCTGGCACGCGTCAGGCCGCACCTTGGTGGTGGTCTGCCATGACCTGGCATCCGTGCGCCATCACACTCAAAACGTGTTGCAGATCAAAAGCACCGGCTGCTTGTTGGGCCCGAGCAAAGAGCTGATCCGACCCCAGCCCCAAATGCAGGTGGCCTGATGCACTTCGCCGCCCACCTGTGGATGCCATTCTTTGACTTCGTGTTTATGCGCCGCGCACTGATTGGCGGGCTGGTGCTGGCGTGCAGCACCGCGCCGCTGGGCGTGTTCCTGATTCTGCGGCGCATGAGCCTGATCGGTGACGCCGTGGCCCACGGCATCCTGCCCGGCGCTGCTCTGGGGTTTTGGTTCGCCGGTTTGAGCCTGCCGGCGCTGACCCTCGGCGGACTCGGTGCCGGCCTGGGCATGGCCGGATTGTCGGCGTGGATCACCCGCCGCACCGGCCTGCGCGAGGACGCCAGCCTCGCCGCCATCTACCCCATTTCCCTCGCCGCCGGCGTGTTGATCCTCGGCATCGCCGGCAAACGCCTGGACCTGTTGCACCTGTTATTCGGTTCTGCCCTGGCGGTGGATGAAACCACCCTTACCGGCATGCTGTGGGTGTCAGGGTTCAGCCTGATCGCCATGGCGCTGATCTACAAACCGCTGCTGCTGGACACACTCGACCCACTGTTCCTGCAAACCGTCAGCCGCCTCGGCCCTCTGGCTCACGGGCTGTTTTTGACCCTGGTGGTGCTGAACCTGGTGATCGGTTTCCAGGCCATCGGCGCGCTGATGGTGGTGGGGTTGATGATGCTGCCGGCCATCGCTTCACGGTTCTGGAGCCGGCGCCTGCCGGTGTTGATCGCGGTATCGGCGGTGCTGGGATGCCTGTCGGTATGGCTTGGCTTGTTGCTGTCGTTCTACTACTCGTTGCCCAGCGGCCCAGCAATCGTGCTGGTGGCGGGCGCCGGGTACTTGTTGTCTGTGGTCTTCGGTCCGGTGCACGGCTTGCTGCGCCGCCCGCCCCTACTGTCATCCCAATGAGGTGTTTGCCGATGCGCGCTCTACTCGTGCTGTTCAGTTTGCTGCTACCGCTGTCGATGGCCCAGGCCGCCGACAAACTCCAAGTGGTCACCAGTTTCAGTATTCTCGATGACATCACCCAACAGATTGGTGGCGATCACATCCAGATCAGCAATATGGTCGGCCCCGACGCCGACGCCCATACCTACGAGCCCACCCCGGACGATGCCAAGGCGCTGCTTAAAGCCAAGCTGATTATCAAGAACGGCCTGGGCTTCGAGCCGTGGCTGGACCGCCTGGTGGCGAGTACCGAAACCCGGGCCACCGTGGTCACCGCCAGCAAAGGCGTGATCTCTCGCACCATGGAAGAAGACGGCGAAACCATCCCCGACCCGCACGCCTGGCACAACCTGGCCAACGCCGAAATCTATGTGAACAACATCACCAAGGCGCTGATAGCCGCCGACCCGGCCAACCAAGCCGATTACCAGCGCAACAGCCAAGCCTATCTGAAACAAATCTACCGCCTTCTGGCCGAAGCCAAAGCCAAGTTCGGCGCGCTACCGCCGGGTAATCGCCGCATCGTCACCTCCCATGATGCCTTCGGTTACCTGGGCCAGGCCTATGGCATTCAGTTCCTCGCCCCCCAAGGTTTGTCCACCGAGCGGGAGCCTTCCGCAGCCGAAGTCGCCGCG
This sequence comes from Pseudomonas sp. ARP3, assembly GCF_001029595.1. Taxonomy (NCBI): domain Bacteria; kingdom Pseudomonadati; phylum Pseudomonadota; class Gammaproteobacteria; order Pseudomonadales; family Pseudomonadaceae; genus Pseudomonas; species Pseudomonas sp. ARP3. Next base: position 64,128 of record NZ_LEKF01000013.1, read on the forward strand.
CTGATTACGCAGATTCGCAAGGACAAGGTCAAAGCGGTGTTTATGGAGAACATCAAGGACGCGCGCCTGCTCAAGCAGATCGCCGACGAAAGCGGCGCACAGATCGGCGGGACGCTGTACTCCGACGCCCTCGCCGCCGAAGGCCCGGCCAGCACCTTTATCGGGCTGTTCGAATACAACCTCAACACCCTGTGCAACACATTGGGCAAGCCATGATCCGTAAGAACCCTTCAGGCGATCTGCCGGTGATTGCCGAATCGGCCTACGTGGATAAAACCGCGATCATCTGCGGCAAGGTGATCATCGGCGAGAACGTATTCGTCGGCCCTTACGCCGTGATCCGCGCCGATGAGGTCGACGCCAGCGGCGCCATGGACCCGATCACCATCGGCGCCAACTCCAATATCCAGGACGGGGTGGTGATCCACTCCAAGTCCGGCGCGGCGGTGACCATCGGCGAGTTCACCTCCATCGCCCACCGCTCCATCGTCCACGGGCCTTGCACCGTGGGCGACCGCGTGTTCATCGGCTTCAACAGCGTGTTGTTCAACTGCGCAGTGGGTGACGGCTGCGTGGTGCGGCATAACTCGGTGGTCGACGGCCGCGATTTACCGGACGCCTTCTACGTACCCTCCACCACCCGCATCGGCCCGCACACCGACCTGTCGCAGTTCCCGCCGGTCAGCATCAGTGCCTCGGAATTTTCCGAAGACGTGGCGCGCACCAATGTCGATCTGGTGCGCGGCTACAAAGCCCTGCAAAACGAGTTCTGAACCATGAGCCGGCTGCTGATTCGCAACGCACGCTTGGTCAACGAAGGCCAGGTCCGAGACGCCGATGTGCTGGTCGCCAACGGCCGCATCGAAAAGATCGCCAACAGCATCACCGGCTGTAACGCCGCCGTGGCGATCGACGCGCAGGGCCAGTGGCTGCTGCCCGGCATGATCGATGACCAGGTGCATTTCCGTGACCCCGGTGCGCCGGACAAAGGTAGTTTCTACAGTGAATCGCGGGCGGCGGTGGCCGGGGGTATCACCAGCTTTATGGACATGCCCAACACCTCCCCCGCCACCTTGAACCTGGCGGCCCTGGCCGACAAAAAGCGCCGCGCGGGGCTGCATTCGGTGGCCAACTATGGCTTTCACTTTGGCGTCAGCCACGACAACCTCGATAAGGTCGCCGCTCTCGACCCGCGCGAGGTCGCCGGGGTCAAAGTGTTTATGGGTGCCTCAACGGGCAATATGCTGGTGGACGACCCGCGGATTCTGGAGCGGCTGTTCGCCGAAGTGCCGACTCTTCTGCTCGCCCATTGCGAACACAGCCCCAGCATCCAGGCCAATGAGCAGCGCCTGCGCGCACGCTTCGGCGATGGGATCCCAGCGGTGGCGCACCCGCTGATCCGCGATGCCGAGGCGTGCTATCGCTCGTCGTCTTATGCGGTGGAGCTGGCCAGGCGGTACGGCACGCGGCTACATGTGCTGCACCTGACCAGCGCCCGCGAGCTGGCGTTGTTCGAAGACAAACCCCTGACCGAAAAACGCATCACCGCCGAAGTATGCCTGCACCATCTGCTATTTGATGACCGCGACTATCACCGCCTCGGCCATCAGATCAAATGCAACCCAGCGATCAAGACTCGCGCCGACCGCGACGCACTGCGCCAGGCCTTACTCAGTGATCGTCTGGACGTGATTGGCAGTGACCATGCGCCGCATACCTGGGCACAGAAACAGTTGGGTTATCGCGAGGCGCCGGCGGGCTTGCCTCTGGTGCAGCATGCGCTGCCGGCGTTGATGGAATTGGTGGCCGATGGGCTATTGCCGTTGACCACGCTGGTGGCCAAAACCAGCCACCGAGTGGCCGATCTTTTCGCCATCCCGGATCGAGGCTATGTACGCGAAGGCTATTGGGCCGACTTGGTGCTGATCAAACCTGAGCCCCAAGGCAAGCCGGTCAGTGAGGAACCGATCCTGGCCCGCTGCGGCTGGACGCCCTTCGCCGAGCGCCGCTTTCGCCACAGCGTCAGTACCACGTTAGTCTCCGGCCACCTGGCGTGGCACAACGGCCAGGTGGTCGACAGTTGCCAAGGCTTGCCGCTGTACTTCCAGCGTTAGGCGCGCGGCTTGACGGTGCCGCAGTCGTTGCCCAGCCATTGGGCATGGCTGTCCAGGCTGCCCTTTTGTTGCATGCCGGTGGCATTGAAAGTGCCATTGACGGTGGTGGTGAATTCTTTCTGGCTCTGGAAGGTGGCCACGCCCGTACCCTGGGCTTTGGGGCAACTGAAGCGGAATTTCCACTGGTTGCCGGTCTTGTCGGTCACTTCCTGGCGGCAGCCCGATTGTGGGTCGGTCAGGGGGATCGAATCGGACGCCACCTGCGCCGGCGTCAGACACACCTGCACGCCTTTACCGGCCATGGTGATGCCCTGTTTTTCCAGCATGGCGCGCTGTTCGGGGGTCATCTGTTGCTTGAGCTGGCCGAGGATCAGCGACAGATCCGGCAGTTCCTGGTTATCGACTTTCATATTGCTGGTGGTCACTTCCCACAAGCCCGGCGCCAACATCTGGGCCTGCGCCGCCACGGGCAACGACAAACCAACAACCATGGTCATACACAGCAGACGAGCATTCATCGGGTAACTCCTGGGTAAAGGTGGAGCGTTAGACGCCGCAAAACAGCCAGTGTTGCACGGCAAATAAAATAGCGACATTCGTGGCCGAACATGGTCTGTTAGGCACTGGATTGCCTGGAGTAATGTCGTCCATGGATTTTTTTGGCCCGCACCTGCTGGCGTACTTTATCGCCACCCTGCACTTCTTCGGCACCCTAGCTGCAATCCACGCGGTGCTGACCGTCCGGACCGCCCAAGGCTCCATCGCCTGGGCCTTGTCGCTGATGTTCATGCCGTACCTGACCCTGATCCCTTACCTGATTTTCGGCCGCAGCACCTTCGATGCGTATATCCAGGCGCGCCGCCAGGCCAACCAGGAAATGCACAGCGCCATCGCCGCGCTCAACTGGCGCCCGTGGGTCGAGGAAGCACTGGCCGCGCGTCACTCCAGCGCCTACGGCTCATTGCGCGCCATGCCCAAACTGGGCCGCATGCCGTGCCTGGCCAATAACCAAGTGCAACTGCTGGTCAATGGGGATGCCACTTTCACCGCGATTTTCGACGCCATCCGCAACGCCAAGTCCGCTGTGCTGTTCCAGTTTTTCATCATTCATGACGACGAACTTGGCCGGCAATTGCACGCCCTGTTGAAGGAAAAGTCCGCGCAAGGCGTGGCCATTCATGTGCTGTACGACCGCATCGGCAGCCACGCCCTGCCCCATCACTACGTGCAATCACTGCGTGACGCGGGTGTGCAGATCAAAGCCTTCGCCACCCGCAGCGGCTGGCTCAACCGCTTCCAGGTCAACTTCCGCAACCATCGCAAGATCGTGGTAGTGGACGGCATCACGGGGTTTGTCGGCGGGCACAACGTGGGGGACGAATACTTGGGCAAAAAGCCGCCGCTGGCACCGTGGCGTGACACCCATGTGCAAGTCACCGGCCCGGTGGTGGCGTGCCTGCAGGAGTCGTTTGCCGAGGACTGGTTCTGGGCCGCGCGGGAACTGCCGCCGCTGATCCTGCCGGATGCCTATCCCGAGGACGGCGTGCTCTGCCAATTGCTGTCCAGCGGTCCGGCCGACCCGTACGAAACCTGCTCACTGTTTTTCGTCGAGGCGATTCACGCCGCCACCGAACGGGTGTGGATTACCAGTCCGTATTTCATCCCCGACGAGGCCGTGTTCGCCGCCCTGCGCCTGGCGGTGTTGCGCGGCGTGGATGTGCGCCTGCTGCTGCCATCGCGCCCCGACCATCGCATCGTCTACGCCGCCTCCAGCCTGTACGCGATTGAAGCCGTGCGCGCTGGGGTGCGCGTGTTCCGCTACATCCCCGGTTTTCTGCATCAGAAAGTGGTACTGGTGGATGGCGAAATCAGCGCCATCGGCAGTGCGAATATGGACAACCGTTCGTTCCGCCTGAATTTTGAAGTGATGCTGCTGACCGTCGACGAAGCCTTCGCCCAGCAGGTGGAGCAGATGTTGCTCGACGATTTCGCCCAAGCCCATGAAGTCAGCCAGGAAGAAAGCCGCGAAACCCGCCAGTTGCAGCATTTGGGAATGCGCGTCGCGCGCTTGATCTCACCGATTCTCTAACTGCCAACACGGTAGAAAATGGTGGGAGGGGCTTGCCCCCTCCCCCCTCTGTATCACCGGTTCAGCGGTAGATATCTTCCCGCGTCCACGGCAGTTCATGACTGCCATCGGCATGGGGTTTGACCGCCAGGATCTGGTGCAGGTTGATCCAGCCCCGGGCGAACGCATAAGCACAGCCCGCCAGGTACAGCCGCCAGATACGCAGTGCCTGTTCCGGCACCATTTTGGCTGCGGCTTCCAGGTTGTCTTCCAGGCGCTCGCTCCAGTGGTCCAGCGTGCGCGCGTAGTGCAGGCGCAGGCTCTCGACATCGACCACTTCCAGCCCCACTTCGCTGAGCTCGGCGGTCATCATCGCCAGATGCGGCAGCTCGCCATTGGGGAACACGTAGCGCTCGATAAAATCACCCGCGCCGCGCCCGACCGGGCGGCCGTCGGTGTGCTTGGCGGTGATGCCGTGGTTCATCACCAGGCCGCCTTCACGCACGGCGCCGAACAAGGTCTTGCAGTATTGCGCCAGGTTGGCGTGGCCAACGTGTTCGAACATTCCCACGCTGACCACTTTGTCGAAGCGGCCATCCTGGGGCAGATCGCGGTAGTCGAGCAGTTGCAGGTCAACCTGACCCTGCAAACCCTCGGCCTTGACCCGCTCCCTGGCCAGTTGCAATTGCTCTTTGCTCAGGGTGATGCCGTACACCTTGACCCCAAACTCCCGCGCCGCAAACCGTGCCAGCCCACCCCAGCCGCAACCGACATCCAGCAGGTATTCGCCCGGTTGCAACCGCAGCTTGCGGCATAGGTGGCGGAATTTGTCCTGCTGGGCCTGGTCGATGGATTCGCTGCCGGTTTCGAAATAACCGCAGGAGTACGCCATGTCCTGATCGAGCCACAGCTGATAGAAGGCGTTGGACAGGTCGTAATGGTAGGAAATGGCCGCTGCGTCTGTGGCCTTGTCGTGGATCGAGCGCACCGGACGACTGCCTTCGTCGTCATCGACCAAGGCGTGACTTAACTCGTCGCACACCCGGATCACTTCGGTGATGGAGCCTTCAAGCTCCAATTTGCCCACCACAAAGGCTTCGCCCAAGGTATCGAGCGTGGGATGGGAAAGCTGAGACACGACCGTGGGGTCCTTGACCACGATGGTGACGCTGGGCTCTGGGCCCAAGTTGAATTCATGGCCATCCCAGAGTCGAAGACGCAGCGGCAGCTGAAGATTCTGTAAGGCCGGTGGAAGTTGCGCGAGCATGAGTAGTCCCCCCTTGTTTCAGACGTCTGCTGTGAGGGTAGACCATCTCAAGACGCGTAGGAGGCTATCGATTAATAGCGCCTGACTATGCCGCTCGATACTGCAGCAAACCGTCCTGGACCCACTGTTTCAGCCATGTAACAGCCTGCAATGGGGCACCCTCTGCATAAGTGACTGCCAGTTGGGCACACAGTTCTGCAAAACACCCACCGGTCGTCACCATGGCCGCCAGGGCGCTGGCTTCCGCCGGCTCCAGCGTGCGGTAGCGACACACCTGTTCATGGCGCCATACCAGGCAGACCTGCGCAGGTTCCACAGCATGGCTGCCCGGAAAGTCACCGTTATCTTTGGCCGCGCGCCAGATTGCCAGGGAATTGAAATGGCAATCCAGTTGCTGCACCGACGGAACCCACGTCACTTGCAGCCCCGGCCACGCCTGCGGTGGCAGCTCGGCCATGTCCGCCAGGGTCAACGGCTCGCCATGGGGCGCATCGAAGGCCAGAGTAAACGACCATTCCAAACGTGCCAGTTCGGCCAGCGGCGCGCCGTGTTCTTGCGCCAGGTGCTCAAGGATAAACGTCGCGAACCGCTCACCAAGCCAGCGCAAACTGTAATGCTCGGACGGATAACGCCGCACATAAGCGCCGGCCAGCGCGGCAAACTCTTCATCCCCCAACCAGTAGCGCACGGCGCTGAAATCATGCCGCAGCACGTCCAACAGGCGCGCGCGATAAGCGTTGTGGTAGATCGCCAAGCCCGTGTCCACATCCAGGCTCGGCCCGCCGCGCAATGTTGCGGCAAACCCTTGGTCGAGCGCTGGCGCGTCGTTGAGCAGGTGCGCCTCGAACGCCAGCTGCCAGTCGGTCAGGCGCATAAGGCCCTCCCGGCCAAGGCGGATGCGCCTAATTGGCGCGCCTTAGCCAATTCGTCGAGCAGTTCCTGAAACGGCGGGAAATGGTCATCGCGTTCCAATAAGGTCGACACCGGCCCGATGTGCGCGAGGGTTTGTTGATACAGCGCCCACACCGGATCACACACCGGGTGGTCATGGGTATCGACCACGTAATCGCCGTAATCGCGGTGCCCGGCCAGGTGCAATTGGCGGATGCTCTGCGGCGGCAGGTTACGGATAAAGGTCCACGGGTCGAACCCATGGTTACGCGCGCTGACATAGACGTTGTTCACGTCCAGCAGCAATTGGCACCCCGACAAATGGGCCAGGGCATTGAGGAATTCCCACTCGCTGAACTCATCGGCTTTGGCACGCACATAGCTGGAGACGTTTTCCAACACCAAAGGCCGCTGCAATACGTCCTGCACCTGACGAACGCGGCCGGCCACGTAATAGAGACTTTCTTCGGTGTAGGGCAACGGCAGCAGGTCATGCAACTGGTGCGCGTTGCCGCGGCTCCAGCACAAATGGTCGGACACCCACGCCGGCTGGATGCGCTCGGCGAGCTGTTTGATCTGCTTCAGATAATCGAAATCGAGGGCATGGGGCCCACCTATGGACAGGGACACGCCGTGCATCACTAATGGGTAGCGCTCAGCGATGGCGTCCAGGTAGTACAAGGCTTTGCCACCCTGCACCAGGTAATTCTCGGAGATCACTTCAAACCAATCCACTGCAGGGGATTGCTCAAGAATCTGTTCGTAATATTCGTTGCGTAGACCCAGGCCGTAACCCAGGAAGGGAAGAGAGGTGGCCATCATGGACTCCGGAAAAAGTGTCCGCAGCGGTCGCAAAACACGCTGCGGGAGCACTTGGCTTGCGTTTATTCGCCGACTTTGCCGCCCGCCTTATCGCATTCCGCCTTGGTCATGGCCTTGAAACCGTGGCCCTTGCACACCGCCTGGCCTTTGCAGGCGTTTTCCGCGGTCTTGCAGTCGTTCATGCCTTTGCAAGACGTGACGCCGTAGCAATGCACCTGAGCATCAGCCGCTTGTGCCTGGGTGGCGACACCGGCAAACATGGAAGCGGCGGCGATCGCCAGGGCAGCACCGGAAACGGCTTGTTTGATATTCATGGGGTCATCCTCATTGTTCAGTTGGGAAGTCGGCCGAGCACTGCGCTCGGTCCTGACATGCCACTAGAGTGAGGCCCCCCATCGGCGTTACAGCCGCTCGCATGTATTTCTGAAAATTTATTCTTCCGGTTTCAGCAGCGGCTCCTGAAACCGCAGCAAACGCCCGGCATTACCCAGTACCAGTAGCGTGCTGAGGTTATGCAACAGCGCCGCAATCATCGCCCCCGCTGCGCCCAGCCAGCCGAAGGCCGCGAAAACGACGATGGCCAGCGTCCAGCCCAGGCCGATGATCACATTGACCTGCAACGTCTGCCGGCACTGGCGACTCAAGCGCACACAGGTGCCCAAGCGCCGCAGATCGCTGCCGATCAGCACCACGTCCGCCGAGGCCAGCGCGATATCCGCCCCGCCCGCGCCCATGGCCACGCCGACCACCCCGGCCTTGAGCGCCAGGCTGTCGTTGATGCCGTCACCCACCACCATCGGCCGGAAGCCGCTATCGATCTCGGCCAGCACGCGGTTGAGCTTGTCCTCGGGCAACGCCTGGGCGGCGACATCACTGATGCCCACCTCCAACGCCAGGCTGTCGGCGACACTCTGGCGATCGCCGGTGAGCAGCAACTGACGCCCCAAGCCCAACTCGCGCAGCTCTTGCAGGGCCTGGCGGGCCTCCGGTTTGACGCTGTCGGCCAGCAGCAGCCAGGCCAGAAATTGCCCGTTCAGCGCCAACCCGGCAATCGGGCCGTCATGGGTCGGCACGGCGGTGGTCACGATGCCCAATTGCTCGAACAACTCAGGGCGTCCCAAAGCCGCTTCGCCCTCCTCGGTCTGTGCCACCACGCCCAGGCCCTGGCGTTCGCGGATGTCGGTCAACACCCACATCTGTTCCTGCGTCGCCAACCCCGCCAACGCCCGGCTGACCGGATGGCTGCTGGCCGAGCCCAGGCTGGCTGCCAAGTTCAGCAACACCTGCCGATCAGGCGCAGTGGTTTCGATGGATTGCAGGCGCAGGGTGCCAAAGGTCAGGGTGCCGGTCTTGTCGACCACCAGGGACGTCAGGTCCGCCAATTCCTCTAGAAATGCCGAGCTGCGAATCAAAATTCCATGGCGCGCCGCCACGGCAATCCCGGCAATCGCCGTGGCCGGTGCCGACAACACCAACGCACACGGGCACGCCGCCACCAGCACGGCGAGCATCGCCTGGGCGTCATTGGTCACAAACCAGGTGACCGCCGCCAACAGCAACACCAGCACCATGTAACTGCCCGCATAGCGCTCCAGCAGCCGCGTGATCGGCGGCTTGGAGCGTTCCGCGTTCTGCATCAATGCAATGACTTTGCCCAAGGTCGACTCATGACCGGTACGCGTCACTTCAAGACGCAACAAGCCATCTAGATTGATCGCCCCGCCAAACACCTGCACACCGGCGCTGGCCTCCAGTGGCACCGATTCACCGGTGATGGGCGCCGTGTCCAGGCTGGCCTGGCCCGACAGCACCACGCCATCGGCTGGCACCCGGTCGCCCGCGCGCACTTCGACGATATCGCCGGTGTTCAGCGTGCCGTTGTCCACTTCCTGAATGCTGCCGTCGGCCTGCACAAGCCGCGCGTGGCTGCGGGTCAGCTTGCCCAGGGCGTGGATCGCCTCTTGGGAGCCGATCACGCTGCGTTCTTCCAACACATGGCCGAAAATCATGATGATCGGCAGCAACGCCGCGGTCAGCAGATCGCCGGTGGCCCAGGCGCCGAGCATCGCCAAGGCGATCAGTTGGTCGGTGATGCCATGCAGGCTGGGAAAACGCAGGCTGTACCAGGCCGAACGCATCACCGGCACCGCCACCAGCAGCGAGGCCACGCCCAGCAGCAACTGGCTCACCCCGCTCTGGTCCGGCGCCAGCCAGCGCCACACCAAGCCCAGGATCAATAAGCCCAGCGCCAGCATCGCCAGGGTCAATTGCCGCGCTGCGCTGCGCTGCTCGGCGGACGTCAGCATGGGTGCGCTCATTGTTCGGCTCCCTGGATGATCAAGCGGGAATCGTCTTTAGGATCGACCGTGGTCACGGAGCCGGCCTGGCCAAGTATTTTCGGCAGACGCTCGCGGTACAGGCGCAACAGCAGGCCAGGATCTTTGACCTGGGCCAGGCTGGCCACCGTAGCGGTTTGCGCCTGGGCATTGGCCAAGCGTTCGCTGGCCTGGGCGTGGGCCACTTGCACCAACCGGTCGGCTTGCTGAGTGGCAGCCTGGGTGAGTTTCTCGGCTTCGGTGCGCGCATTCGCCACGGCTTTATCGGCCTGTTGGCTGGCGGTGAGCACCGCGTTGAACGCATTCACCGCTGGGCCCGGCAGGCTCGATTGCACATCCACACGGGTGACTTCGATACCCAGGCCTAGCCCGCTGGCGGTCAACTCGGCCAGGCGTTTGTTGATGCCTTGCACCAAATCGCCGCGCAAGCGCTCGCGGCGTTCGGCGGCGCCGTTGTCACTGCCGATCAATTCCGGGCGGGCCACCAGGATCGTGTCCAGATCCCGCGCCGCCGTCAGCGCCACCGCGCTGCGGGTCACCAGGCGATCCAGCGCGGGCAGCACATGTTCGCCCTGCAATACAAAGGCATAGGGTTCGGTGACCTTGTAGAACACCCGCACATCCAGTTGCACCACGCCGGCATCGCCGGTCAACAGATAACCGGAACCGGCCAGGGCGTCGCTGAGCGGCGTGGCGAAACTGGCCACGCGGTCGGCCTGGATTGCCGCGTCTGAGCGCAACAACCCTTCCACCCGACGCTCGATCACGCGATCCGCCGCCGGCAGCAACACCACCTGTTCGAACGGCTGCGGCCAGGCCAGCAACAACCCGGCATTCTGGATGCGGTCCAGCGCGCCGAAGTGCAACACCACCGCGCGATTCTGCGGGTCGATCTGACGCACATTGGAAAACGCCCAGGCCAACGCCGCCAGCACCGTCACCGCGTACAGCGCCATAAAGGTCAAGCGCCCGGCCTGGATCCAGGGGCTGTCCGGGCTGCCACGCTCGGTCATGGCTGAACATCCTTGGGCCCGTCCACCAGCGCGCGAAAAGGCGCGGCATCGGTGCGCAGGATAATTTTGCTGCCCGGCGTGACCACCGTGCCCAGGGTGTCGAGAGAACGCAGCAGGTTATATAGCTGCGGATTGCTGGCGTAGGCGCGCCCGTAGATCTGCGCCGCTTCGACCCGCGATTGGGCTTCGATATCGGCGGCCTTGACCGTGGCATCCGCTTGCACGATCCGTGCGTCACGCTCGGCGGCCGAACGGATCTGCGCCGCTTCACGCTTGCCCACGGCGGTACGTTCGGTGGCGATGGTTTCACGCTCGGCGCGCATGCGGTCGACGGTGGCGGTGAGGGTCACCGACGGCAAGGTCAGCCGTTCGACCCCCACCTGCGCGACGCGCACGCCGTACGTGGCGAGCAATTGTTGATCGATCTGCTGGCGCAACTGCGCCTCGAAATCGGCGATGCGCACCTGGCCGGCGTCGGTGTTGACCAGGCTGGACAGGTCGAAACTGGCGGCGGTGGTTTCCAGCGCCGAACCGACAAACGTACGAATCTGCCGCGCGGCTTCATCCGGTTGGTTCTGCACCGCGCGCATAAAGCGCTGCACATGCTCGGCGTCACCCTGCACCTGCCAGGCCACGTAGGCCTGCACGATGATGCGCAGGCCATCGCGCGTACCCACATCCTGCAAACCGCTGGAAGTGGTGCGCAGGCGCAGGTCCACCGGGATCGCCGCTTCGAACGGCGCCGGCCAGCGCCAGCCCAGGCCAGGCTCCAGCAATACCCGCGACGGGTTGCCGAAGCGGGTGATCACCGTGGCCTCGCCGGAACGCACCTGCACCAGGCTTGCCGCCGCCAGCGCAAACAGCACCAGCAACGCGGCCCAGCCCATGCGCCGCCAAGGGATCGGCCCGGCGGCGTGCTCCTCGCCATGGTGATGGTGGTGATGATGGCCGTGGTGATGACCGTGATCGTGGGAATGAGCGCTCAACAAACAGACTCCTTATTGCACGGCTTTACGCGGCGCCATGGGGTCGGCCGGCAAAGTGAAAGAACGCAGATCGATGGTCGGCGCGCCATCGGCGCCCAGAAGGTGATCCAGAATGAGCAACTTGGCGTGAGCCAGGCCCTGGCTGAGCTGGCTGAAATACTGCTCCAGCACAAACGCCCGGCCCGCCGTGGCATAGGCCTTTTGTTCGGCCGTGAAACGCAGGTCCGCAGCCTGTGCGGCGGCATTCACTTCACGGGCGCTGGCCTGGGCCTGGTCACGGGCGGTGCTGGCTTGCAATTGGGCCTGGTTGGTCTGCTCGCTGGCGGCGCCGCGTTCGCGGGCAATCAGGGCCTGGGCTCCGATCTGCGCGGCCTGTACGGCGTGGTAGGCGTTGGCGGCGCCGGCCGGCGGGTGGATGGCTTCCACCACCGTGGCAAGGATTTCCACCCCGCTGTTCAGACGCTGCAAATCTGCTTGCACGGCGCGGCCGATTTCATCCGCCAGGCGGGTGCGCTGCTCACCGAGCAATTCATCAAGGGTGCGCGAGGCAAACTCATGCACGAGGATGCGGCTGGCGGTGCTACGGATCAGCGTCGGCACATCCGCGCTGTTATAGGTAGCGGCGAGCGCAGCCTGGTCGCTGAGGCCGATGCGGTAGACGAAACGCACGTCCATATTGACGATCTGAAAGCCCTGGGTGTCGCCCCGACGGCTGGCGATGACCTGGGATTTGTCGTTCACATGGCTGGCGTCCCAAAGACGATTGGCAATCAGCGGCGGCGGCCCTTCGGCGGGCGCCAGTGCCGGGGCAGCGGCGTCGCTGGCGCTGGTCGCCAGCTCATGCACCACGCCGTTTTCCACCGGCAACACACGCCCTAATGGCCAGGGCAATCCGGCGTGCAGCCCGGGGCCGAACACCTCGACCGGTTTACCGAAGCGCTCATAAATCCCACGGCCTTGCAGCGGGACTTCATGCACACCGGTCAACGCCCAACCAATCGCCAGCACCACCAGCAACACCGGTAAAAACGCTCGGCGCATGTAGGTAAATGCCCAGATCTGGCGCAGATCGATGCCGAAGCGGTTGTGCAATTCGTGCTGCAGCGCCAGCAACGGGCGCGGCGGCCAACGCAGCAGATTGGCGATAAAGCTCTGCGCCAGCAGGCGCGGTTCCAGCCGTGGCTGGCGCGGGCTGAACAGCGACAGCACGGCCCTGAGCAAAAACTCCAGCGCCACCAGCACCGGCAACAACCCAATAAGGGTCGCCAGACGCAGCGGCCACACCGATGCCTCACTGGCAAACAGCAGGCAAACCGCACTGATCACCAGGCAACCGATCGCCACCCGGCACAATTGCGCCAGCTGCGCGGCTTCTGGCCATTGCGCGGCGGTTTCCTGAGCCAACCGACGCTCGAACACCAGCACGCCAAATGCCAGGGCCAAGGCCAGCGCTGCGCCGATACTGGCGGATTGGCCGACCTGGGCGGCCGGCAACGTCAGGTTCCAGAACTCCACCACGCTGATCAGCGCCAGCAGCGACCAACCGCACAGCCACAACACCGGCGTACCCACCTGCGCCAGTAGCCCGCTACCGAAGCGCTCGAACAGCCGCGCCGACCAGCCGTTGGGCGCCTCGGAGGAGGCGATGGGCTCAGCCGTCGTCGGCTCCAGCGCCTGCGCGCGCCAATCCGCCACCCACCATGCCGATTGCAACCCAGCCACCAGCACCAGCAACGCCGAAGCGCAATTGATCAACACCACCGGCCAGATCGACAGCGGCGCAAACAGCGCGACAAACAACGCCAGTACCCAGCCGGTCACCGCCAGCACCGTCAGGCTGATACCGGCCTGGCGCAATCGACGGGCATGGAACAGCCCCTGCTGAAAACGCGGCAGGCCCTCCACCGAGGCGCCGTCAGCTTCTAGATCCACTTGCATCCCAACACGCCTGCTCGTACACAATTCGTTACGATATAACACAGAGCGTGAAATTTTTGTTCGCTTTGGGAGGGGCTTGCCCCCGATGAGGTGGGGTCAGCCTACACACGCATCGACTGCCAGGCAGCTATCGGGGGCAAGCCCCCCTCCCACCGTTGAGTGTCAGTCAAGAGCGTGATTAACCCCCCATAAACACGCGCTATCACTGGTGTAGGCCCGGAATAATCGGCACACTCCAGCGGGCTCACGGACAAGGAAGCGTCACCTCCCATGATTTCGATCTATCAGCTCAAACCGCGGTTTCAAAACCTGCTGCGTCCCCTCGTGCAGCGCCTCTACGACAACGGCACCACCGCCAACCAGATCACCGTGCTGGCAGGTGTTATTTCACTGCTGGTCGGCCTGTTGATCGCCGGCTTCGCCCAACACTTGTGGCTGTTTGCGCTGATCCCGCTGTGGATGATCCTGCGCATGGCGCTCAATGCCATCGACGGCATGCTCGCGCGGGAATTCGGCCAGCAGTCGCGCCTGGGTGCGTACCTCAATGAACTGTGCGACGTGATCGCCGACAGCGCGCTGATCCTGCCGTTTGCCCTGATCCCCGGCGTCAGCCTGGCGCCGGTATTGCTGGTGACGTTGCTGGCGGTGTTCAGCGAATACGCCGGCGTGCTGGGCCCGATGGTCGGTGCATCGCGCCGCTACGACGGGCCGATGGGCAAAAGCGACCGGGCCTTTGTGCTGGGCGTGTTGGCCACCGGTGTGGCGCTCGGCTGGTTGGGGGCCGTTTGGGTCGACACGGTGATGTGGCTGGTCGCCGCGCTGCTGGCCTACACCCTGGTTAACCGTGTGCGCCAAGGCATTAAAGAAGCTCAAACCACCTCCCCTTCTGCATAAAGGATTCTGCGATGCGCGAACAGCAAGAGCACACCTTCAGTACCCATGATGGCGTCGAGCTTTTCTATCGGCACTGGCCGGCCACCGCCCCAGCGGGCGGCGAGCCGCGTAAGGCAATCGTGTTGTTCCATCGCGGCCATGAGCATTCGGGGCGTATCGCGCATTTGGTCGACGAACTCGACTTGCCTCAGTTCGACTTCTTCGCCTGGGACGCCCGTGGCCATGGTCAGTCACCCGGCGAACGCGGCGACAGCCCCAGTTTTGCTACCAGTGCTCGCGATGTGCAGACCTTTTGCGACCATATCGGCGTCACCTACGGCATCGAGCAAGAGAACTTCGCCGTGGTCGCCCAAAGTGTCGGCGCGGTGATCGCTGCCACCTGGGTACATGATTACGCGCCGAAAATCCGCGCGCTGGTGCTCGCCTCTCCGGCGTTCAAGGTCAAGCTGTATGTGCCGTTCGCGCGGCCGGGCCTGGCCTTGATGCGCAAGTTTCGCGGCAACTTTTTCGTCAACAGCTATGTGAAGGCCAAGTTCCTCAGCCACGACCCGGAGCGCGTGGCGTCCTACGACAGCGACCCGCTGATCACCAAGGCGATTTCGGTCAACGTACTGCTGGGCCTGTACGAAGCTGCCGACCGGGTAGTAGCCGACGCCCAGGCGATCCAGGTGCCGACTCAGTTGTTGGTGTCTGGCGCCGACTTCGTGGTGCACCGCAAACCCCAGCAGCAGTTTTTCGACCGCCTCGGCAGCCTGAAAAAAGAACTGCATATCCTCCCCGGTTTCTTTCACGACACCCTCGGCGAACGCGACCGCGCGGTGGCGGTGAGCAGCGCACGGCGGTTTATTCTGCAGAACTTCACCCAACCGCTGGACCGCGCTTCGCTGCTGGATGCCGACAAACTGGGCGCCACCTGCGCCGAGTCCGAAGCCCTCGCCGCACCGCTGCCGCGCAACTCCCTGCGTGACCTTTACTGGCGCATGACCCGCGCCAGCATGGGCCTGGGCAAGAACCTGTCCGAAGGGGTCAAACTGGGCTTCGACACCGGTTTCGACTCGGGCAGCACCCTGGATTACGTATACCGCAACACCCCCACCGGCAAAGGCGCCCTGGGGCGGATGATCGACACCAATTACCTCAACTCCATCGGCTGGCGCGGCATTCGCCAACGCAAGTTGAACGTCGAAGAACTGCTGCGCCTGGCCATGACCAGGTTGCGCGATGAACAGCGCGCGGTGCGCATCGTCGACATCGCCGCCGGCCATGGCCGTTACATTCTGGAGGCGTTGCAAGGGGTGACACCGCTGCCGGAATCAATCCTGCTGCGCGACTACAGCGACATCAATGTGCGCGACGGTGGCGCGCTGATCCGCGAAAAGGGCCTGGGGGATATCGCGCAGTTCGTCAAAGGCGACGCGTTTGACCGCCAGGATCTGGCGGCGCTGGAACCCAAGCCGACCCTGGCCGTGGTGTCCGGGCTGTACGAATTGTTCGCCGATAACGCCATGGTCGGCGGCTCGCTGGCCGGCTTGGCCGAGGCGCTGGAGCCTGGCGGTTATCTGGTCTACACCGGCCAGCCATGGCACCCGCAGCTGGAGCTGATCGCCCGCGCGCTGACCAGCCATCGCCAGGGTCAGGCCTGGGTCATGCGTCGGCGCAGCCAGGCGGAAATGGACCAGCTGGTGGAAGCCGCCGGTTTCCGCAAAATTACCCAGCGCGTGGATGAGTGGGGCATTTTCACCGTGTCCCTGGCCCAGAAGATCTGATCATGCGCGAACCCGGCCTGTTAAAGCCTGCCGTTCTGTGGCTGCTACTGTTGGCACCGCTGTTTTTCAGCACCTACGGCTTTGCCACATGGGTCACCAGCCAGCGCAGCGATGTCGGCACACTGGTGTTCGATTGGGAAAGCCATATGCCTTTTTGGGCCTGGACCATCGTGCCCTACTGGTCCATTGACCTGCTGTATGGCTTCTCCCTGCTGCTGCCCAACAGCCGCCATGAATTGAAACAACACGCCCTGCGCTTGCTGTCCGCCCAGGTCATCGCTGTCAGCTGCTTTTTGATCTGGCCGCTGCGCTTCACCTTCGAGCGGCCCGAACTGGATGGCGTATTCGGCTGGTTGTTTGCCGTACTGGCGGGCTTCGACAAACCCTTCAACCAGGCGCCCTCGCTGCATATCGCGCTGCTGGTGATTCTGTGGGTGATGTACCAGCGGCACGCTCAAGGCGTGTGGCGCTGGGTGGTACATGGCTGGTTTGCCTTGATCGGTATTTCCGTACTGACTACTTATCAACATCACTTTATCGACTTACCCACAGGCGCCCTTGCCGGCTGGCTGTGCGTGTGGTTGTGGCCGGTGGAGCACCCGAGCCCGCTGCTGAATGCCCACCTGGCCCGCGACCCTAAGCGCTGGCATTTAGGGTTGCGCTACGGGCTGATGGCCGTGGCCCTGGCAATACTGGCATTGGCGTTTGGCGGCGGCTGGTTATGGCTGCTGTGGCCGGCGGTGTCGCTGGGGTTGGTCAGTACGAACTATTGCGTGCTGGGCGCTGCCGGTTTTCAAAAACGCAGCGATGGTCGACTGACGCCAGCCGCTCGCTGGCTGTACGCCCCTTACCTGGCCGGGGCGTGGATAAATTCGCGGCTATGGACACGCAAACATCCCCAGCCGGATCTGATTGTGGATAACGTCTGGCTCGGGCGAATTCCCACAACTGGCGAGCAAACTTCCTTCAACGCCATCGTCGATCTATGCGCAGAGTTACCGATTCATCCACAGGGCCGTGCCTATCAGTGCATTCCGGTGTTGGACCTGACCACGCCCACACCCGCCGAGTGCCTGCAAGCGGCCCAGGCCATCGAGCGTTTGCACGACGACGGCCCATTGCTGGTGTGCTGCGCCCTGGGTTATTCGCGCAGCGCCACCGCCGTCGCCGCCTGGTTGCTAAACAGCGGGCGCGCCGCAACGGTGGATGAGGCGCTGGCTATGATTCGTACAGCGCGGGCCGAAGTGGTCCTGCATCCTGCTCACCGTTTAGCCCTGGAGGGTTTGCCCCTTGCCCGCTGATATGGAACTCCAGATCGTCGCAAGCCTGCTGCGCCGTGGCCGCTCGCTGGATCAGTTATCCACAGGCCTTACGCTGGTCGGTGTATTGTTCGGCCTCGCTCAATTGCTGATGGCCAGCGTGTCGCCGATTTGCCTGTTGCTCAGCCTGTGGATGATTATTCTTGGCTTGCTGCAAAAGTATTGGGCGCTGCGCGTGGCCTTCGATGCAGACCTGTTTGCGTTGCTGGCCCGTGACACCGAACGCACCGCCGACCTCGACCAAGCACTGCAAAGCCTGGGCCTGCAATCGGCCAAGCGCGCCGGCCGGCCTTGGGCCGAGCGCCGTCGCGGCGCCCTCAAACTGCTGCGCAAACAAGCCTGGTTGCTAGGCGCGCAAGCCCTGCTGACCCTGGCCGTGATCCTCGCCAGCCCTTGGCTGCCTTTTGCCGGATAAGGAATTCCCATGTTCGAACCTGTGGTTGCCACGCTGATTACCTCCATGGCCCGCACCGTCACCGGCGCCCGCAGCCTGTGGCTGGGTTGCGCGCCGGTGCCGGTGCAACGTATCTACTTCGCCAACCACAGCAGCCACGGCGACTTTGTGCTGCTGTGGGCCTCGCTGCCGCAAAATCTGCGCGCATTCACGCGGCCCGTGGCCGGTAGCGACTACTGGAACAAGAGCGCCCTGCGTCGCTACATCATCAACCGCGTATTCAATGGCGTGCTGATTGATCGGGAGCGCAAAGAGCCTGTGGATAACCCCTTGCAGCCGATGCTCGATGCCCTTGAGGGCGGCGATTCACTGATCATTTTTCCCGAAGGCACGCGCAATCTGGAAGACGGACTGCTGCCATTCAAAAGCGGCCTCTACCACCTGGCAAAAAGTTACCCACAGGCCGAGCTGGTACCGGTGTGGATAGCCAACCTCAACCGGGTCATGCCCAAGGGCCGCGTTCTGCCGCTGCCGCTGCTGTGTACCACCAGCTTCGGCGCACCGCTGCACCTGGAGGACGGCGAAGACAAAGCCACGTTCCTCGCCCGTACCCGCGATGCCTTGCTCGCCCTCGCCCCGGAGCATTTCTGATATGCCTAGCCAAACCCTGATGTTGTTCGGCGGGATCGGCGCGATCCTGGTGCTGGCGTCGTTGATCGGGCTGATCCTCAAACTGCGCACCCGTGGCACGCCAAACGCGGTGATCGACAACCTCAACGCACGCATCAATGCCTGGTGGGTGATGGTGGTGGTGATCGGCATTGCCTTCTGGCTCGGCACCGGCGCGGTGATCCTGTTGTTCTACGCCGTGTCGTTCTATGCCCTGCGCGAATTCCTGACCCTCACGCCCACCCGACGCAGCGACTACCCCGCGCTGGTGGCCGCGTTCTACCTGGCGCTGCCGCTGCAATACCTGCTGATTTACTCGGACTGGTACGGCTTGTTCTCGATCTTTATCCCGGTGTACGTGTTCCTGCTGCTGCCGATCCTCGCGTCCCTGGGCGGCGACAGTACGCACTTTCTGGAGCGCGCGTCGAAAGTGCAGTGGGGGCTGATGATCGCGGTGTTCTGCGTGTCGTTCGTGCCAGCGCTATTGACCCTCGACATTCCCGGCTACGAAGGCCGCAACTTGCTGCTGATCGCCTACCTGGTGATCGTGGTGCAACTGTCGGACGTGCTGCAGTACGTGTGCGGCAAGTTATTCGGCAAACGTAAGATCGCGCCCAACCTGTCGCCGTCCAAAACCGTGGAAGGCTTCGTCGGCGGGATTCTGCTGTCCTCCCTGATCGGCGCGGCGTTGTGGTGGACCACGCCGTTCAACCCGTGGCAGTCATTCCTGATCGCCTTGCTGATCAATCTGCTCGGCTTCGCCGGCGGGATTGTGATGTCGGCGATCAAGCGCGACCGGGGGGTGAAGGACTGGGGGCATATGATCGAAGGTCATGGCGGTATGCTGGATCGGCTGGATTCGGTGTGCTTTGCGGCGCCGATTTTTTTTCATCTGGTGCGCTACTGGTGGACCTGACATCACCGCACTTAAACAGCTAATAATCAAAAAGTGGGAGGGGTAAAACCCTCCCACTTTTTGTTACAAAGACCCGTGTAAGATACGCCGCACTCAGCCAGGGATGCTCACCATGTTCGATTCGCTTAAAGCCATCAGCCGCCGTGTTGTGGGCGTGTTTCTGACTCTGGTGGGGGCCGTGTTTGGCCAGTGGCATCCGCCGCGCTGGCTGCGTGCTATTGGCCATGGCCTGGCGAATCTGGGCCACAAGGCGCGTGCTTATCCACGCCAAGCCGGTGCCGGGGTTTTGGGCCTGATGCTGCTGGCGGCCATGGGCTTTTATGGCTGGCAGTGGTATTCCAACTTGCCGCAGCCGCACACCGTGGGCTACTCGCTGCACAAACCTAATTTGACCGACTACACACAGCCATCCCCCGTTGTGGATAACTTGCAGGTGCGTTTTGCCGAATCGGTGGCCCCGTTGGCGGCCATCGGCAAAACGGTGAGCGAAGGCATCAGCCTCAAACCTGCCGTGGCCGGCACCTGGCGCTGGGCCGATGACCACACCTTGTTGTTCGTACCGGAGAAAGACTGGCCTGTAGACGCGGGTTACACCCTGGACCTGGCCAAGAAAAACCTGCTGGCCGATGGCGTATTGCTCAGCCAATACAGCAGCCAGTTTTCCACCCAGCCCTTCCGCGCCACCTTGGCGCAAAACGAGCTGTATCAAGACCCGTCCAACCCGACGCTAAAACAGCTGGTAGCCACCTTCCATTTTTCCCACCCGGTAGATGAAGACAGCCTACGTAAGCGCGTGTCGGTCATCCTCGGCAAAGGCCTGGCGTACCGTGATGCGCAGCTGCCCAATCGCCCGGAAATCACCTTCGACGAGCACAAACTCAACGCCTATGTGCGCTCCGCCGCACTGGCCACGCCGCTGGAAAGCACGCCCGTCAGTGCCAAGTTGGATGAAGGCATCAAGGCCCGCGACGGTGGCAACGCCAGCACTGCACCGCTGATAGCGGAAGTGACCGTGCCCGGGCGTTATCGCCTGACGTTTACCGGTGCCGAAGTAAGCTTTGTGGATAACGCACGCGGCGAGCCGGAGCCGGTGCTGATGTTCAGCAGTTCCAGCGCCGTAGCCGATGACACCATCGCCGGTAAGGTGCAGGCCTGGCTGTTGCCGGAAAAAGCCGAGGACGATACCCGTCCCTACACCACCGTCGACATCGACGATGCCCTGCTCGCCCGTAGCACCAAAGTCAGCCTCACCCACGTGCCCAGCGTGGAACCGCTGAACACCCTGCACGCGTTCAAGTTCAAGGCCCCGGCCGGCCGGGCCCTTTATGTGCGCGTACCCGCCAATTTGGAAGCTATCGGCGGCTACTTGGCGAAAAATCCCACGGCGTCCCTGATAAGCATGCCGGCGTATCCGCGCACGTTGCAGTTTCTGTCCGACGGCGCGTTGCTCAGCCTCAACGGCGAAAAGCGCTTGGGCTTCATGGCCCGTGGCGTGCCCGGCGCCCATGTGGAAATTGCGCGCCTGCTGCCTAATCAGCTGCAGCACCTGGTGGATCAGAGCAGCGGCAGCTTCGCCCGCCCCAATTTCGGTAACGAGTACTTCGATCGCATGGTCGAGCGTCAGGCACTGGACATTCCCCTGTCGTCCAACGACCCGGCCAAAACCGTCTACGACAATGTGGACCTGAGCCACTACCTCACCGCCAACGGCGGCCGGCGCGGTATTTTTGTACTTAAGCTCAGCCCCCAGGATGAACAGGCCGAACGCACCTTCGACTATGACCGCAGCGGCACCCGCGACCTGCGGTTTATCGTGGTGACCGACCTGGGCATCATCGCCAAACGTTCCAGCGATGGCAGCCACGATGTGTATGTGCAATCCATCGGCAACGGTTCTCCGGTGGCCGATGCGCAGGTCGACATCATTGGTCGCAACGGCCTGCCGGTCGCCAGTGGCCATTCGGATGCCGAAGGCCACGCGCATTTCGCCAAGCTCGATGAACTGCGCCGTGAGAAAACGCCGCTGATGTATGTGGTCACTCGCGGCAATGACCAGTCCTTCCTGCCCATTGCCCGTCAGTCCCAACAACTGGATTTATCGCGTTTTGATGTAGGCGGCTTGGAAGAAGACGGTGCGATCGATCGCCTCAGCGCTTACCTGTTCACCGACCGCGGCCTGTACCGGCCCGGCGAAACCGCGCACCTGGGCATGATCGTGCGCAGTGGTAACTGGAAAGGCGCCCTGCAAGGCTTGCCGGTGGAACTGCAAATCACCGATCCACGCGGCCTGGAAGTGATCCGCCAGCCGCTGAAGCTGTCCGCCAGCGGTTTTGAGAGTTTTGATTTCCCCAGCAGCGAAGTCGCCCCCGCCGGGGATTACACCGCAACTCTGCAGCTGATCGGCCAGAAACAGACGCGCACCGACCTGGGCAGCGTCAACTTCAAGGTGCGTGACTTCGAACCGGACCGCATGAAAGTCAGCCTGAGCCTGCACGACACCCCGGTGGCGGGTTGGATTGCGCCGGACCAAGTGGTGGCCAAGGTCACTGCCATGCACCTGTTCGGCGCGCCGGCGGCGGACCGTCGCGTCACCGGCAAGATGTCCCTGAGCCCGACGCTCGCGGCCTTTGATCGCTACCCCGATTACCGCTTCCGTCTTAACGACTCTCTGGAAGACGCAAGCACCGAAGACCTCGCCGAAAGCACACTCGACGACAACGGCCAAGCCGTGCTCGACCTAAACCTGCAACGTTTCGCCAACAGCACTTACCGCCTGCAAGTGATGACCCAGGTGTATGAAGCCGAGGGCGGTCGCAATGTGGCAGCGCAGAGTGCCTTGCTGGTGTCGTCCGCGCCCTACTTGGTAGGTGTGAAAAGTCAGGATTCGCTGTCGTACGTTGCCAAGGATGCGCCGCGCCAGGTGCAATGGCTGGCGGTGGCACCGGACCTCACGCCGCTGGCGGTGGATGGCCTGACCAGCGAAGTGGTCGAGCACCGCTATGTCTCGGTGCTGGTGAAACAATCCAACGGTACCTACAAGTACGAGTCGCGCATCAAGAACATCAGCCAGCCGGCCTCACCGCTGGCGATGACCAAGGACGGCGCTACACAGACGTTGAACACCGCGACACCGGGCGACTTCACCCTGCAAGTCAAGGACGCCAACGGCAACCTGCTCAACCAGATCGACTACAGCGTCGCTGGCCATGGCAATACCTCACGCTCTCTGGAGCGCAACGCCGAACTGCGATTGCGCCTGGATAAACGCAGCTATGCCACCGGTGACGAGATCGCTATCAGCCTGCGGGCGCCGTACACCGGGGCGGGTCTGATCACCATCGAACGGGACAAGGTCTACACCCAGCAGTGGTTCAAGGCCGACAGCACCACCAGCGTGCAACATATCCGCGTGCCTGCGGGCCTTGAGGGCAATGCCTACGTTAACGTGCAGTTCGTACGCGATATGGGCTCGCCGGAGGTGTACATGAGCCCGTTGTCCTACGGGGTGGTGCCGTTCAGCATCAACCTGGATGCACGGCGCATGGCGTTGAAAGTGGAAGGCCCGGCGAAGATCGAGCCGGGGCAGACATTGGACATCAAAGTCAGCACCGATCGGCCGGGCCGTGCAGTGGTGTACGCGGTGGACGAAGGCATCTTGCAGGTGGCGCGCTATCAGACGCCGGACCCGCTGGGGTTCTTCTTCCAGAAGCGCGCGTTGGAGGTCGGCACCAGTCAGATCCTTGACCTTATCCTGCCGGAATTCAGCCACCTGCTCAGTGGCGCGGCGCCCGGTGGCGATACGGAAGGCGCCCTGGCCAATCATCTCAACCCGTTCAAGCGCAAGCACCAGCCACCAGTGGCCTGGTGGTCCGGCCTGGTGGATTTGCCGGCCGGTGAAACCATGCTGCACTACCAGGTGCCGGACAGCTTCAACGGTAAGTTGCACCTGTTCGCGGTAGCGGTGGACAGCGACAGCGTTGGCGTCAGCGAAGCCAACACCGAAGTGCGCGGCCCCATCGTGATCACGCCAAACATACCCGCCTTCGTGGCGCCGGGTGACGTGTTCAATGTCAGCGCCGGGGTGTTCAGCAATCTCGACGCGGCGGCGGACGTGAAGTTTGAACTGCAAACCAGCACCGGTCTGGTGGTACAGGGTGACAAGGGCAGCACGTTGTCCTTGCAACCGCGCAAGGAAGGCACCGCCGAATTCAAGATCAAGGTCGGCGAAACCCTGGGTTCGGCAGACCTGCGCTTTGTCGCGGTGCTGCCGGACGGCAAACGTATTCAAGTGGCCGAAACCACGTCGGTCCGTCCTCTGAGCGAGCATCGCGTGGCCCTGAGCCTGGGTCGCTTCGACAGCGCCAGCAAAGAACTGAAACCGACCCGCGAACTGTTCGGCCAACTGCGCGACGTGCAACTGGGCGTGGCTGCTTCGCCGCTGGTATGGGCCAACGGCCTCAAGCATTACTTGGATGACTACGGCTATGCCTGCACCGAGCAATTGGTGTCCAAGGCCATGCCGGCGTTGATTTGGGGCCGCACGGCACCGGAGGCTGAGCAAGCCTTCGGCAGTGCGGTACGCATGCTGCGCCAGCGCCAGAACCAGGCCGGTGGCTTCGGTTTGTGGGCTGCCAACCCCGACGTGGCGCCGTACGCCAGCCTATACGCCACCGACTTCCTGATCGAAGCCAAGGAGCGCGGGCTGCCGGTACCGGAAGACCTGTTGGTTCGCTCGAATGCTTATCTGACAGACCTGGCCAATGGTCCTAGCGAGGGCCTGTCGGAATTGCGCAATCGCGCCTACGCCAGTTACCTGTTGAGCCGTCAGGGGATTCTGGTCAGCGGCGCCTTGAGCGATATCCGCGAACGTTACGAAAGCTACTTCAAAGACACCTGGCAGAACGACCTGGGCGCAGCTTACTTGGCCGCCAGCTACAAGTTGCTCAAACAGGATCGTCAGGCCGATGCCTTGTTCCGCAAAATCCCATGGCGCGCCCTTGTGGATAAGTGGGACAGCGACGGCCTGTATTACGACCCGCTGGTACACGATGCTGAACACCTGCACCTGCTGGCCCGGCACTTCCCGCAAATGCTGGACGACGTACCGACAGCGTTGCTGGATAAACTCGGCAAGCGCCTCAACGAACAGCGCTACAACTCGCTGTCGGCCGCCCTGCTGCTGCGCGCCCTGGACAACTACGGCCAGCGGGCGCAAAGCGACATGACCCTCAAGGCCAGCGCCTGGTTGAGCGACAAGCAGCAACAACTGTTGGAGATGGCCGGCCAGCCGCCGCGCGCTGCCGTGCCGGCGGCCACGAAGAAGCTGGTGATGGAGAAGTCCGACGGCCCGGCGGCGTTTTACATGCTCAGCGAAGCCGGTTTCGACAAGGGTGCCAAGCTCAAGCCAATCAACAATGGCCTGGAAATCATCCACGAGTACCTCGATCTCAAGGGCGAGCCCATAAGCAAGGTGGCCGTGGGCGATGAATTCTTGGTGCGCCTGCGTCTGCGTGCCACTGACCGCGACCAAGTGCAGCAAGTGGCGGTGGTCGATCTGCTGCCTGGCGGCGTCGAGCCTGTGTATAACTTGCCGCCGGAGCCGGAAGCGGCGAGCACTGAGGAAAGTGAAGGCGAAGGTGACGACGCCGAGTACGTGGAAACCAGTGAAGACAGCCAAGAGGCGGACACGTGGCAAGCCCCCATCGGCGAAACCGAGCTGAGTAACTGGCAGCCGGATTATGTGGACGTACGCGATGATCGAGTGGTGTTGTACGGCACTGCGCTGCGTGACGCAGGCACCTTCGTGTACCGCGTGCGCGCCACCAACGCGGGGACCTTCAATACCCCGCCGGCCTACGCCGAAGGCATGTACGAAACCACCCTGCAAGGGCGCGGCAAAGTAGGCCAGCTTGAAATTACCAAGCCTTAAGCGCCTGACGCCGCTGCTCGCAGCGGCGGTGGTGCTGGCGGGGCTGCGCCTGTGGCCCCATGCCCCGCTGGAACGGGCCGTTACTTCATCACGGGTGGTGCTGGCCGACGACGGCGCGCTACTGCGCATGACCTTGGCGGATGACGGCCAATACCGTCTATGGCTACCGCTGGAGCGGATATCGCCTTCATTGATCGAAGCCTTATTGCTCAAGGAGGATCGCAACTTCTACTGGCACCCGGGGATCAATCCCCCGGCATTGCTGCGCGCGGCCCTTGCTACCTACAGTGGCGGCCAGCGCCAGGGTGGGTCGACCCTGAGCATGCAACTGGCGCGGCGCCTGTGGGACCTGAACACTCGCCAGGTACCGGGCAAGTTGCAGCAGATGGCCTTGGCGCTGTGGCTGGAGGCGCGCTACAGCAAGCACGACATCCTTGAGGCCTACCTCAACCTGGCGCCCATGGGCGGCAATATCGAGGGGGCCGAGGCGGCCAGTCGTATCTACTTCGGTAAATCGGCAGCGCAGTTGTCACTATCCGAAGCGCTGGCGCTGGCGGTGATTCCGCAGCAACCGGGGCGGCGTGCGCGTTTCGGGCCGTCGCTGCAAAACGCACGGCTGCGCTTGATGGCCGACTGGCGCGAGACTTATCCACAAGACCCGCGCAACGACAGCCTGCTCGACCTGCCGCTGGAGGCGCGCAATCGCCAGCAGATCCCGTTTCTGGCGCCGCACCTGAGCGAACAGCTGCTGGCCTCCGAGATCGGCACGCAAATCAACAGCACCCTCAACCTGCCGCTCCAGCAATTGCTGGAACGTCTGATCAGCGGTTTTATCGCCGAGCGCCGCAGCACCGGCGTGGAAAACGCCACGGCCATCCTGATCGACAGCCGCGACCAGAGCGTCAAGGCGCTGGTGGGCTCGGCGGATTACTTATCCACAGGCATCCACGGCCAGGTCAACGGCGTGTTGTCGCGACGCTCGCCGGGGTCGACGCTCAAGCCCTTTCTGTACGGGCTGGCGCTGGACCAGGGGATTATCCATCCCATGAGTATCCTCAAGGATTTGCCCAGTAACTTCGGCTACTTCCAGCCGGAAAATTTCGACGGCAGTTTTGTCGGCCCGCTGACGGCGCGGGATGCTTTGATCCGTAGTCGCAATATCCCGGCGGTGTGGCTGGCCAGCCAGGTCAAGTCGCCGTCGTTGTATGGTTTGCTGCAACGCGCCGGCATCAAAGGCCTGCGCGATGAGAGCCATTACGGCCTGGCCCTCGCCCTTGGCGGCGGCGAAATGACTCCGGAAGAGTTGGCGCGGCTGTACGTGATGCTAGCGGGCGACGGGCATCTGCGGGCGTTGCGCTATGTGCAGGAACAAGCGCCATCCACAGGGGCGCAATTGCTCACCCCTCAGGCCGCCTTCATGGTGCGCGATATGCTGCGCCGCAACCCGCGTCCGGATGGCCTGCCCGCGCGCCATTGGCGCACCGCATGGAAAACCGGCACGTCCTGGGGCTTTCATGATGCGTGGAGCGCCGGCCTGGTGGGTCCGTATGTGTTGGTGGTGTGGGTAGGTAACTTCGACGGTCGCCCGAACCCGGCGTTTATCGGCGCCAAGACCGCCGCGCCGCTGTTCTTCCGTATCGCCGACGCCTTGCCCCTGGCCTTGCCCAACGTGGTGATCAAACCCGACAAACCGCCCGCCGGGCTGGTACGCATCGACGTCTGCGCC
Source organism: Pseudomonas sp. ARP3 (assembly GCF_001029595.1). Taxonomy (NCBI): domain Bacteria; kingdom Pseudomonadati; phylum Pseudomonadota; class Gammaproteobacteria; order Pseudomonadales; family Pseudomonadaceae; genus Pseudomonas; species Pseudomonas sp. ARP3. The sequence goes on from NZ_LEKF01000013.1 coordinate 91,176, forward strand.
GCCTCCGGCGAACTGCCCAACCGCTGGTGCCCGCAAACCCGCAAGACCTGGTACATCCCAGGCGTCTCACCGATTCGCGTGTCCAACCTGCACCGCCCGGTACTTATCGACACTCGCACCGGCAAAGCCGCTTGCCCACCGTTCGAGGCGCAATACACCCGCGAGGAAGTCTTCGAATTCTGGCCCAGCGACGTACAACGCCTGTACCGCGCCGCCGGCCTGCCGCGCCGCACACCGCCCAACGTGATGAAAAACTGCCAGCCCAACCGCATCAGCGACCAGAGCGAAGCGCCGCAGATTCGTTCGCCGTTGACCCAAGTGAGTTACCAACTGCGCCTGTCCCAGCCCCAGGAAAGCATCCCGCTTAACGCGAACGCGGCCAGCGACGCCGCAACGCTGTATTGGTTCGCCGACCAGACCTTGATCGGCCAGGGCCCGCCACAGGCCACGCTGAATTGGCGACCGGGAAAGTCGGGGAATTATCGGTTGCGGGTCAGTGACGATCAGGGCCGCAGTGCGAGTCGGGGCTTGCGGGTGGAGTTTGTGCCTTAGGCATGCCGCTTGTTCTCAACAACCTCTACGTAGCTGGACTCCCCTCCTCCCACAGCCCCCGACAACCAACCCCATACAAAACTCAGGATAGTACGCCCGGTCTGATCCACACCCACCGTGCCCCGCGACCAACCGGACAGCAGTTCACCGTCCAGTGTCAGACAATGAAAAAGCAGCTCGATGGTATCGACTCCGGTTACGCGTCCGACTTGCATGCCTAGGCGAATTCGACCGCCCTTGTAGGTGCTGGAAATAGCGTCACCCTCAACAAGGTAGTGAAACACCGTGCCGGCACCGGATAGCCCGTGGGTATTGTTGGTGACCGCAAATCGACGATTGTGCAAACGCTCGCCAAGTTGGGAAAAGGTTGGTGTCATCTGCGTCGCGTCCTTGCATAGGCGCCTGGTGACCCAGAATGTGGTTACCAACAACATAGTTTGACACAGCCCATCCAGTAAACCGGGGCCTGTAGCTTGATCCTGGATCCATACAACAGCAACATAGACTGACACAGACACGTCACATTTCAAATACGACGCTCGATTGGTAACAACATAGATTGACACAACAGCAACGGCGTTCATTCATGCCTGAACGCTATGCGAGAGCGACTTGGCACTCACCTGTGTGGGAGTGAGTTTTTCAGCACAGGCTCAGTGCGATGTCTAAATCTGTACGCACCCTTCGACCGGCCCCCATCAGCACATAAACCGTGTTTTTTGTTAGAAACAAGCAGTTGTGGGTGAAAGAAACACCCAGTGTTGTTTTGACCCAATCACCAGGTGCGAAGCGACCTTTACTGTCTTGGATAACGGTCGAAGCGTAAACGAGAGCAGGAATTAGCTCCCTGTCCGTAATGGCTTTCCGCTGACTTGTTGTGACGTCGAGATCCAATATTGCCCAATCAGCAACAAGACAATAGGCACGGGAAGGGAAATGCAGGCGGGCGATCGCTACAGCATCTGGTGTGGTGATTTGGCATCCGTCTATTTTCTCACCATCAGAAAGCACTGAAATATAATCTGCCAAATTCATGACTACCTCCTGCCGATCAAAAAACCCGATTCGAACGAGAAGCATCACTCAGCTTAGCTGCCAGCGGATCATCAGGTTCCGATGCCGACGGATAGCAGCAGGGTGACATCATGGCTGTTTCGTCTTCTCCCTTCATCTCACTGAACGGGATGATTTCTATCGAGCTGTCACCGGATAGAGTGGTTTGCGCCAGTACCCAGCTATGCCATTGCCGTGCGTGTATCTTTCTCAGCGGTAGGTGCCGATGTGGGTGAAACCTAGTGCTTCAATGGATGCCCGTGGATGCCGTATCGGCAAGGCAACCCCGGTATAGGCGCCTGAAATCCATGTTACTCAAGGAGCGGTAGATGCCGTTTGGCTGCGGCTGAATCAAAATGACATGCCCTCCGACACTTGAATCAGCATTTCTTCGACTAGATGTGTGCCAAAGGTTGAAGCGACCATCGACGATGGGCTTTCTCCCAAAAAGCGGGCTTTTGGTTTGGAAAGCCATTGTTTGGCCTTAACTTTGTCACCGAAGATCACCTCGGCCATGGCGGTAATATGTACAAACCGGAAAAGGCGATCGCTCACAGGCAGGGTTAAGAGCTGATTGGCTGACAGTTTTGTTTTTAGCGTTTTGGGTTGAATGATTCTGTCGCGTTCTTCGTCGCTTAGGGTTCCATCATCACAGAGCACCTTGATCAGGCTGGCCGAGAAGCCAGCTACTATCATGTCGTGAATGTCCAGATCCGAAGCATTGACGGAGATATGAAGAAGCGCCTCCAGACGCGTGCGGTAAGCATGATAGGCATCATGACGCAGGACGCCAGCAAACATGGGCCGCACTGATGCTGCATTGTCCATGGGCGTCAGCACTAATGTGCCATTCGCTACCGTTAGCTCCAGGTCGTCCCCAACACCTAACCCCATTTGGTCAAGCAACTCTGGAGGTAGGTCAATGATGATGTCGCCAGTACCGTCCTCAGTATTCTGGCACTTGACTATCCAACGCTCGCTCATGATTGTCCGCCCCTCATCCGCGATTAGAGAATGACACACATCATTATGCTCGGGCGCAGAGCTGACCAAAGGAACGTGCACTCCTCCGGTAGACATGCACTGCCGCTGCTCGAACGCCGGATAGCGAGTGCAACAGCAAAAAATTGGGCAATGGCTTTGCCGCCTTTCCACCGTCACATGGTTACGAGCTTGAGCGTGATCTGGCAACTACACGAAAAGGATATGACATGAACCCTGATGAGCTTTATGTTTCCGTCGACGTCGAGACTTCTGGACCTATACCAGGCGAATACAGTCTGCTTTCCATTGGAGCTTGCCTTGTAGATCAACCTGCCACGTCCATCTATCTTGAACTACGACCTGACAGTCCAAAACACGACCCAGAAGCACTGGCAGTATCGGGGCTGAGTCTGGAGAAGCTGGAGCGCGAAGGACTCACTCCGCAACAGGCGATGCTGACATTTGGTGAATGGCTGAAATCATCCTGCCAAACGGGGCAGAAGGTCATTTTCGTAGGACTCAATGCACCGTTTGACTGGTCATTCGTCAACTACTACTTCCACAAATACTTGGAAACCAACCCCTTTGGTTTTACCGCTATCGACATGAAGGCCTACTTCATGGGAGCTGTAGGTTGCAGCTGGCAGGAAACAAAATCATCCAAGATGACCGCTGCGCTGAAGCCACTCAGCGAACCGAACCATAATGCATTGGATGATGCTCGCTTTCAGGCAGAGCTCTTCGCGCTAATGCTGGCGGGTAAGGGTAACCGCTGACGTGCCTCCCATGGCACCGACTTGAAGCTTATCTAAGCCAGGTTGCCTCAATATATCTGCCGCCCCTGAACGACCAAGCCTTGATGCCTTCTGGTTTTTCGGACTTGCCAACGATAACGGCTATTGGGTGCGGCAGATCCTGCGTGTAACGCGCAGCAAATCTGGAGAAACTTCCTATGTCTGCCGGAGAAATCACCGGAACAGATTGGGGATGCGTATGCCAATAGCCCACCAGACGTAACCCTTGTTCGTTGGCAGCTTGGATCTCCTGACGGCACCGCTCCGCATCCAACTCTAGCCAAGACCAGCCTGACCGATCGGCGCGATGAGGCAACGTGGCCAAGGCCAGCAGCAACCCTTCCGGATTAACCGGGTTGACGAATAACTGTCCCCCTCGCTCCACGCCAAAAAGGCCCTGCCGATGACTATCCAAGATGTCCACGACAGCTTGCGACACCAATAGCTCGGAATCCACCTCCGCCCATCTCCAGCGCCAAGCTATATCCGTCATACCGTTTCGTCCTTATCTTCCGGCCATCCGCGCTCGAGTAGGATTTGCTGCGCTCCCTCTGGCAGTTTGGGACCATGGTATTGGCCTCCTAGGCTCAGAACATCTTCAGGCCTGTAGATACTGCTGACCCAAGATGCAGTGGCGATGTTGCCGGTCAAAGCGCGTAAAGCCACGTGCGACACCATAGAGGCGATATTGGTCATGCCCAGTGAGCCGCCGGGAATAAAGCTTTCCCCACAGGCGGGCAGTGGAACCACACCTCCTCCCGGCCACTCTGTAAATCTATGCAGAAAATCGCCGATATCCGTGAATAAATGACGACCATCAAAAGTGCCGGCTGGTGCGAATAACGCATGGCCTACCTGGGTGTACGGTTCGCTCCAGGCTTGTAAAAGCCCCCAAGTAACGCCGCTGGATTTGGCTCGCCATACAGTGACCTCCGACTGCCAGTCTGCTGTCGTGATCACCACCAGATCTGCGGTATCGAACACTTCTGGTTTGCTGCTCATCACTACTTCGGCAAAAGTCGAATAAGCTGTGCATTCTGTCGTCGGAAGATCTAACAGAATCTTGTCCCTCAACGCTGAGGCTTTCAGTCTACCTAGGCTATCCGCTCCCAGAACGTGCCTCCCCAGATTGGCTGACACCAAAGTGTCAGGATCGATGAGGGTAAGGTGGCCGACACCGGATCGTGCCAATTGTATTGCCACCGCACTGCCTAACGAGCCAACGCCAACACAAACGACTCGAGCATTTTCAAGGTGCTGTGCAGTACCGCTTATATCGCGGGACAGAATGGACGCTCGATCAAGCACGTCCAGGGCAGTTGCTCGGACGAGTGCCGGAGGATGTGCATTTGCGATAGCTGGGCGGCGCCGCGCTGTACGCAAGCCAAACTTTGCCCCCCGCTCCTGCTGTACACCGAGCGAGCGCACATTGAGGCAATATGTTGGAGCATCTGTCCCTCCTGGAAGCTCCAGAACAATCCATCGACTCGCCAACGTTCCATGCTGCTCAAACCATGCCAGCAATTGCTCGGCATCGTCTGGTTGAAGGTGGGGCGTTAGCCACGGCAATAAATTTTCTGGATCCGGGGTGCGGATATCCGGATAAGTCTGAAGCTTGACGTAAAAACCGGGAGTTTCGGCCGCGCGAATGACAGCGGAGCGCCCCACAACCCGTCGGTAATGCCCTTTGAGTGCAGCTATGTTCGATGCTAGCCAAACCGTTTCCTGACCGGATGGCACAGCCCGGCGCGGATCGCTGAGAGCAAACAACTGCGAGGCAGCCTGAGGTCGATCCAAAAGTAAAAGGTTCTGATACGACTGTCCGTGCTGAAAAGACCAGTAGGTAGTGATCTCATTCTGAAATTCGATATCGCGCGTTGCCTGGCTTGATCCCATCTTGGACAACGAAACGATCTGGGCCAAGCGAGCAAGGCTGTCCTCTACCACAACCTCCGGGGAGCCCATGATGGGGCGTTCCTGAAAGCCATGAAGGCAAAGCCCCGACTTGGTGGCATGCGGCCAAACCAGCCATGGAGAGGGTTCGACGTTCAGCCGCAAGAGCCCACGGGGAAAGTTGGAGGGGAAACCAATACGCAGGCGCCGCTCCTGCCCCGTGTAATCGATGGGCAAGGGGAAGTGAAAGCACGCCGCTTCGTCAGCCCGCATGGGTGCGGGCTGGAGCAATGCATCGGCAGCATCCTGACCTAGGGTGTTTCGCAGTGCGGCGATTCCGCGCTGCAATGGCGTCTTAATGGGATCAGCCAAGGCGTCCAACTGGCTTTACGCTCGACTGAGAGGTTCCTCCACCGCTGGCACCTCCGAAGAGCGAACCCATCGAAGCAGAGTTTCGAGTAGTGCCATCCGGTCGGCCGGGCATCGTCCAATTCGCAGGGATCTCATTGTTCACTGCCGTGATGAATGCCGGTGCAATACCGAAATTCTTTTTCACTGCCTCGGCAAAGGAATCGTTGGATTCAAAACTTTCCAAACCCAATGATACGGATGCACTGGCGTCCGCATGCCACTTGGTAAATGCTTGACGATAGCCTTGCCCCTCGCCTGGCCGATTCCACTTTTCTGCAAAGTTTTCGCCGTTATCGGCAGGGTTGCAGACAAAGCAATCGTTACCTCTATGCGCGATGTGCTGCGGCATTCTGCGGACAATTTCCAAAATTGCATCGAGCGGAGCCAAAGGCTTCGACTGCGATTCCTTCACGACATCCAGGTATGCGTGAGTGGCCAGGGTGGTGATGACCGCCGATATGGGGCGAGTATCAGCGCTCCTTGTATTGATGGCCCATTCATCGCGATGCCGCTTAAGCAGCTTTATGGTCGCACGCAGGGGATCTTGATCGATGTAGTCCTGATAATGCGGCAAAGGATCTTGTGTCGCGGCATCAAGCATTCGCTGGCTTTTGGCAATCACCAAGCTTTCCAGGGAGATTTCCTGGGCGGATGCGACCTGCAACCAATTCGAGTAAGGAATAGGGCTGCTTGCTTTCCACCCTGTGTCCCGATCCGGAACCTCCAGCTTACCCTCGCCGTTTGCTTCACCATTTCCGTTGATCGCGCGGGCAGGTGTGACATCAATGTGGAAACCTGGATTTTCGTCGGCATAAACGATCCGAATACCACGACGTAGTTGCTTAACTTCTTCCTGAACGCGGGAGCCTTCTCTAAAACGCTGTTCGATCGCCTCTAGAACTTCCTTCGCACCAGCGCCTTGAGCGTGAGGGAGCCAGATAATCGCGTCCGCATCAATGGTGTCCAGATCCGCAGGCGCACCGGTAATTGGCTTAATGGTGGTTTTCAGCCGCATTGAGCCCTGAACGAAGATATGGGCCTCAGCGAGCAACGGATTGTCAGAAGCCGAGAGGATTTTTTCCAATTGGGAGTAGCGGTCATTGATTTTTTCGTACTGCGCTTCCGACAGCGAGATTTCCCGCGCGGCGCGAAGCAGAAAATATTCCCAACTGCTGCGCTTGGTCTGTTCGTTGCTCAAAAGCATTTACATAGCCTCCTGGGCCACCGAGCCCAATTGCAGTGTTTGCGTAAACCGATCGTGGTTTTCTTTGTCCCGATCGAAGATCAGGTACGTATGTTGATGCTGCGTTGTGAGCAACGCGCCAAACTCGATGGCCAGTGCCGCAGGAATGGCGGCGAAGACGTGGATAGGATCAGGAGTCAGAGCCTCAAGCTGGCTCAGTCGTATTTGGAGTGCGTCGCGAAAGGCATGAATCACCCGACGGTTCTGTACCATCGCGTAGCTAGGTTCCGGAATCGACAGCTCTGCAATGCGCGCACCTGGAATGGCGTCAGTCACGTCGCGAATTGGAACTTGCGCAGAAATGGAGAGCACTAGCGCCAGTGGGCCATCACCGTCCGGCGGAGGAGTAAACAGAAACTTGGGCGGCTCAGCGGACTGATCGGGCCAGCGCAGAAGATGCTCGCGGTTAAAAGAGAAGATCAAGCGTTTAGAACGGTCGCCGATGCTCTGACCCAACATCATCAAAGCTGGAATATCGGCCAAGCCCACTACAGCTAGTGCAGGCGCATCGCCATAGGTGCCGCCGCGACGCTTGAGTTGCTGCTCCAGCTCATACTGGACGCTGTCTTTGATATTCTGCCAATAGGTCGCGTCCCTACCTCGCGGTCCGGGCGCAGGGAAAGTGATTTTGATGCCTTGATCGAAGGCCGTTAGTCCTTCAGCAGACATCGCAGTCAACAGATCGCGAACGGGAATGTCGTTGATAGTCTGGAAATGCTGACTCTGGACAATTAGGGGAATGGCTCTGCCACCCTCGGGGGTCGTTGCAGCGATTCGGATGCGTTCTAGGTACGCTTGGTGTAAACCACTCAAATCATTTTCAGGATAACCATCTGCGTCACGATCAATTTTGTCATGACAACCTGGGCACAGGAGCATCAGATTAGCGGTATTGTTTGTGTGCGCCTCAGCATCATGATCCGCGCGTCCCCGAGGGCCTTTGGGACTGGCGGGCAGGATATGCGCCACTTCTCCCCATTTCATTGGCTTGCCGGCACGATAATCGAACGTCAGATCCGTGCCGCACAGTTCACAATGACCAGCGGTCTGGGTCCATACGATCCGCTTCGTCTCATCATTTGTGTTGAAGCGCCCGCTTGCGGGCTTAGCGTCTTCTTGTTCTGCCATTTCGACCTACCCCCGAGAAACATCCATGATTGAAAACGATGATGGCAAGATAAGATCATATTAAGGTCATTTGCCTCGTTTTCAAGAGAGATCTTGAGGGTAACGAATGCTGAGTCGGCATTGAGCATGATGCTTTTTTTGGCTCATCGAAATGGAGTGGTGGCAGCGTTCGTTTTTCTGGCAAGTGCTGGTGGGTAATTGCACTGACCACAGCGTATGTATCGAAATTAGCGAGTTTATGCAAAAGACATAAACTTGCTAATTTCGATACATACCACGCGTAGGACTGATGAAAACGGGCTATGCAGCTCAAACGAGGCTGCAAGCGCAGCCCCTTTCGTATGCATTTTTACGCGTCAGTGCTTGCCAGGCTCAACGGACAAGTGTCGACGACGCATGAGGTGATAGGCCGCCGGGATCACAAACAGCGATAGCAAGGGTGCCGTAACCATACCGCCAATCATCGGGGCGGCAATGCGGCTCATAACCTCGCTACCGGTACCGCTTCCCAAAAGTATAGGTAACAAACCAGCGATAACCACTGCCACGGTCATAGCCTTAGGTCGAACGCGCTGGACAGCGCCTTCACGAATCGCGGCCATCAACCCGCGTTCTGTGTTGTCAACGAGGTCTTGACGCTCGGTCCATGCATTTTTCAGGTAGAGCAGCATGATCACGCCAAATTCGGCAGAAACACCGGCCAAGGCGATAAAGCCGACCCCGGTGGCAACCGACAGGTTGAATCCCAACAGATAGAGAAACCATGCCCCACCAGTCAGTGCGAATGGCAGAGTGGCCATGATCAGCAAGGCCTCATCAAATCGAGAAAACGTTAGGTAGAGCAGCACGAATATGATCAACAGCGTGGCAGGCACCACCAGTTTGAGTCGTGCGTTGGCCCTTTCGAGAAATTCGAACTGTCCTGAGTAGCTCAGGCTCATACCGGGCTGCAACTTAACCTGCTCGCTGACGATCCGTCGAAGATCGGCGACTACTGAGGCAATGTCCCGGCCACGCACGTCGATATACACCCAGCCTGAAGGTCGTGCGTTCTCACTCTTGAGCATAGGCGGACCATCGCTGACCTTGATCTTCGCCACAGTGCCAAGGGTGATCTGACTACCCAAAGGTGTGTAGATCGGCAACTGCTCCAGGGCACCGAGTGAGTCACGCCACTCGCGAGGGTAACGGACGTTGATCGGGAAACGAGCCAGCCCTTCAATCGTCTCCCCGACGTTTTCACCGCCTATTGCGCCGGCCACGATCGACTGCACATCGGCAATATTTAACCCATAGCGGGCCGCAGCGTTACGATCTATATCCACGTCAATATAGCGGCCACCGGTCAGTCGTTCGGCCAACGCTGAACTGACACCTGGCACGTCCTTGGCTACACGTTCGACGGCTTGGGTTACGGCATCGATCTCCGTCAGGTTGGTACCGGCAACTTTCACACCAATCGGGCTTTTGATACCGGTAGCCAGCATGTCAATGCGGTTACGAATCGGCGGTATCCAGATGTTGGTCAAGCCTGGGACACGCACCACTCGGTCCAGCTCCTCCACGAGTTTTTCCTGGGTCATGCCTGGCCGCCATTGCTCGTGCGGCTTGAATTGGATGGTGGTTTCGAACATTTCCAAAGGTGCGGGGTCAGTCGCGGTTTCAGCGCGGCCGGCTTTTCCGAATACGTGTTCGACCTCTGGAACTGTCTTTATCAGACGGTCAGTCTGTTGAAGCAGTTGCGCGGCCTTCTGAGCCGATAATCCCGGCAGAGCTGATGGCATATAGAGCAGGTCCCCTTCGTCCAGCGGGGGAAGAAACTCACCACCCAGACGAGAGATCGGCCACAACGCGCTGACAAAGACCAGCAACGCAACCAGCAGTGTTACTTTGGGTCGACGTAATACGGCGTCCAGAGCGGGCTCGTAGATCCGGATCAGCCAGCGATTTAGCGGATTCTGTTGCTCATTGGGAATTCGTCCACGAATCCAATACCCCATCAGCACCGGTACGAGAGTTACCGACAGTCCAGCCGCTGCGGCCATAGCGTAGGTTTTGGTGAACGCCAATGGACCGAATAGACGTCCTTCCTGAGCCTCCAGCGTGAACACCGGAATGAACGACAGGGTGATGATCAGCAGACAGAAGAACAATGCAGGTCCTACCTCGGCAGCCGCTTCGGTCATCACGTGCCAGTGATGCTCACCCTTGAGTTCCTCCCCTGGGTGGGCCATGTGCCAGGCCTCTACCTTCTTGTGGGCATTCTCGATCATCACCACTGCGGCGTCGACCATGGCGCCGATAGCGATGGCGATCCCGCCCAAGGACATGATGTTGGCATTGATGCCTTGGTAGCGCATGACGATGAAAGCAATCAACACCCCCACTGGAAGGGAGATAATTGCTACCAGGGATGAGCGCAGGTGCCAGAGAAAGATCCCGCAGACCAACGCGACGACGATGAACTCTTCGATCAGCTTGTGGCTGAGGTTTTCCACGGCACGATCAATCAACTTGCTGCGGTCGTAGGTGGTGACGATTTCTACCCCGGCCGGCAAACTGCTTTTCAGCTCGTCGAGTTTGGTTTTGACCGCCGCAATGGTTTCACGAGCATTCTTACCGCTGCGCAGAATCACCACGCCGCCGACAGTCTCACCTTCGCCATCCAGTTCGGTGATGCCTCGACGCATCTCAGGCCCCAACTGAATCGTGGCAACATCGCCCAGGGTGACCGGCACACCGCCGGTGCCCAGTTTGAGTGGGATAGCGCGAAAGTCATTGAGCGTCTTCAGGTAGCCGGAAGCTCGTACGATGAACTCTGTCTCCGCCATTTCCAGCACGGCCCCACCGGTTTCCTGATTGGCCTTGCCGATCGCCTCGGTCACCTCAGACTGCGTGATACCCAAGTTCGCCAACTTAAGCGGATCGAGTTGGACCTGGTACTGTTTGACCATGCCACCCACGGTGGCCACTTCCGCAACGTTCGGCAGTGTCTTGAGCTCGAACTTGAGAAACCAATCCTGTAGGGCTCGCAGTTGCGCCAGATCGTGCCCACCACTGCGATCAACCAGCGCGTACTGAAAAATCCAGCCAACCCCTGTGGCATCAGGTCCTAAGGCGGGCTTGGCACTGGCCGGAAGGCGACTCTGTATCTGGCTCAGGTATTCCAACACCCGCGAGCGGGCCCAGTACAAGTCAGTTCCGTCTTCGAACAGCACGTAAACGAAGCTGTCGCCAAAGAAGGAATAACCGCGCACAGTCTTGGCCCCAGGCACTGAGAGCATGGTGGTTGCCAATGGATAGGTCACCTGGTTCTCGACGATCTGTGGGGCTTGGCCTGGATAAGGTGTACGGATAATTACCTGAACATCCGACAGGTCTGGCAATGCATCGATGGGCGTACTTTGAACCGCCCAGATACCCCATGCCGTGACGAACAGCGTCGCCAGCAACACAAGAAAGCGGTTGGCCACCGACCAGCGAATAAGGGCCGCAATCATGGCTGGCTCCCAGAGCGTTCCAGACGCTCAACGCGCAGACCATCATCCGTCTGGCTGACAGCAATCCGAACCTTGTCGCCCGTTTTTAGGCCCTTCATCAGAGCTGGAGTGGCGAGAGGGAAAGTCATCGTCATGCCTGGCATACCCAATGTCTTGAAGGGACCGTGGGCGAGCGTGACTTCTTTGTCGTTGATCTCAACGATCTGACCATCGGCCTCATGCAAAGCTCCGACGGTTACAGTAGATGGCGAAACGTCCAATGAGCTTGCGACAACGCCCTTGAGACTGGCCTCCGAGTCGAGCAGGAACTGGCCAGAGGTCACCACTTTCTGCCCCTCTTCCAAGCCTTTCAATATAGCCGTCTTGCCATCGTTATCCTGTCCTAACTGCACCTCCACCGGGCGATATCGACCAGCGTCTTCAGAGAGCATCACCAACGCACGTCGACCGGTACGAATGACGGCCTCGCTCGGCACCCACAAAACACTTTGCTCCGTCGAACGGTTGAGGCTTACCTGTGCGGTCAAACCTGGTCTAAGTCGACCATCCGGATTGGGTAACTCGACTCGAACGCGAAGTGTGCGACTGTCCGAACTGGTTTCCGGAAGAATCGCACTTACGACGCCCTTGAGCACAACTCCAGGGAACGCGGACAAACGCGCTTCGGCTGCTTGCCCTATGACGATTGACCCAGCTTCCGACTCTGGTACAGCCACGGCCAGCCAGACACTGCTCAAACCATTAACACGAGCCAGCGTCTCGCCTGCGGCCACCGTCATACCTTCACGCACACTCAGTTCTTGAAGCACACCACCAATAGGGGTGGTCAGAGTCAGGTTCGGCTGAACCTTGCCACTGCGCTCAACTTGAGCAATTAACGAAGTTGGCATTCCGGTTAGCCGCAATCGCTGCCGGGCCGCTGTAAGCAAGCCAGCATCGCCACTACGCTTGAGGGCGAGAAATTCCTCCTGAGCAGCTGCCCAATCCGGAACCAACATATCTGCCAAGGCGGCATTCGCTTTCAGCACATCACCAGGTGCATGGGCATACACGCGCTCGACAAAACCCGCCGTACGGGCCTGAATGACTGCAACGTCCCGTTCGTTGAAGGCCAGCACACCTACCACGTTCAGTGTCGAGGCAAATAAGCCTCGACTGACACTTGCCAATCGCATACCAAGGTTCTGAGTCAGGCTTGGATCAATTCGAATGGCAGCGCTGTCCCCCTTGGTATCTGCGTATTGAGGGATCATCTGCATGTCCATGAAGGGTGACTTACCCGGTTTATCGAATTTCTGTTGTGGGTACATTGGGTCATACCAATACAGAACTTTTCGATCAGCAGAGGCTTTGGGTTCCTGATCCTGCACAACACCAGCTACTCCGCTCATTCGCGGTTGAGCTAACCAGTAACCACCGGCAACACCCAAGGCAATCGAGATGCCGACGACTAAAGTCCCTTTCCATACTTTAAAAATCATTGAGCGGACTCCCCGTAGGAGAAATACAGGCGAGCGCTGGTAAGAGCACGTTGCTCTTCAACGTCAATCTGCTTGAGACGGGCTTCGATGAGTTCGCGTCGGGCGGCCACAACCGATTTCAAATCACCCTTGCCGGAGCGGTAGCTGGCCATGGTGAGTTCGACCTTTTCTTTAGCCAGCGGCAACAAGCTTTCCTGATTACGGTTGACTGAACGATTGAGGCGCTCGTAGTCGGCCAGTTCATCCTCTAGTTGCTGGGTATGCTCGCGTGACAGGGCTTCGCGCTCAGCCTCAAGCTGGTTTAGTTCGGCGTGCTTGGCCGCAATCTTGGGGTTTTGCCGAGAGTCAGGAAACAGCGGGAGATCCCATGAAAACTGCACGCTGACCATATCACCGAACTGTTGGCCGCGATGCTGATAGTCGAATTCCCAGCTCCAGTCAGATTGCTTTTCCGCCTTAGCTTCACGAATCTTGGCTTGTGCTTCTCGGGTCATCGGCACAAAAGCAGCTAGTTCGGGGTGATGTTGCAGCTTATGGGAGTAACCAGAGGTTTCGATGGGCCAATCAGGCAAGCTGCCCACCGGTTTGTCATTGGCGGCAGGGCCAATCCAGCGCTTGAGGGCAGCCCGGGCCTGCGCACGTTGGCGAACTAAATCATCCTGCAGCTCGGCCAGTTGAGCAGCTTCCTGTTTAGGTGTGACCGCATCGGCGGGTTGAGCGCGGCCACCCGCAATCTGTGACCGGACGGTATCGCTTAGAAGACGGTTTTCTTTATAGAAGTCCTGGAACATCACATCTTTACGCTCAACCGAGTAGCTACTGATCCAGGCCAGTGCCGTGGACTGTCGGACGTTCAGACGCGCCACTCGACGCTCGGCGGACGCTCTATCAACAGCCGCATCCGCGACCTCGATACGTGCTTTGCGCTTGTCGCTGTTAGGCATCTCCTGCCTGATCCCGACCACTTGCATGGTCATGAAGTCCTGGTCGATGCTCCATCTGTCCGGACCACCAATGGGGTAGTTCTGGACGCCCAGCAGTAGCTTGGGATCTGGTAGTTCGCCAGCGGGAATGGCCGCGCTGGTGGCTGCTTGAATTTTGGCGTCTTGTGCGGTCAACGACGGTGCATTGTTTTCGGCCAGCCGCAAAGCTTCATCGAGTGTCAATACGCCAGCGAGGCACGGCAATGCCAGTACGCTTGCCGCCAGGCCGGCCACAAGGGACCAACCTGTGCAATAGCACTTGAAGTTCATGTTCACGATTCCTGTGATGATCCACCGCGCGCTTCATAAGACATGCGCGCAGATATGCCATCCCGCTAAAGCGGAATGAGGCTCAGTGTGGTACAGGAATCAAGTACGGGGCGGTCGCCATACCCCTGAAGGGGTTTGTACGAGTGGGAAATGGCTGGAGAAGGGCAGAACGAGAGGACTGGACAAGGTGATAGGAGGCTTGATGATCGAGACTTGCAGCATACCGCCAGTTTTGCATTCCTGGCCCGGCTTACAGGGTTTTCCATGCTCGGTGGGACTTTTCATGTCGTGGCAGCAGTCTTGCCCCATACCATCCATCATCGCCATGCCCATGGTTTTCATCGGGCATGGTTCAGTCGATGCCTGAACACCCGCCATCCCGCTGAGGGGAAGCGCCAAGCTAATCAGGAAAATTAGGCAAAACCGCAGGTAGCGTTTCATGAGCTGGAGTGTAGACGGTGCAAATGGCCCTTACAATTCACCCTTGAGACTCCTTTGTCGGCTATCACCAACCGCTATGCGGCGCTCATTTCCATTACTGGGCTTAAAGTACCTAACCATGCTATGAGACAAATAATGATGACTGCCATTGAAAATTCGAGCTTCATGCTACGGCGCAAGGCATTGACCGCGACAGCATAGTCTCCATTTCGAACAGAACGTTCCAAGAGCGGGCTTAGGTGAAAACGGTTGAGCGTCGCTAATACGATCATCCCGGCAAAGAGCAGGACCTTCAAAAATAGCAACTCGCCATAAGTGCTGAGCATCACCTCATCGAGATTTGGCCCAACGATAAATAGGTAGTTCGCCACTCCCGTAATGCTGATGATCACTACAATCACCGCGCCGGCCGATTCAAACCCTGTCAGTACCCGAGCAAGAATTCGTGCTTCTCGCTCACCTTTCAGTGATTTCAAACGCAGCAGCAGGGCAAATGCCGCTAGCGCACCCAACCAACCGCCTGCGGCCAAAAGATGGAAGATGTCGCTAATAAAGTGCCAGTAGCGACGGCTTCCCTCGTCCATTGCTCCGTGCCCCGTCCATGCCAGCGTCGCTAGCGCAATCGCGCCACAGACAGTGACAATCCAAAGACTCAGTGTTGGAAAGCGCTTGTTCAGGGAAACGCCAATAATTGCCGTCACCAACGCCCCTATTCGGACCATCCAGGTCAAACCGACGTCAGTCCCCATGAGAACCATTTGAAAAATATGGTGATGTAGCTCCATAAAGCCCGATACGCCACTCATTGCTTTCGCAAGCAACAGCATGGCTGCAAGGGACAGAGCTACACCTACAACAGATGTACCGTAAAGAAGCGACTCAAAATTCAAAACCGCTCCCGATACTCTTTCTTTACCCCTCAGGCTATAAAGACCGAAAATTGCCAGTCCAAATAAGAGCATAAGATCGAAATAAAGGGCAAAGCGAACAGCGATATTTATTGAGTCGCTCATGAATCATTTCACTTTGAAGGAAAAGTTACCGGTAATCGGGTGAGTGTCCGAGGAGACGGCACGCCATTCGACTTTATAAGTACCCGTGGTCAATGGCGATGCGGGCGTGATAACCATCGTCTTCGGATCACTGCCACCTGCAACGCCGGCTTTTACGCCCATAGGAGAGTTCGGCATGCCAGGCATATCGGTCATGATCAGTTTGGCACCAGAGAACTGAGTCGTTAGATTCTCAGAAAAGTGCAGTTCAATTTTAGAAGGAGCCGCCGCATCCGACCCTTCAGCGGGAGTAGAAGAAACCAGCTTTGGATGCGCCTGAGCAACTGCACTCAGAAGCAAACCCGCAGTCAGCGCAACAGCTACGGTGGTAGTTTTAAGGAATGACATGCAAGACTCCTCACAGCAAGAGCTGTTGGTTCTAGGTTTTTTAGGGAATATCTAGTTTTTACTTTTTGACGCTTGTTAAAGCCACTGGCGAATACCTAGCAGATTCCGTGTCCTAGGGCGGGCTGGACAGGAAGAAATCACAAGAACTCTAACGTCACAGTGCGAGTACACGATGCCACATGAACGCAAACTATTCGATTACATTTCAGTCAGCTTGAGGTGGGATTTTGGACACTGATAAGCGCGTATACAGGGCCGAATACGTGACTCCCTTTGCGACGCGCCAAGAGGTTTCCGTCATCCACGAACGTTCCCTTTGAGCTAACCACATGCTGCTATATATATATGAGCAACGGGCCTTACGCCTTTTTTTCATCCGCACAAGGGAGTTCAATATGAAAGGCTGTTTTTCCGCTTGATGACGTACACCAAATCTTGCCGTCATGCGCTTCTATGATTGATCGAGTGATCGACAAACCTAGCCCTGCATTGCTTGGGCTCCCTTCTCTGCGAGCCGGGTCCACGCGATAAAAACGATCGAACAACTTTTCAAGATGCTCAGGCGCGATTGGCTTTCCAGAGTTCTCCACGGAGACCGATATTGAAGTTCCTTTCTGCCGGATATCGACACTAATACACTCCCCTTCGGGGGTGTACCGGAGTGCATTTGAGAGCAGATTAGAGATGGCCCTGTCGAGCATAAGGACGTCACCTCGGACGCTCCCCCTCCCTGTGACTTTGAGGTCGATCCCTCGCTCATCAGCAAGCAAGCGGTAGTATTCGAGTAATTTCTCTACTACCGCTACCAGGTCTATCGGTTTGTTTTCATGTGTAATCAGACCGTTGTCTGATTTCGCCAGAAAAAGCATGTCATCAATCATCCGGCCCATACGTTTTAAATCATCAAGATTTGAGTACAGATTATCTTCGTAGTCCTCAATATTCCTTTTTCTAGATAAAACCACTTCAGTGTGAGTCATCAAATTACTGACCGGCGTTCGTAATTCGTGAGCAATGTCCGCAGAGAAGTTCGATAAACGAACAAACGCATCGTCCAATCTGGATAACATTGCGTTGAACGACAACACCATCTGCTGGAGCTCTTTAGGAACGGGACCTAACGGAATACGCTCTTTGAGTGATTTAGCTGACATTGAAGCCGCGACCTGAGTAACTAGGCGGATAGGCCGTAGGCCACTACTCGCGACCATCCAGCCCAGTGCAGCACTGACCAGCGCGCTGATCACCAGCCCTATCCAAAACCAGCGTTCAAGCGTCTCGAAGAAAGCCATATGTTGAGTAACATCAAAGATCAACATCACGGTCAATGGCTTGTCTTGCCCTGTCACAATGGCTTGTGCCGTCACTCCTCGAAATACCTGCTCCTCATCTCGCCACTCCCAGACATTGCTGTTTGTGATTGTTCGGTAGTCTTCCGGCACTACGATCGGACCAGGATCAGCAAACAGGAGCTTGCCGTCACCATCGATGATAAGTGCTGTCAAATCACGATGAGCACCAAGCAGCGCCTCCAGCTCGGGCTTAACATCACTGAACTGATCAATGCTATTCAACCCAGTCAAAATTCTTTGCGTCGAGTGAAGCTTTTCGTTCAGCGCCTGCTGATCCAGCATCTTGAAGTGATGCCGGCTAAGGTTGTTAAAACTGAGTCCGGCGACGGTGAGCACAGCTGTTACAGCAAGCATGAACATCAGGCTCATGCGGGTAGTCAGTGACATTCGCTTCATTCCGACCCCGAGTCCGGTGCGTCCAACATGTAACCCATCCCCCGAGAGGTGTGGATCAGCTTGACCTCAAAATCATCATCAATCTTCGCTCTGAGCCTCCTGACCGCGACCTCGATGACGTTGGTATCGCTGTCGAAGTTCATATCCCAAACTTGGGAAGCAATAAGTGACTTGGGGAGAACCTCGCCTCGACGACGGAGCAGCAATTCGAGTAACGCAAACTCTTTGGCTGTGAGATCTATACGTTTGCCTCCACGGACAACCCTGCGCTTGAGCAGGTCAACCTCAAGATCCGCCAATTTCATGTGGGTTTGGGAGGGGGCTGTGCTCCCTCTTCGCAGCAGCGTTCTGACGCGGGCCAGCAATTCAGAAAATGCGAAGGGTTTTATAAGGTAATCGTCTGCCCCCAGCTCAAGTCCTTTGACGCGATCCTCAACGCGGTCTCGCGCCGTGAGAAAAAGCACGGGGACATTTTTTCCGGATGCTCGCACCTTCTGAAGTACTTCCCATCCGTCCAGCCCAGGCATCATCACATCGAGAATCAGCAGGTCATACGCCTCGCTCAAAGCGTGCTGAAGCGCGTCTTGGCCATTGGTAAAGCGATCAACATTGAACCCCGCCTCAGTGAGTCCTTGCTGCAAATAGATACCTATTTTGGGTTCGTCTTCCGCAACCAGAAGTCTCATGGGGGTGGCTCTCAAATAATTGTGAGGCTGAGTCTGCAACGAAATGCTTCTGCCAACCAGCAACTGACAGAAAAGTAATATTGGCTTCAGGTAGTTGTCAGCGAGCGCTGTCTAGGGTTCAAACATGAGTACTTCTTGGTGCTCGACCGACTCTTCAGCATGAAACCTAAGGGAGCCGGAAAATAAATCCATAAGGAGCTGTCCTATGAATCGCCTAAAAGTCCTTTTCTTTGTGAGCTCGATACTCGTCTCGGCTTCTGCGTTGGCTGAAGGTGGCGCAGACCGGATCGCGGAGCGTATGGAGAGCCTGCGCGACAAAGCAGAAGCAACCTTGGTACAAGCTGAAAAAGCCCCTGAAGGACAGCGCCATGTACACATGGCCGAGCATATGAAAATGCTGGGCGAAATCATGAGCCAGCTCCATCAAGATCACCCAAACGCATCAATGTCACCTCAGCAGCACCTCGCCTGGATGGAAAAACACGATGCTATGGTTGATGACGTTTTGAGCCAAATGCAGCGCGAGCACAAACTGATGCTTTCTGAAAACCATCAGTGACCAACCAGGTCTCATTGGTTTTTTGAACCGGTCCTCTAAACACGGCGTCATTCGGGCGCCGCGTTTTCTTTTGAAAACTTACAGAAATGTAGTGTTCAGGTCAGTTAAGTGGCAGCTCCGCCCCTTTAGCATAGCCAGTGATTCGCTCTTAACCCACGAGGTCACCATGAAAAATAAGCTTATTACCCCAGTTATTGCGGCAATCACCCTACTCTTCGGTGCTACAGCGATGGCCAGCGCAGGTCATGGGAAAGAGGATATTGGCCAGCCTGGAGTCGCCTCTGAGGTTACTCGCACGGTTGATGTGGAGATGGGTGATATTTTCTTCAAAACTAAAAACATCGACGTAAAGCCCGGTGAAACAGTTCGCTTTGTACTTCACAACAAAGGGGCGCTGCTGCACGAGTTCAATATCGGTCAGGCCGCTGCTCATGCGGCGCACCAAAAAGAAATGGCGAGCATGTTCCAGAATGGAACGCTTACACCCATCGGTGCTGGGAAGATGACGGGCAACATGGGCCACAGCATGGGAGGGATGAAGATGGTCGGAATGGAACATAACGACCCGAACAGCGTGCTGGTCGAGCCAGGAGCAACCAAGGAGTTGATCTGGACCTTCAACAACAGCGCCGGACTTCAATTTGCCTGCAACGTGCCAGGTCATTACCAGTCGGGGATGGTCGGTCAATTTGACTTGAAGTAAGCCTGAGCTGACAGCTAAAACCGCGTCGACGCGAGAGTTGACTACGCTCTGAGGCAGAGATCAGAGCAACTCGCTCACACTGGGGTCTAGATCATGAATAACCATCAGCATCCGTTTGGAAGCACCACCCCTCCATTTTGGAGGCGCAAAACAGGCGTTGTACTGATCATGCTCATCGCGATCGGTGCCTTCTACGTGGTGCGGGAACACTTCAGCCACGTTTATCCGTATTTGCCCTATCTCATTCTGTTGATCTGTCCATTGATGCATTTTTTTGGGCATGGACATGGCGGACATGATCATGGCGATCAGGCAGCAACCAACAAGGACGAAAAATAGCTATGCCCACTACACCGAGCCATCACGATCACGGTCCCGCCCACGCTGCCTCGCCCCCTGACGGTGATCTACGTGACCCGGTGTGCGGTATGGCGGTTACGCCTCCAAGTAAATTTGGCGAGTCTTATCAGGGACAGATGTATCAATTTTGCAGCCAGAAATGCCAAGAGAAATTTCGGGCAGATCCAGACCACTACAGTGGTAATCATCCCAGCACTGAACCCAGCATCTCCGCTACAGAGCCTGTGCTACAAGTAGCCACTGAATTTACCTGTCCTATGCACCCGGAAATAAGACAGCCAGGGCCCGGCAATTGCCCTAAATGTGGCATGACATTAGAACCGGTCATGCCCGCGCTAGATGACGATGACAAAACCGAGCTCCGGGATTTCGCTCGCCGCTTTTGGTGGTCGCTGCCTTTAACCGTGATAGTGACCCTTCTAGCCATGGCGGGTCATTCATTACAATTCTTCCACGGCTCGGTTCAAAACTGGATCGAGTTCGCTCTGGCGACGCCGGTCACCTTATGGGCAGGTTGGCCCTTTTTTGTAAGGGCCATAGCATCTGTTAGAAATCGCAGTCCAAACATGTGGACTCTGATTGGGCTGGGGACTGCCGCAGCCTATCTTTACAGCGTCGCGGCAACCCTATTTCCCCAAAGTTTTCCCACCACCTTCATGCAAGATGGACGCATCGGCGTCTACTTCGAAGCCGCTGCGGTCATCATCTCGCTCACCTTGCTTGGGCAGATTCTTGAGCTCAAAGCACGTTCACAAACCTCCGCCGCCATTAAGTCCCTTCTAGGCCTGTCTCCCAAGACTGCACGCAAGATCAACGCCGATGGTCAGGAGGAAGACATTCCTCTTACCCATGTTCACTTGGGAGACCATTTGCGGGTCAGACCTGGTGAAAAGGTGCCAGTTGATGGCTCCGTACTCGAGGGAGAAAGTGCGGTGGATGAATCCATGCTCACTGGTGAACCTGTGCCGGTAATGAAAAGAGCAGGGGATAGTTTGATCGGCGCCACGCTTAATACTCATGGGAGCTTGGTGATGGAGGCGCAAAAGGTCGGCGCCGACACCATGCTGTCGCAGATAGTACAAATGGTCGCTCTAGCCCAACGCTCCAAAGCGCCAATGCAACGAATGGCCGACTCGATTGCCGGCTACTTTGTGATGGGGGTTATCGCGATTGCGTTGCTGACACTCTTAGGCTGGGGGCTATTCGGCCCAGAACCCAGCTGGGTCTTCGGCCTGATCAACGCTGTCGCCGTACTTATCATCGCTTGCCCCTGTGCACTGGGTCTCGCAACGCCCATGTCGATCATGGTTTCGACGGGTAAAGCCGCCAGTATGGGTGTGCTGTTCAGGGATGCCAGAGCCATCGAAAACCTTTGCAAGATCGACACACTGATTGTCGATAAAACTGGGACCCTGACAGAGGGACGGCCGGTATTTCACAGTGTGGAGGCCACACCAGATTTCAACCCACACGATGTTCTTCAACTGGCCGCTAGCCTTGATCAAGGCAGCGAACACCCTTTGGCTCATGCCATCGTCGATCACGCCCGAACTGAAAATGTTGCGCTCACCAAGCCTGAATCGTTTGAGTCCGGGTCAGGGATTGGAGTCAGTGGCCTCGTTGATGGTAAGAAAGTACAGCTGGGCAACACTGCACTGATGGAAGCTGCCGGCGTGAGCACTAAGGTCTTACAAGACCGTGCAGAGTTGTTGCGCCTTGAAGGCATCAGCATCATCTATCTAGCAGTTGACGGGGTCTTGGCAGGATTACTGGCGGTCTCAGACCCGATAAAACCGACCTCTAAAGAAGCAGTCACCAAGCTTAAGGCTGATAACGTAAAAATCATCATGGCCACCGGAGACGGGCTCACCACCGCACGTGCTGTCGCCAGGGAGATGGGTATTGAAGAGGTTCATGGTGAAGTGAAACCTCAGGACAAGGAGCGCCTGGTGGCGGACCTCCAGCAATCCGGTCGAAAGGTTGCCATGGCCGGCGACGGTATCAACGACGCACCGGCCTTGGCGCGAGCAGACGTGGGCATTGCCATGGGTACAGGGACTGACGTCGCGATGAATAGCGCGCAGCTCACGCTGGTAAAAGGCGACCTGATGGGGATTTTACGAGCACGGGCACTTTCGGTTGCAACGGTGAAAAACATGCGGCAAAACTTGGGGTTCGCCTTCCTTTACAACTCAATGGGTATCCCCCTCGCCGCAGGCCTGCTCTACCCACTGACGGGGCACCTTCTGTCGCCAATGATCGCTGCGTTAGCCATGAGCGTCAGTTCTGCATCTGTAGTTTTCAATGCTTTGAGACTGAGGAATACCCGAATAGATTGAGCGTAACCGATGCTCGCAGCCCGTTAATACATAACCCTTGACCTTGCCATTGTGTCAACGTTGATGCTGGTGTTGCGGTGAAAAGAGACCGCTCAGCACAAGAGGAATAACCATGTTCGTCTTAAACGTATCAGGCATTGGTTGCGGTAGCTGCGTCAGCAAAATCACCAAAGCAATTCAGTCACTGGACAGCAAGGCTACGGTTTCCGTGGATCGCGCGGCAGGTAAGGTAACCGTTGAAAGCAGCGAACCCCCAGAGCAGGTCCGTAAAACTGTGGAAGCACTCGGTTTCCCTTCCCAAATCAGCGCCTGAGGCGCTGATTCCCTCGCTGGGTGAGGTTTATTAGTCACCTCGTAGAGCTTTAAGTAGCCCCTTAAATGCTCCATTCAATCGAGTAAAAGCAGTTTCGAAATGAATCGAATTTTCCGTATATTTTGCCACCTCGACCTGTTGATCCACAGTATTTTGATCAATGGAAGGTTGGTTCGGCGTGCTGTAAAGCAAAGCGCCGCTGTGAATATCACTTGCTAATTCGTTTACGGCAATATGTTTTGGGTTTGTTGTTTTCAAAGAGAACGGAGTAGCAAAACCTCCTTTTGTCTGGCTAGCCAGGACAGCGGAAAAGTCCAAATCTCTGGCCTTAAAGTTAGGAGTGTCGACATTAGCGATATTATTGCTAAGCACCTCAGCTCGTTGGCTGCGAAAAAGTAATGCTCTTTCTGCGGAGCCAAGCGCTTTTTCAAAATTAATACTCACCGGTGGCCACCTTTAGTTACGCTAAGTTACGCTGCCATTTAGCATTCCCACCTATATCGAACACTCAAGTGCTTAACGTAGTGCATCCGAGTCGAGATACAATTCAAGTGCGAACGAAAAAACGTCAAACCTCCGCGAAAGTGACCGGAAGATTACACAACCGCACAGGTAAGTTTTAAAGAGTAAATGGCGGTTATGTGACGCTGGATGGCTTAGACCTTACGGACTATTCACTCTGTATCTCAAGAGAAATATCGCAACCTGACACAACTGTAATATTGGCCTAAGCTTCCTGTCAGGGGATGAGTCTTATAGTCCTATTGAGCCTCAAGCTCACCTCTTAGAGTCAACGATTGATGTGGATTCAGGGGGCATCAATACTCATCCGAGGAACCCCAAATGAATCCTATCAAAACCTTGTTCGTCATCGCTGCTCTGACCGTTTCTTCTTTGGCTATGGCTGAAGGCGGTGGTGACCGGACTTTCGCACGCATGGAAGTGGCCAGGAATAATTCGATGGAATCGTACCGAGTGGCTCAAACGCAAAATGCCCAACCTCCTGTCGCTGAAAGCAAAGCCAAGGCGATGGACCACAAGAATTGCTAAATAGCTGGGCCCTCCAAGCTGACAGAAATGTAATCACTGCGGTGGTTTAAATGTGGCAATTTCTGAACTCGCTTGCCGTAAGAGTTTGTCTTTTGTGACGGTGGGCAAAGCTGATCCGGGCAACTCATGATCGGTTGTTTCGCACGGCTTCCCTTTTGACTGATTGGAAATAAACGGCATGCATTCCAAAACCTCTAGACGGACATTCGTAAAAGGCTTGGCCGCTGGTGGCATTCTCGGCGGCTTTGGCCTTTGGCGCACTCCTGTATGGGCGGTGACAAGTCCTGGTCTGCCGAGCGTACTCACCGGCAATGAATTTGATCTGTTTATTGGTGAAACCCCGGTAAACATAACCGGCTCGCCGCGAACAGCCATGACTATCAATGGATCATTGCCAGGACCTTTGCTGCGTTGGCGCGAAGGAGAGACGGTCACTCTGCGTGTAAAAAACCGCCTGGACCAAGACACCTCAATCCATTGGCACGGGATCATCCTGCCGGCCAATATGGACGGTGTACCTGGCTTGAGTTTCCATGGCATTGCACCCGACGGCATGTACGAGTACAAGTTCAAGGTTCATCAGAATGGTACGTACTGGTACCACAGCCACTCGGGCTTACAGGAGCAGGCAGGGGTTTACGGACCAATCGTTATCGACTCGAAAGAGCCTGAACCTTTTCAATACAACCGCGACTATGTGGTGATGTTGACTGACTGGACCGATGAAGATCCTAGTCGTGTCATGGCCAAGCTTAAGAAACAGTCGGGCTACTACAACCACCATAAACGCACTGTTGGTGATTTCATCGACGATGTCAGTAAGCAAGGTTGGTCAGCAACAGTAGCTGACAGGAAGATGTGGGCTGAAATGAACATGAGCCCAACCGACCTTGGAGACGTCAGCGCAGATACTTACACCTATCTCATGAATGGCCAGGCGCCCAACGGTAACTGGACCGGTATTTTCAAGCCGGGTGAGAAGCTACGCCTACGCTTTATCAACGGCTCGGCGATGAGCTATTTCGACGTCCGCATTCCTGGTTTGAAAATGACCGTTGTGGCCGCCGACGGCCAACACGTGAACCCAGTGAGCGTTGACGAATTCCGCATCGCCGTAGCTGAAACGTATGACGTGATCGTAGAGCCTGCCAGTGAAGAGGCTTACACCATCTTCGCCCAGTCTATGGATCGGACGGGTTATGCACGCGGAACCCTCGCACTTCGTGAAGGGCTAGTTGCTCAGGTACCTGCTATAGATCCACGTCCAATCGTCACTATGGATGACATGGGGATGGGCGGTATGGCTGGTATGGACCATGGCAGCATGGCCGGTATGGGCGGCGCCGAGAAGAAGTCAGGTGAAATGTCGGGCATGGCTGGCATGGACCACAGCAAGATGACCGGTATGGACCAAAGCGACATGACCGGGATGACCGGCATGGACAGCGGTGACATGACTAACATGGCGGGTATGGATCACAGCAAGATGGCGGGCATGGACAAAGGCGACATGTCCAGCATGGCCGGGATGGACCACAGCAAGATGGCTGGAATGGGTAGTGGTGATATGTCAGGGATGGCTGGCATGGGCGGTATGGGTGGAGAAATGCAGACACACCCTGCCTCCGAAACCAACAACCCCCTGGTTGACATGCAAGCCATGAATCCAACGCCAAAACTAAACGATCCTGGAATAGGCTTGCGGAATAATGGTCGTCGAGTGCTCACTTACTCCGACTTGAAAAGCACTTTCCAAGACCCTGACGGCCGCGAGCCAAATCGTACCATCGAGCTTCATTTGACCGGTCACATGGAGAAGTTTTCGTGGTCGTTTAACGGCATAAAATTCTCTGACGCCGAGCCGCTTCGCCTGAAGTACGGTGAGCGGCTGCGCATCACCTTGGTGAACGACACCATGATGACCCACCCCATCCACCTTCACGGCATGTGGAGTGACCTCGAGGATGAGAACGGCAAGTTCATGGTGCGCAAGCACACGATCGATATGCCGCCAGGTACCAAACGCAGCTATCGAGTTACCGCTGATGCCTTAGGCCGTTGGGCCTATCACTGCCACCTGCTTTTCCATATGGAAATGGGCATGTTCCGTGAAGTACGGGTTGATGAGTAAAGGAGACGATCTGTGAGCACATACCTTAATCGTAATTCCCTGGTGGGTTGCCTCTTTGCCGTTGGCCTGCTGGGTGGACTCCCGCCCATGGTGCTGGCACAAGAAAATGGCAGCGATCATTCAACCAATGTTCCTGCTACAGCAACGGACAAGCCAGCAATGACGGCGAACGATTCGAAGCTAGATCACGGGGCAATGGACAATAGCAAGATGAGCCATGAGTCGATGGATCATGACCAAAAAACCAAAAAGGCAGATTGAGATCATGACCAGTAAATTTTTACGCCCAACGTTGATGGCACTTGCAGTCTCTACCAGTCCTGCATTTTTCTTCATGGCCCAAGCTGCTGAGGAGATGGATCCGTCGATGGCGATGCCATCAAGTGCGAACGCGAAGCCTTCAACTGCGCAGAAATCCAAACCAGCCAAAGCAAAAGATGGCGCAATGGATCACTCCAAGATGGACCACGGCTCAATGGGAACTATGGACCATAACAAGATGGGGGCCATGGATCACAGCAAGATGAGCATGGACGACGGGCAAATGGACGGTATGGAAAGCATGGCTGGAGGGGCTACGACCACAAGCCGAACCCCTGTCCCCGTACTTACCGACGCTGACCGTGCAGCCGCCTTTCCAGATGTGGCAGGTCATGGTGTACACGACAAAAAAATCAACTCGTTCATCCTTCTGGATAAGTTTGAGTACCAAGACGCTGACAACGGGAGTGCGTTGGCCTGGGATGCCAAAGGGTGGATCGGCGGTGACGTTGATCGCCTGTGGCTGCGTTCGGAAGGTGAACGTACCAATGGCGTGACGGAAAACGCCGAACTCCAAGCACTCTGGGGGCACGCCATCGGTCCATGGTGGGATGTCGTCACGGGCGTTCGGCAAGACTTCAAACCCGGGTCGCCTCAAACATGGGGAGCGCTCGGTATTCAGGGCATGGCCCTCTATAACTTTGAAGCTGAAGCGACTGCCTATATCGGTGAAAACGGTCAAACCGCTGCTCGATTTGAAGGCGATTACGACATCCTGCTGACAAATCGCCTGATCTTACAGCCGACAGTCGAAGTAAACATGTATGGAAAAAATGATCCCCAGCGCGGCATAGGATCTGGATTGGCCAACACCGAAGTAGGGTTCCGGTTGCGTTACGAGATTGTTCGCCAATTTGCCCCTTATGTCGGGGTTACCTGGAATCGCTCCTACGGCAAGACCGCCGACCTGGCCAGCGATGAAGGGGAAAAGACCAACGAGGCTCGATTTGTAGCCGGTATTCGGATGTGGTTCTGAGTGGTTTGAGCAAAAGCCCTACGATTTTTGAATAACAGGGGGGCGGCTCCCCGACTCAAATATAATACCTTCAACCAAACCTTTGCAGCGGCATTCATCTCGCCGCCGCCAAGGGAAAAGGAAATATCCATGACAGGTAGCTTCCGACTCTCAAGTCGATTTCTGCGTATCGCAACGTTCGCCGCACTGTTCATCGGTTCAACCGCTCAAGCAGCACAGGCGTTGGCCATCGATGTTCACCGAGATGCTAACTGCGGATGCTGTAAGAAGTGGATTCAGCATCTTGAGGCCAATGGCTTCACCGTCATAGATCATGTAGAGACCAACATGAGTGCTGTCAAACAAGATCTGGGGGTCGCTCCACGACTCTCGTCTTGCCACACTGCGATGATCAACGGAAAGTTTGTTGAAGGTCACGTGCCTGCCGAGCAAATAATTGCGATGAGCAAACGTGACGACCTTCTCGGAATCGCCGCCCCTGGTATGCCAGCAGGTTCTCCAGGAATGGAAGTCGACGGAGTGCATGAGGCTTACCAGATCATCGGCCGGAACAAAGCTGGCACAGATCAGGTCATTGCTGAATACCCCGAAAACTAACCCCCCCGATCCATCCCGTTACAGCATGGTCACCGTTCATGGCCATGCAGTGGGACTTGCTCTGTCGACATTATTCTCAAACAATTCGCCAAGGACGATCAGCAACAGTTGTACAGGCGCACTTAAACCACATCGGATAACCCCGCACCGCTGTCCTCAATAACAATTTTAGATGAGTTCAAGTAATTGGTGATGACGCCGTGACACGCACTGCGCAGCAGATTGCTGACCGCGATAGTGATCGGTTTGGAAATGGCGTTGCCCCTCAGCTTGCCCTCCCAAACCAGGACATCTGTCTCGGCTGAAAAAGTTGAAAATGTAAATGACGGTGGTTTAAGAGTTCTTTTTTTGCAGGCTTTTCAGGCGCAGGGTCGCCCGTTGTACAGAGGCCATTTTTTCTGGACGCTTCATTCGTTTCCATTTTTTGATGTCTTCCTTGGTGCGACCGCAGCTGACGCACAGTTCGCTGTTCAGCTGGCAAACAGAGATACAGGGATTTTCGATGTCCTTGGCCATTGTTCAATTTCTCGTCGAACTCTACGTGCTACGGGTTCATTGCGAAGCAAGCACGGCGAGCTGATCGGGTGAATCAGCGACCAACTTCGTGCGGTACTCAACTGTCAAATGAGTGATCTCATGAACCGTTGCAAGCCGTTCTCGTATGTTTTCCGCATTCACTGCTGGGCTGCCCAGAACACTCACAATCGCAGCGCGGGCTTGCGGCCCCACCTGCCAGACATGAAGATCAATGATCGAAGCATCTCCCGGTTGCTCAACCAGTTCACGAATCTCTTCAGCGACATGATCATCTGTCTGATCGAGCAATACACCCGCAGTCACCCGCATCAACGACCAAGCCCAGCGCGCAATGACAACTGCACCCACAATCCCCATTGCAGGATCGAGCCATACCCAGCCAAGGTATCGACCAGCAAGCAGTGCTGCGATGGCCAGAACCGAAGTCAGTGCATCTGCAATGACGTGAACGTAAGCAGAGCGCAAATTATTGTCGTGACCATGCGCATGGTGAGATTCATCGTGGCCGTGGTCATGCCCATGGTGATGATCATGACCACCAGACAGCAAAAGCGCGCTCACCACATTCACTGCTAATCCTACAATTGCGATAAAAGTCGCTGTTCCGAATTGCACTTGAGTCGGTTGAAAGAGACGAAATAGCGACTCTCCGGCAATTCCCAAGGAGACCAGTCCCAAAATCAGAGCAGAGGCGAAGCCACCCAGGTCTCCCACCTTGCCAGTTCCAAAACTGTAGCGCGCACTTGAGGCATGTCTTTTTGCGTAACCGTAAGCAGCTGCGGCTATGCCAAGTGCTCCGGCGTGCGTTGCCATGTGAAAACCATCTGCCAGCAATGCCATTGAGCCAGTGAGATAACCGGCAGTGATTTCAGCAACCATCATTACGACGGTCAGAGCCACTACCCACAAGGTTCGCTTTGCGTTTTCTTCATGTGATTTCCCAAGGAACATATGGTCGTGGGAAAAGTCGATGTACGCATTACTCATTTGGGTAAATCCTATTTGGAATAGCGGCGAATGGCTTCGAGAAGCTCATCGACGCCTTTCGCTCTTTCTTCGTTGCTGAGTGTGGGATTCGCGACGTGTTCACGAGCGTGATCTTCGATGATTTCATCCATCAGCCCATTAATAGCGCCACGGGTCGAAGCGACCAAAAGCAAGGTTTTGGAGCAGTCATCATCAGAGTCGAGTGCTCGCTCAATCGCCTGGATCTGCCCAGCGATGCGCTTCACGCGTTTAAGAAGATTGTCTTTGCTTGATCTCAAATGACCCATACCATACCCCCCCTGCCTATATTGAGTGCATCATCACATGCTCCAACGAACCATACAAGCGTGCCGTGGAAGCCTTCCGACCGGCAGCGTTGCTGCAATAAAATCTGCAATCGAAACAATATCGTTTTGCTGGGCAAAACCAATAAAGTCGAGGAGCAGATACGCCCCTCAGTCACGCTTAGATGGCGGGTGTCTGTAGGATTATCTGAATGCCCTAGCCTTGGATCGCGCAGAACCCCGTACAACTCAGGGATAGGCTATGAGGCCTCTCAAGCAAGACGTCATCTTCCGCAAAAGCGACTCAGTACAGTAGTTGGCCCCATAGTGCGAACACTGGAACGACGGCTAAGACAAATAAACTGTAACGACAGTCCACAAAAAAAGGCGCCACTAGGGCGCCTAAGCCGTCTCCAAAACCAAAGGAGAAACAAAGAGACGGGGTGTATCTGGTAATCGGACACCTGATGCCGAGGGCTAGCGCCCGTTAAAGGAGTTGCAGTGGATATTCGACAATCAGTCGGACCTCGTCCAAATCAGATTCGAAATCGGTGGCTCGTGTCGTTGCCTGGCGAACACGCAAAGACATATCCTTCAGAGAACCTGACTGGATGACGTACTTAGCCTCAATGTCTCGCTCCCAACGCTTTTGGTCCTGTAATGGGGCACCATCCGCTCCGCGACGCATGTACACGCTGTTCGCGTTGGAATAGTCCGCGTCCCAACCCTTCGCGTAACGAGTCATGAAGCTAAGACCGGGGATGCCGAAAGCCTGCATATCTAGATCATAGCGTAGCTGCAAAGATTGCTCTTTCGGGGAGTTGAAGTCGCTGTACTGAATAGAGTTATCCAAGAAAATCGAATCTGATTGACGTAGGTAGTCAAAGTCGTCGTTGCCATTGTTACGCTGATACCCGACGGTCACCGTATGAGCTCCGAATTTGACCCCGGTCTTGCCGCTCCAGATGTTGTTATCGAAGCTCCCCAGAAGTTTTTTTCCCTCATCAACGGCTCGGTAATAATTAAAGCCACCGATCAGCGATACGCTGTCTGAGAGTGGATAGCTCAATGTGGTGCCCGCGTAATACTGGTTCCAAACATCCTTGAATTGGCTGGTGTAAAGACTTACACCTACGTGCTCATTGACGGTGTAATCGCCCCCTAGATAAGCAATCCACGGAGCATCAACCGCCCCGGCGTAGAAAGTCGAAAAGCCATCACGCATGCCACTGGAGTTGGGTTGGCTCATCGCATGCAGCCGACCACCCTGAAGGGTCAGGTCTTTGATGCTGGTGTTGGTAAACGTTGCACCACGGAAACTTTCCGGGAGGAGTCGGGAATCCCCATACGCCACGACAGGAGTCGACGGAAAGACATCCCCTACCTTGACGACTGTATCCAGGAAACGGACCTTTGCGGCGCCGCCTACTTTTGAATAGGAGTCTTCAGGTTGGCCTTTACTGTTGTGCGGCAAGACATCGACTGAACTTCGAGCTCCCGAGCGACCATCGCCTGAGTCAAGCTTGAGGCCTTCCATTGCAAACGCATCGATGCCGAACCCGACGGCGCCTTGTGTAAAACCAGACTCAAAACGACCGATAATGCCATGAGCCCACTCTGCTGAGTAGCCATTGCCCGTAGGACTTGACTGGCCTTTTCGATAATCTCGATTGAAATAAAGATTTCGATTGAGAATACTAAAGGTGCTCCCCTCAATGAACCCTTCAGGCTTTTGTTCAACGCCCACTGCAACTTGCCCCATGCTCATGCCAAGGGCAATGAGAGAAAGACTGTAAAAGCTTTTATTGTTCATTTAACACTCCAGGCTTTAGCTTGGCAGAGTTTCTTTGTGAAATATTTTTATCATTATAAAAGCCACCGGCACGTGAGGGTTTCCTCTACGCGCCGGCAGACATAATTTCATACAATAGATAACTCCAGCGTGACCTGAAAATTACTTCTATGTCAGCGAACAGTAAGCATGCCTAAAAATATATCGAGTAGTCTGGTGCAGACATCGCTTATCTCTACTAGCTTCCGTGCGGGCAGTTTGTGCCCATGACCATGTACTCCAAGGTGTTGATCTTGCCCGCCGAATCTTCATAAGTCATGCGCGAAGGGGCTACGCCGCAGGTTTTATTGGCCTGAGTGGTACTGATTACCTTCTGGACATCAAGGTTCATTCCATATTCATAATGAACAACTTCAGGTATCGCCTTTCCGTTTTCTAAGGCGTACTGCTCCATTGCCTGTTGGTTCTCTTGCATCATCCGACCATACACACGGTCACCGCCTCCTTCAGCCATGGCTAATGAAGATAAGGTCAAAATCGAAGCGGCGCAAAACGCTTTCATTGCTGTCATTGCTTTCATGATTTTCTCCTAAAGCTCAATTTTCTGAGTTAAAGAGTAACAAGTGAAAGCTTTCAGAAAGCTGCCGCGAAGGTTACTAATGTGAAAGGTGGACCCTACTCCGCGTTTACGCTTTCAAGCCAGATGGCATTTTTGTTATCACCAAAGGTTGGCAGAAGCTAACGGAACACAGATGCCCTCAAAAGCTTATTGAAACCGGTGGTCCCTCCCAATCCCTTGATACGCCGGTAGATCTGAGCAAGGCCTCTGCGTCGACCCCTGTTCTGGCCAGGCTTTCCAGATCCCACTCGAAGAAACTGGAAAAAACCAGGAAAACCTTGCTTGATACCGCTGAGGTCAATCTTACCGTCGAGTAATTCACGGGGAGCTTCATCCTGATGAGTTCAGAGACAGTCCACACCAAAGTTCTTAGACGGAAATGCCATACTGACTCCTGATGAATCTTGATCTGTTGATAAGTAAGGGGGAACCTCTGCTTGCGTAGATCCAGCTCATGAGGTAACGAACCTGGGAGTAGCGATTGCAAATTCCGAATGTTCACTCTCTTCGGATCTTTCGTAACTTTATACAGCTCATCTACGCCCGCTTCGATAAGGGCTGCATAGGCGCCGTCTCTTGAGTCGACGGACTTTTCGACCGTAACTGTAGGTTTTTTAGGTGCATGGAGTTTTGCCATTAACCATGCGTTATCATTTTCTAGAATCCATTGCGTAGGTTTGTACGCCTTCTTCCAGAGGTACTCGACATCGGCGTCGGTACGCAGCGCTAAAAGCAACTCAATTTTTTGGCGATATCTAGTTTTTTGGTTAGGAAGCGATTGTTCGCCTTTGGGAACTCGCGTAGAAACAGAGGCACTCAGCAGGATAGACTCATTCTTCAGAGCCTCTTCAAAGTTATCTGCACTGGAAAACAAATGAAGAGCAATGATCAAATGCCGCGCGAGCGGCATATTTAGCTGACCTTTATCTGATTTGAGCCGGATCCATTGCTCATGCTTTCCGTTGTTGTAGGCTGGATCAATCTGCGCCAAAAGTTCATCGCCGTAAGCGCTTTGGATGCTGTCGAATAGTTTCGCAATGCCCGCATTTTTTCCGAAAATGAATCCGCGCTTCTTGCATTGGCGGACGTAGCACGAACTCAATACCGTGCTGCCTATCGGAGGAATATTGCGTTGCAAGATATCGTGTGCGAACAGAGCGACTTTCTGTTCCATCTTTGAACCCTTGTGTATTGCTGCGCTGTTTAACGGGCTCCAGCCGCATGCGCATGGCTCAGTCAGATTGGGAAGCAGTTTCAATTTACGGTAGAACGGGCGAGAGCACTCGGGGCAGGCATGGATCAATGCGTCGCCATGACGCCAACAGACGGCAACACCGGGTATCTGGTGAGATCGATGCCAGTAGGCAGAACCCCGCTCAATCAAATCTTCCTGAACGCAGGTAGGACAAAGCTTAGCCTTGCCATGGGTGGACTCTTCTCTGCGGGGCACCCGTACCACCCCGTCATAACCCAGCGGTCCTTCGTTGTTCTCCGGCCCCTGCTTAACCCCAAGAAACGGCCGGTAAGCAGGAAAAGTAGTATTGCTACTGATCAGCTCTGCGAGATTGCTCTCCGATTGCCCCGGCAGCCTGTGCGCGAGCCTCTCGATCTGCTTGGGTACGATGCCACCAATGCAAAAGGGTTTCGATGCGAACAAATCGCGGTAGGTTTCTGCCGCGGTTCTATTGCCTGACAGATAGTGATAGCGGGTGACACGAGAGTGCAGCATTTCATCCGGCATCGACACGGGAAAAAATAATAGATCAGACATCATTTACCAATTAAAGGTAGGGGTCGAAGAGAACGTGCATCCGGGGGCAGTATATATGCAACCCGTAAAATTCTGTATCCGGTCTGGATTTGGAAATTACACAGCCGCTCAACTTTGAATCGTAGTAAATTCATCTAAACCCCGCCGCGCCCGTACTGCTTGAAATACAGAACACGTATCGATAACCCGTGTAGGTCAGCCAATGGCGATTGCAAAACTATTTCGGGTGATCGCGGGTTAATACGTTTTAGATGATGATTGTGATTGTAGGTTCACAGAAAAGCTGCACGCTTTCACAAATAGATGACCGGCCGGGCTTCAACCATGGCCCCTGTCGGTCACCATCAAGCCCGCCTTCGCGGGCTTTTTTTTGCCTGGAATTCCTGCCGGGGCGCCCTACTCCGCTCATTGGAAAATGATGCAGATGGGGGGATTTGAGGAAGTGATTTGATGGGGCGCTGGAAGTGCTGAGAG
This sequence comes from Pseudomonas sp. ARP3, assembly GCF_001029595.1. Taxonomy (NCBI): domain Bacteria; kingdom Pseudomonadati; phylum Pseudomonadota; class Gammaproteobacteria; order Pseudomonadales; family Pseudomonadaceae; genus Pseudomonas; species Pseudomonas sp. ARP3. The sequence goes on from NZ_LEKF01000013.1 coordinate 125,556, forward strand.
GGTCGGCGGGCGGATCTGAGCAGCAGAGAGATTGAGAGGACTTTAAAACTAATATTTGAACACCTTAATAGTTAATTAAGCGTACGTGTTAAGTATTAATTTGAACAATTTAGTATGGAAATGGAATTTGGTGGAAGTTGCCATTTTGGATTTTTTGTAGATTTCGAAGGGATGTTGGAATAAGATCTATGACCAACTTTTCCGCTTTGCACTGAAGATTTTCAGCCAAATCAGCTGTTTGAAGCGAGAGCTTCAGACCTGATCCAAATTGCTCCAGCGATCACGAAGTGGCCGTTTAGAAATAAAGAGAGCAAGCCGATTGCTTTAGATTCTGATCAGTCATGAGAGTCATGACCAATGAGAGAAAAGGAGACCTGAAAATGTAGAAAAACGCGATCAATCCCGAGAGGACTGACCGCGCTTAGCGAAGCAGACTTGCGTCCTCAGAACCCGCAATGTCTGCTTTTTCGAAGCGACTGTCAATCCTCTCCCATTTTTTCGACCTTAGCGAGGTTACTCGACGGCACAGTGTTGCCTGTCGAAAGGCCTCACTTCGCCCGCCCTGCGCCTTGATTTTTTGGCGCAGCGTCGGCGCTCGTTTCGAGATTTTCGGAGGTGTTTCATGACAGTACGAAAGGTGGTCACGCGGCGGTCCAACCATTACCGCGGCTACTTCCCATCGCTCAAAAATAAAAAGCCTGTGCCCTGGGAGTCCCAGCTCGAAGGCGCTCTTTTTCGGCTTCTTGAGCTGTCTCCTGCGGTCATCGGCTACGTCCCGCAGCCCAGTGAGGAACGTGTTCCATCGCTCCAGGGCTACTTCAAATATTACCCAGACGTACAGGTTTTCCTCGCGGATGGGCGCGAGTGGTGGTTTGAAGTGAAGCCTCACGACCGACTGAAGATTGCCAGCGTCAGGCAGCGACTGGATGCCGCTGAGCGCTACTTCAACGCCACTGCCCGTAACTTTTCGGTGATCACTGAAAAGTTAATTGAAGCTGAACCCCTGGCTACCAATCTTAGAAGGCTGATGTATCACCGGCGCGGTCCAGAGCTTTCGCATCAGGCGTTGGAGGAGGTAATGGCGACCTTCAACGAATGGCCGCCTATGACCGTTGCAGATCTGCTCTACGTGGTTGGTGAGGGGAAAGCCTGGCGCTTGTTAGGCCTTGGGGTGGTGGGCATTGACCTTGATAGGTCAATTGACACTGACTCCCCGGTCTTCCTGCAAGGGGGGCACCGTCATGCAAACCTTTTCCCTTAGGGTGAAATTGGTCGTCATCGTTCGTGGCGTACTGATGGTGCTTGAGAAGAGGCTTATTGACCGGAAGCTGCTCTTTTTCGATGAGCTTGGTGAGCCCACGAAGCTATCCGAGAAGGAGTTCTATGAGGCCTACGAGAAGCGCGAGATCGAGATCTCCGCTGATCAGCCATACCTTGGGAAGGTTCCGTATGTGCGGAACGTCCCTCCAGATATTTCATGCTTCCCCAAAAAACATGGAGATGAGGCATTGCGTCGACGCAAGTATCTGGACGACCTAACTAAGCGCGGTAAATACAAGCTACCGGGTGACGAAGACATGATCAAGAAACTTAGAGATATCGCCAAAAAGATTGGGGATGCGTGCGCACCCTCGGTTTCCACTATTCGACGTTGGGCAGCCAAATACATTGGCCAGAACGTAGTAAAGCTTATCCCTCAGCATGCCAAAAAGGGTCGGGCTGCCGCGATACAGGGAGAGCTCGAAGTTATTCTTGAAGGGGTGATTAATAAAACCTACCTGCAGGATACGATTCCAGCGGTCAGCGTGGTCGTTTCAGAATTCGAAGATCAGATAAAAGAGAGGAACAAAAGTCGTTTGCCTTCGGATCAGCTCAAGATCCCAAGCGGAATGACTGTCCGAAGGTACATCGCCAAGCTGGATCCGTACCTTGTGGATAAGGAGAGGCTCGGAAAACACGCAGCAGACAAGAAGCACCGTGTTGCGGCGGGTGTCCTACGTGTCCATGAGATTTTGGAACGTTGGGAAATTGATCACACCTTGTTGGACGTCCAGCTTGTGGATGAAACCTCGGGGCTGTGCATTGGGCGCCCCTATCTGACGATCGTCCTCGACCGCTTCTCTCGAATGGTGATGGGATATTTGCTCCACCTGTCGGCGCCAAATACGGAAACCGTGCTTCGTGTGATCGAACGCTCAATCCGTCCAAAAGCCGAATTGCTGAAGCGCTTTCCGAAAGTGAGAAATGAATGGTGGGCACGTGGGCTGCCGGCTCGAATAGTCCCAGACAACGCAGCGGAATTTCACGCGGGCGATCTCATCATGGGATTCAACGAGTTGGGTATCGAGATCATGTATCCCGCTTCAAGGGCCCCTCAAAGGAAAGGTGCCGTCGAACGCTTTTTCAGCACACAGAACCTGGGGCTTATCCACAACCTCCCGGGTACCACCTTCTCGAATATCCAGCAGCGTGGCGATTACGACTCGGAGAAGAATGCATGTTTCACGCTCCCTCAATTGGAGGCGGTGGTAGTGAAATGGATCGTCGATGGTTACCACCAGACTCCTCATCGGGGGCTGGACAACAGAACACCGGCTCAAGTCTGGGGGACTAGCGAGGCGAACCATGTCATCAGCCTTCCCGTCGACCTGGACTCGTTGGAGTGCATTCTGGCCAAGCGGGCCTCGGTGAAGGTTCACCATTACGGCATCGAGGTTGCCAAAGTGGGCTACCACTCTACGGAACTTGCTGAGCTCCGTATGCGTTTGGCAGACGGAGAAAAGGTAAACGTCCGCTATCGAGACGAAGCCGGGCACGTTTGGGTTCACGACCGCTTCAGAAACTTGTTCTTCAAAGTGCCCGCCAAAGATGAGCGAATGGCCGGTAAGAGCAGGGAGGTGTGGAAGGCTGCCGAGAAAGCGCTGCGAGAAAAATATAATGAGCAGCCTAGCTTCGAGGCTACGCACAGGTGCTACCAGGAAATTATGGAAGATGCAGACGAGGCCCGCCGTTCGCAGACGCTCAGAAAACGACGCGCAGCTGCCATAGCGAAAATCGACAAGGAGGGTCGAGTGACCGAAAGCACGCCTCCACCCAAGGTACTCGCTGAAGTGGAATGGACCGGTGACTCTATTCCTAACATTCCGCCAGCAGCCTTCAAGGTCTCGGTTCGTCGCCCTGCTGGGAGTTCTAAGCCATGAACGCCATCAATCTGTACGAATGCTACGAGCATGGTGAATACAGCTTTACGCTCCGCGATCGTTTTATTCACAGCCCTCAAGTCGAGCGAGCGTTGACGCGACTAGGCGATATCCACGGCGATAGTCGGCGTACCAGAGCAAGTAAAGGGTTGCTGATCCAAGGTCCAAGCGGAGTGGGCAAGAGCACATTGGTCAAGGAGTACATTCGGTCATTGGAGGAATTGGAGAGCCATGACCCACAGAAGCGGACAGTTCTGTTCGTCGAGATGCCTTCGTCTCCAACCAAAAAGAACCTGGCAGCAGCCATTTTGGCAGAGCTGAAGGATCCCTTCGCAGAGGCACGAGGACATTCGGCAGAGGTTAAATTTGCGCGAGTAGTCCTGCTGCTGAAGAACCTTGGCGTGGAGATGTTGGTCCTCGATGAGGCGCAGCACCTGGTCGATTATCGTCGTAATGGTGCGTATGAGGCAGCAGACTGGATCAAGAGTCTGATGAATGAAACCAGTATCGCGTTTGTTCTGATTGGGCTGAAGCGCACCGAAAATCTCCTGCTAGCAAACGAGCAACTGCGACGCAGGTTTTCGGCCACGGTGGCATACGATCGCTTCACCTTCTCCGCTAATACGTCTCTTCATTTCGTGATGTTGTTGCAGGCAATCGAGGGCGAACTGCCTGTTCAAACCATCAGTTTTGTAGAGCCAGCGATGATTAAACGCTTCTACCTGGCTTCCTATGGATTGATCGACTACCTCATCAAGATTGTGGACAGGGCTGTTTGGCTGGTTCAAGTCCAGGACCTTGTCGGGATTGAACTTCCTGTGCTGGCCCAGGCTTTTGAAGACGAGGTTTGGAGCTACGCCACCGAGGATCGAAACCCCTTCAGTGCGAGCTTCAATTTCCAGCCTCTGTTCGGGAAGCGGGAGCCGTTTGAGACGTTCGAAGAGAGCAGTACCTGACGGCCAAGGGCCGGGCTTATCGGCCCGGCTCTACTCCCCTGATTTTTATGTCTTCGATTTCATGGATGTGTAGGAATGTTTGGTCTTTTAATCAACCCACGACCACACCAAGACGAAAGTCTTTTGGGGTACCTGCAGCGCCTGGCGAAAGCCAACGGATTACCCAGAAAGGAACTGCTCACCGCCTTTGCACGAGCCGACGAGACCGATGTTGCGGACTGGCTGCAGATGATGGAAGGACCACTGAGCTGGCCTGCGGTATCTGCTGAGTTTCGTGATCCAAGGCCCAAGGGGGTCAAGTTATGGACGACTCATCACGCTCGTTACTGTCCGATCTGTTTGGGCGAAGCCGGTTATTGGAGAGAAAGCTGGGGCTTGACCCTGGTTACGACGTGTTCTGTCCACGGCACTGAACTCCACGGGCGGTGCCCCAACTGTCTGAAGGAAACCGATCCAAGCGCAATGAGTGCGAATAGTTGCCAAGCGTGTGGCACCTCATTGAGTGGGACCAATTTTGAGATCGCGCCGGCGAGTGATACGGCCGCCTGGCTCACCTCTGGCTTTGAAGATAGGTTTTACGCCGACTCGTTGCCAGCTGACGCGGGATTGGCGGCCCTCACCTACGAACAGTTTCACGAGTTGTCATCGCGTCTCGCTGTCAGAAGTTTGCCTACGGAAAGAACCCAGCCGCTGAAGGTTGCTGATTCGGGTTCGCTAGAGATATCGCGGCTTATGGCAAACGCGGCGGGCGTGGTTCTCATGAACTGGCCTCTCGCATTCAGAGAACTGCTGAGTGGCCTCAAGGCAGTCCATTCCGATAACGAACATTGGACGCTCAGCAGATCGTTCGGCCCGATATACCACGACATCCACCGTGATCTGGATGACTCTTGTTTTGACTTTCTTCGTCGAGAGTTCGAATCATTTCTGCAGCATGCGTGGGAAGCACCGTTAGCGAAGCGAAATCGCAATTTGAGTGAGGAGACGATTGAGAGACATCGTTGGGTGTCGTTCGATTCTGCTGCTGAAGCTTGTGGTCTCGGGGTATCAGTCATAAAACGCCTTCATCAGGAGGGACAAATCGCCTATCGGGAGAAGGTCCATGAAGATCGAGTCTTTACGGTCGTGGACCTGGATCATTTGAAGGCAATCTCGCAGCATCTCCAGGGCGTGGCTGATATGAAAGAAACCTCGACTTTGCTAAGCCTCTGTCGCAATCGGGTTAGGCAGCTGCTAGCTGGTGGTACCCTCCAGTTCTTTGGTGGAGAACCGCGCCCAGGCGAAAGGTGGCTGATTGACTGCCGCTCGATCAACGAATTGATTGATGAGAAGCTGCCTACCAGCTCTGACCAGAGCCTGGTGTCGATCAACTACTTGGCCAAGCATTCTCTGCCCAAGGGGGGTGGGTTGGTCGAGTTGGTTCAGGCAATACGTGCAGGTGAACTTCGCGCTTACGGCCCAGCTGAGAATGGCTCGGTTGCGGTAGGGGCGTGGTTACTCAAGCCGCAAGATTTTGCAGCGTGGCAACAAGCCCGAGCTGAGAACAAGAGTCCGGTCTTTCCCGGCCTGTCGGTAGTCAAGGCTGCTGCGCTGTTAGGCGTCAAAGAACAATGCGCATACGCGTTCGTTCGACTGGGTCTGCTATGGAGCACTGCTGTCGAACGAGGCCGGCGTACGCAATTGATGGTTAAGCCTCAAGCCATCGACAGATTCAGGCGTGGCTATATCTTGGGACCGGAGATTGCGGTGTATTTGGGGAAGTCGACCAGGGAGGCGTTCAAGCACCTTTGGGAGGCCAGGTTTCGCCCCGTTGCGGGGCCATCCATTCCAAACGCGGCTTGCCGGCAGTACGTTTGGGTAAGAAGCAAAAAGCTGATCGATTACCTCGCAAGTGAAGCCGCCCAGATCGACGATCCTGAAGCCATCACGTTTTTATCCACACCGATCGCTCAGCCTCGTGATTGCCGATTCAGGCATGTGGGATCAAGATAGTTAGCACGCTTTCTTTCTTGATTGCTAAAATCATCGAACCCATTTTGGAGAATCTTATGTCCCGTCTCGCTGAATTCCGCCTGCTCGAACAACAGCTCGCAGCCCAACTGGCGGAGCTGGAAGCGCTGAAAAATGACTCTGCCCTGAAGCAGGAAATGGAATTTGAAACGAAGCTGCGCAGTTTGCTCAACGAGTATGGCTACGGCCTGCGCCAAGTGGTGCTGATCCTCGATCCGCAAGCGGTGGCTTCCACTGATATGGCCCCAAAAACCTCTCGGAAACCACGCGAAGTAAAGGTCTACAAGAATCCACACAGCGGAGAGGTTGTTGAGACCAAGGGTGGTAATCAGCGTACGCTTAAGGCCTGGAAAAACGAGTATGGCGCTGAGGTAGTCGAGTCTTGGCTCGCCAATTGATTGCACTGCAGGCGGCTTCTGGCACGAGATGAATCGTGGTGCGCCCCGAATGCAAATTCCCATTCTGGGGCGTGACGAAATTTTCTGCGGGTGGTGGTGACACACAGTTTATGCGCATTAAATAGAGGTCCACTTCAAAAAATGGACTCTCCAAAATGCGGAATGCTCTCGTCTCAATCTCAGTGAACACCATCGCAAGCCTCCTGACTGCGCTTGTGCTTCACTGGATCACCCGTCCTCTTTCCGACCTCTCCATTCAGCCAATCACGGCCTCAAACTCTGGATCCAAGAGCTCTTCGTGCTCTTCGTAGATGAGAAATCTGGACCAGACAGCACGTTTCTGAACCACCCCATCAGAGCAAGCGTTCCCCTGGATTGAGCTATCTGGTGACGATTCGTTGAGTTTCTTCTCACTGCTAGGAAGAGCTCTGATTAAAAATTCGTGCTTCCTCAGAGGCTTAGCGATGGTGTCTGTAGAGGCTTTTCTGGAATGACGAGTAAGCTCCTGATGGAGGCGTTTTCTGCACTCCATCCCTCACGGGGACCGCTTGTCAAATCGAAAGGCCCTGCTATACAGTTCTTGTCAAAGGATTTGTCAAATGATGTAGAATCCGGTCCCTCGTTGGGCGCGGTGGAGGAGTTAACATGTCAGAACGCGAAGGGGTCTTAGCAAGGGCGCCGCTTATCTATGCGTTGAGCGTAATCAGATTTGCCCCGATTCTTAAGCTGCCAAAGCTGATCCCAGACATTCAGCACACGATCCGTCAGAGCCTCCCGGGCTTCTTCCAGATGGTCAAGGGCGTGCCGCCTGGGGTGATGCACAGCGGAGAACCGAATTCTTGGGCGTTCCTTAATCGGGATGCTGACTACGCGTGCGTGCTGGCCATGGATCACATGATCCTGCAAAGCACAAATTATCTTCATTTTGATAACCACTTAGCGCTTTTCCGTGAGTGCATTGAGGCGCTGGTAGGGCAAGCAGGTGCATTGGATATCACCGCTATCGGGATGCGGTACGTCGATAAAATTGAACCAGCTGAAGGTGAGACCCTAGCCGACTACCTTCCGGAAGCCATGCTCCCACTTAAATGCGATGAGCTAGCGGCGCATGGGAAAGTCCCCAAGGAGCAGCTTGGAATCTCTACTACCACCTACCATCTAGATCCGGAGTATCTGCACATCAGATGCTGGCGGCAGACTGGTATGTGGATACCGGAAGATTTGGTCGAGCCGGCCATGGTTTTCGAAATTGCTAAGCAATCGAGGAATTCATCCAAGCATGGTGCTCCTCTGCAAGGTGCATTTGTGCCTGTTAGCGAAAATGGTGCTCTTCTCGATACGGATGCGCATTGGCCGCTGCAGTTAGCCGAACGACTGGGAACCGAGGAGATCTGCACGAGACTCGACGGTTTGCATAAGACTGCTAACTTTGCTTTTAGGACAGTCGCGAAAGATCATGCCTTTGAGGTTTGGGGGAAGGCGAAATGACTACAGCAATGAATGGGCAATGGATTGATCCTACCGGGGCTGCTGTAAGCAGATCTTCTACTTGGGAAAACCCTGAAATTGCTCCGCGTGTAGGTAGCACGACAGCAAACCCTGTATTGGCGATTGCTTTCACAGCGATGCTGGCCGTTTCGGTAGTAGTCGCTCCTGGGACTGCCTCCCTGCCCTATCCACAACTTATCGGCTCAGCAGGCATGAGCTTTCATGGCGTGCATGCTGGTGCCTGGACCGAGGTGGACACCAGCCAGGATGCCAATGTTACCGAAGACGTAGCGCCGGCCTTAATCGAGGAGCTTAGGAGCGACTTCAAGTTGTCAGATAGCTCCATCGCGCAGATCTTCAACGTGTCTCGTCAGACCGTGTACAATTGGCGGACTGGAAAAACCGCCACTGGTTTTCCCGAGAGGCTTGCGGCTTTAACTGAGGCGTTGCGCCAAGTTAACGCCGAAGAAGCGCAGTATCTGCATCGGGTGCTTTTCTATCCAACCGCCGATGGCCGCCTGATTCAGGATGCGCTTTCGGATGAAGCGTGGAATCGAAATGGCGCTAAAGGTGTGTACGGAATGGTTGCGGAGTTGGCTGGCAAGGCGCAGCAGCTACGTGATAGGGACCTCAAAACCATCGCCAGGTTAGAAAAATCGGGCGGTTCGAATTTGGTTTGATTATGGCTGATACACCTGAGCAAGAGATCGTAAGTGCCATTAGCGCTGCTGGTTGGCTGCAAGGAGATACCGTCTCAGGTGACGCCTTGATTGAACACATATCCGAGGAGGTCCTGAAAGGCCAATTCGAGGGGGTGGCTCCAGCTTATTGGATGTTGGCCTCCCATTCCTGCACGGTGCATGCACGCAACCTTTGTGATGCGCCGTGGATAGAGTGGATTGCCGTTAAGGTAAAGAAAAAGGCCTTTGATAAGCAGCTGCACGCCCTCAATCCACGTACGCTGCACCTGCAGCACGCGGAAAAGCAGGTTTTGGAGCTCAAGATTCACAAGCGTGTGTGGACCAAGAGAGCCGTGCTTCCGACGCTCCACCGAAATCCGGTAATCACGCTGAGCGAAGAAAACGGTCAGTATTTCTCATACTGGATGTCCCACCATTACAACCGTATTGCGATGCCGGACGAGTTGGTCAACCCCCTGAAGGCAGACCAAGGTGACGACGGCATGAAGGGCATCGCCGTGCTTGTCGACGATTTCCTCCATCAGAACAACCAATTTTTCGCTAGTGCTTGGGTTTCCTTCAACCCCAAGGGCGAGATTCGCGACCCGGCTGAGCCCTACGAGGTGGTGTTCCGGTTTTTGACCAAACGAGAGCACGCCAGGCGCGCAAATGAGCTGCACGACCAGCTGAATGAATTGCTCGGGGTGGCCAGAAATCTCAACGATGGGCTGTACTTCGGTGGAGCAGACGTCACGGTGCTCCAAGACTTTACCATGCTCGATGCGGAAGACTTCGTGCGGTACAACCTTCACGACTGGCTCAGTGTTGGGGATACCGATGAAGATGAAGAAGGTGCCGATGATGCTGACTGAGCTGCTATCGGCCTCCCCTTTAGGATCTGGGTTTGACCTTAGCTGACCGGCTGCTCTACAAACCAATTGATTTTCTCCGGAGCCGGTGTCACTGTCGCTCCAAGAATAGCCCCCACGCCTCGGGCAGGTCCCAGACCTGTACTGCGCACCAGGGGGTTAGTTGTTTCTAGGGCCCGCCCAGGTCGATCAGGCATGCTTTGGGCGGGCCTCAAACCAGTGGGTGACCACCAAAAGGGTCAGTTAGGCCTACTGCTGCCTATCCTCGCTCGTTACCATCCAGAGACCCTCTATTGATACGGTTTCAGCAAAGATGGATGTCTATAAGGTCCGCATCGAAGACACAGAAAGCAAGATCATCGACAAGGAAGGTTTCGAGGCCGAGACCTTCCGCAGAGATCCATGGTACCAGCCTGGAAGTGCCGGCAAGCTAGCTCAGTTTGCTGTATGCCCGGCATGCGACAACCCTGTCCAGCTGGTTGGGCTGTATGAGCTACCGCCTAACGTGAAGAACCCATTCGGGAAACATGCTACTAAGAGCATTCGCGGCATCGCTCCATTTGATAGTGAGGCCCGTAACGATTGCCCGTACTTCCAGCCTCGCCAGCACAAGAAAACAGAACGAAAAACCAGGTTTGACGGCGTCCCACGGAAGATTCTCAAGCTATTGATCGAACAGTTCGATCGCGTGGTTTACATCCTGGAGAAAGAGACCCAACTGGTCCTTTCCGAGAACGCGTTGAGAGGCATGCTGCAGCGTTACAAGGGAGAGCGTGGCTACCTCTATACCGGCGCGACGCTTCGCAATGTGCCATGGATCTTTGCTTACATGTCGGACGCCACCCGCCTGTTTGGCCAGAAGGTCATTGGAAATGCTGAGCTGGTGAAAGCTATTGCCGCTGAGGTGCCAGGGGCGGAAATCAGCAGCACTGGTCGGCTGGAATCGAAGAAGGTGCCTGGTTCGAAGGCGGCATATTTTGATCTCAAAATGAGTTTCATCCGCCATCGAATCGTCAAAGACAGTGAAGCGTCCGGCTTGGTTGAAAGCATGGAGTTTGTAGTGTCACAGCCTCGCGGAGGTGAGCTTGAGCACATTCACAAGGAAGTCATCAAATTCGATTCGGCTTGGTTCGAATCCCTTATCCGGATGCCGGTTGATCATCCTTATCGCAGAATGGATAGAGTGAAGATGGCCCGGGAGGAACTGGGCGATCTGCTGGAGCTGACTCAGGCCTGAGGAGGCCTGTTGTAAACCACTTTTTTTCACTGTAACCACAGTGGTTTACAGTGAAAAAAAGTGGTTTACAACGTAGCTACGACACGCGCCCTGGCCACTCCCCAGGCCAGCGCGCTCCTCATTGATTCGTTCAGTCGGGCGTCGAACACCTATGCTGCTCGGGGCCTTGCCACGCCGCGGTGTCCTATAATTCATCTTCAGCTGAATGGAGCAAAATGTTGTGAAGCGCACATTCATTGGAATGGTCGAGGCTGGTGAGCCACTGATGAGGCAAGCGCTTGAAGCTATCCGACAGGCCCACGAAGCGGAGGCTGCTGGATTGCCAGACCTTGAGGTACAGCGTCTTCACCCATTGGCAGATTCGCTCTATCAGGCGGTCATTGATTTTCAGCTCCTCAAAGCAGGTAAACCACCGTCGACTATCCAGTGAGGACCTGCCGCTACATGACGAAAAAGATGCCAGCTCTTCTCCCCGACCACCCCATGTATACCGACGCAGTGGATGCGATGAAGCAATACCACGAGGCGCAGGCTTCTGGCTCATCTGCCGAAGAGGTTGAGCGCCTGCGTCAAATCGCAGAATCACAATTTCGGGCTGTCAGCGAGTATCAGCTCAACGCTCTGGGATATCAGTCTCGTCGTCCGCACTGAAGGGATAACCGATCCGGAGGTAGCTTCAGAATCCATCAAGCCAAGCGGAAGACTCACGACGCGGTCCGATTGATCAGCGAGACGGTCGGGAGGGTTTGCACACAGCCCCAAAAAAAAAGCAGCTCCCGAGAGCTGCTTTTTTCTTACTCCCCCTTTTTGTGCTTGTGGGGTTTCAGGTCCGGATGGTCCTTCTGCTTTTCAGGGGTGACTCGCTGCCTTTTGTCCGGAGTGCCATCTTCATTGGTGCGCTTTGGGCCTGGCTTGATGCTCATGCAAAACTTCCTTTTCCGCTTGGGTTGTTGAATGCAGCTATGTAATTAGTCCAGCTTCTCTCAGCTGTCAAAGCAGGCTGGTGCAGAACCGCCTGGCCGATGATCCGGTCCACATCGAACATTCAGAGGCCAGAATAAGAGCCTCCGACAAAGGGCTTACAAGGGGCAGTGAAATCCAGCGCTGAGCGATACGAAGACGTCTGGACGTTCATCATGCCGAGCACGGTGTGGAACAGGTTGTCGTGGCTCAGCGGTGACGTGGTTTGAGCTTTCAAACAACCCACGTTGACCTTTTCGCTCTTCGCGAGCGAGTCAGACATCCAAAGTACCAACGGCACCTTTGTTTGCTCGTCAGGAGCCATCGCGTAAGGCAGCCCGTGTAGATAGAGCCCACCCTCCCCCAGCGATTCGCCGTGGTCCGAAACGTACATCAGCGCAGTGTCGAACTTGGTGTTGGCCGCCAGGATATCGATGAGATTTGCAGTCACATAATCGGTGTAGAGGATTGAGTTGTCGTAGGCATTGACCACCTCCTCCTGCTTACATTTGTCGAGCTCGTTGGTCTCGCACACCGGTGCGAATTTCTTGAATTGCGAGGGGTAGCGCTTGTAGTAGGCCGGGCCGTGACTGCCTTTGTAGTGGAGCACCAGGACAGCATCGCCTTCCTGGCGCTTGATGAAGTCTTGCATCTCCGTGAGCAGCACCCCGTCCTTACACTCCTCGCTGGTGCACAGTTGGGAATCCGCGTGAGAGGCAGCCTTGTGGTTGGGAACCCTGTCGCAGACCCCTTTGCACCCCGAGTTGTTGTCAGTCCACATGACACTGATGCCAGCGCGTTGAAGCACGTCGAGCAGCCCTTCTCGGCTCTTGGCCAAGCCATCTTTGTACTGGGCCTTACCCACGTCCAGGAACATGCATGGCAGCGAGACCGCGGTAGCGGTACCGCAGGAGCTCACGTTCGTGAAGCTAATGACATTTCGCTTTTCTAGTTCCGGATTCGTTTCACGGGAGTAGCCGTTGAGGGAGAAGTTGGCGGAGCGAGCGGTCTCTCCTACTGCCAGTACCAGCAGCCTGGGTTTACGAGCCGCACCCTGTCGATTAACTACCGCATCAGTACCAATGGCCGTCAGCGTTTTAGGTGAGGCCAGCTGACGCTTCAGGTACCCATGGCCAGCCGCAAACAAGTTGGTAGGTACCAGAATCAGCCGGATCTCCCGATTGTTGCGCAGCAAGGAGGCATACGACTGGTACTGACTCAACGCGATGCCAGATAAGGTCAACAGAGCGAGCGACAGAGCAATGAACCTGCTGACCAAAGCTTTGGCCCAAGGCTTGCGCCGGAGGGGAACCCGGGCAATCAGGTAGACGGGCAACACCCCAACCATTGCGACCCAAAGACCGAGCTTCCAATTCAGCAGCTCGGTTGCCTCAGCGACGTCGGTCTCCACAACGTTGGTGAACATTGTGTAATCGATCACGATGCCGTAGGCATTCATGAAGTAACTCGCAAAAGACGCGCTGATCAGTACCAGGCACAGTATGGGTTTGGCCAGCCGCCCCCATGACAGCAAGCTCAGAACGGTAAACACCCATGCGAATACTATGACTGGGAGGCTAGCCGCTAGCTGCCAGTTCACTTCATCGGTTTTGAATACCAGCTTCCAGAGCACGTTCCAGAGCTCAGCGTTCGCGAATAGCAGTAACCAAAAAGTCACCAGGCCGATTAGCAAATTAGTACTGATGCCTTTCTGCCGCGCATTGCGAATAGCAAAGATCCATTTGCTTAACAGGGTGTGAACAATGGATTTGGAAGGTGTCATTATCAAACTCTGGAAGCTGCTTATCCATGGCGGTAGCTATGGAGTTAGCGGGAGCTACAAGGCAAACCGTCGACAGATGCTGAGCGATTGCGCAATGTGCGGAGCGTCAGAGGCCTTAGGCCCCTAGGCGTTGGGGACGCTTAGTATGTGTGAGGCATAGGGATAAAAAGAGAAATGAATCTCGCTGAGCGCATTATTTCCGGGACCTGATAACGACACGATGACCTCGGGATTACAATGCTGACAGAAATCCAATTACTGCTGTTTTGATTGTCATTGATCACGCTATGATCAAAATTAGGGGAATACTACCCACCAAAAGCAATGCTCCGCTCAGCTAGATAAATTTAATTTCACAAACAAAACGGTTTCGTTTTGTCGTAGGCTAATTTTGAACTTTCAATTCAACTTACAAGTCTTTCTCGCGAGCAGAACATAATTTTCAACTTTTGCTCGTTAATATGTCACCCATCAATGAGGGGCGAATACCATGAGCTTTTTCAAAAACATCCTGGGCGGGCACCATGGCCGTGGAAACCACGGTGGAGGCAAGCACCACAGCGGGGGACATGGGGCCGAGCAATATGATCGCCATGGCCGGCAGCAGGGCTGCGACGGCGGTAATCAGGTGTATGACGGCGGGCGCCCTCCCACTCCTGCCCCCATCAAAGATCTGCAGGGCTGCAGGCAGTGCCGGACGGCCAACGATCCGTCAGCACGCTTTTGTCTAAACTGCGGAACACCGCTATCGAGTGGTTGCACCGCCTGCGGCTCGCTGCTGAGTGCAGGAGCAAGATTTTGCAGTCAGTGTGGCCAAGCGACGCTCTAAGGCTAGGTAGACAGGAAGGCCAACGAGACCACAACCCTGCGCAAGGAGAAATACGTGGGTTCAAATCATGACCATGGCAGCGCTGCAGTACGCGAGGGGCATCAGAAGAAGCTAATCATGGCGCTCGGCTTGACTGGCAGCTTCATGATTGCAGAAGTGATCGGTGCGTGGATTACCGGCAGCCTGGCGCTGCTGTCGGACGCATCTCACATGTTCACAGATACTGCCGCCTTGGCGATCTCACTGATTGCACTTCAGATAGCCAAGCGGCCGGCGGATCAGAAAAGAACCTTCGGCTATGCGCGCCTGGAAATTCTGGCTTCGACGTTCAACGCCGTGCTGCTCTTCCTGGTGGCGATGTACATCTTGTATGAGGCCTACCAGCGCTTCTTCATGCCGGCGGAGATCGCTACCGGAGCGATGATGTGGATCGCAATCGCCGGCCTGATCATCAACCTAATTTCGATGCGCCTTCTGGCATCTGCGAGCAACGAAAGCCTCAACGTCAAAGGAGCCTACCTCGAAGTTTGGAGCGACATGCTCGGCTCGCTTGGCGTAATCATCGCGGCACTTATCATCCGCTTCACCGGCTGGACCTGGGTCGACACGATTGTCGCTGTGGCGATCGGCCTTTGGGTTCTGCCGCGGACGTGGCAGTTGCTTCGCGAAAGCCTGGGGATCCTCATGGAGGGTGTCCCGAGGGGGCTCGACGTTACGGCAATCGAGGCCACCATCCTCGGAGTAGATGGCGTGACGGACGTTCATGACTTGCACGTGTGGGCTGTCAGCAGTGGCAGTAACGTGATGACGTCGCACGTAGTGGTTCGGGATTCTGCAGATGGGGATGCTGTGTTGGCGGCCGTCGTGGATGCTGTCAGCGATGCATTCGAAATCCATCACTGCACCATCCAGATCGAGCGGGCAGCTTTCCACGAGAGCGTTCCCTCACCCTCGCACTGACCGATCGGTAAACACCATGCAAACACATCACCCTCCTGGCTGAGGGTGATGTTGCAAAAAAAATGCGGTGAGGGATGCCGTAAACGGCAGGAGCGCTTCAAGGGGGTTGGTGAATGGCTTCGCCTGCCCTCGTCAACAACCTCCAGAAGGCTCAGCGATGGCCTGGATCATCACGAAGTACCTACTCACTGCCGGTATAGTGATTCTCGTGTCAGAGCTGGCGAAACGCAGCGACAAGCTGGGCGGCTTGGTCGCCGCCCTACCCTTGGTCACGGTCGTGACGTTGGTCTGGCTCTATTTAGAGAACCAGAGCATGGAGAAGATCTCCAACCATGCTTGGTACACGTTCTGGTACGTGCTTCCGACCCTGCCGATGTTTATTGCTTTTCCATTGCTGCTACCTAAGCTCGGCTTTTGGCCGACACTGATCAGCAGCATCCTCATCACAATGGCCAGCTTCGGAGGCTTCGCCATACTGCTGCGCCGGTTCGGCATTGAGCTTCTATGATCCGGTGGCCGCAGGGATCATCTTGATGAGTCTTAACGGCTATTAACACACTCGCCCTTCACCAGGTAGCGAACCATGTGCAGTTCGCCTTTCGAGTCTTCGTAGGTCATCATGCTTCTTACATTACCGCAGTACCGCACATTGGGTGATACATACACCAACTTACCAACGTCCAGGTCCATGCCATAGGCGTAGTCTTCTAGTTGAGGCATGGGCTTTTTTACGCGTTGAGCATAATCCGCTGTAGCCTCTCTAGCAGTACGCTCGATGTGTTTATTGATCTCCATACCGCTTTGGGCATTGGCTGTTAGTGATGTAAAGAGCATAAACACGGCGATCGCTGATACAGTAGTGTTCATAAGAAGTCCCTTAATAAAAAAGCGCCCGTAGGGGGGCGCTAAAATTCACCTACCAAAGGAGCGTATGGTTTACAGGTGAATGCACTGGCGCGAACAACTGCTCGGTGCTCTTGCCAAGCTGCTTTGAAATGAGACAATTTCCAAAGCAGCGATGCCTCTTCCGCTGCCCTTAAACTAGCAAAGGAGGCTAACACCAAGATGATCGTGCAATTACAATTTGGACATGTAATAGATTGTAAGATAATTATTCGAGAGAATATCGAGCCGCCACGTGAACTAATTTGCAGAAAGGCGCTGCGGTTTGCGGCCGTGCATGGGGTCTGCCTGCGTGGCGCCCTCGATCCAAGGCCAGTACCAGTCCTTGCAAGCTAACGACCGAAATGCTGCCTGTCCTGGCCGATTCCACCTGCCAGGCGAATCTGTCATACACCGCCGCAGGCCCCAGAATCCGCTATGCTTAGGGGTGGAGCCTGCATGACTGTCAGAAATCTTGCGGCTACATTACAAATTTGTAGGATTTCGCCGCGGCCAGCTTCTTCGCGTTAAGATTCAAGCGTCCTCAGGTGACCCGGCGTATGGACAGAGGTAGCGACTACCACATGCCATACCCTCAGCCAAACTTTCGAACAGCCTGCAACCATAATCTTGGCGGATTAGGCCAACTCCTTCCTCACACCTTGAGATAAGTTATGCGCGTTCTAGTTGTGGAAGACGAAATTAAAACTGCCGAATATCTTCAGCAGGGCCTATCCGAAAGCGGGTATGTCGTAGATATCGTGCACAACGGTGTAGATGCTCTGCACTTGTTCAACACTAATGTCTATTCGTTGGTCCTCCTGGACGTGAACCTCCCGGGTATCGACGGCTGGGACCTGCTGGAAACCATCCGTAAGACCAGCCGGGTCCGCATCATCATGCTGACCGCCCGCGGACGCATCAATGACAAGCTCAAGGGCTTGGACGGCGGCGCGGATGACTACCTTGTGAAGCCATTCGAATTCCCTGAGCTGCTTGCTCGCATCCGTTCGCTGCAACGCCGTGGTGATGAGTTAGTCGAGAAGAGCTCGCTGAAAATTGCCGATCTGGAACTCGACTCCGTCCGCCATCGCGTCTTCCGCGGTGGCACACGCATCGATCTCACCACCAAGGAATTTGCGCTTCTGCACCTGCTCATGAGCCGAACGGGCGAAGCGCTGACTCGCTCTCAGATCATCTCGTTGGTCTGGGATATGAATTTCGATTGCGACACCAATGTCATCGATGTAGCCATCCGGCGCTTGCGCTCGAAGATCGATGACCCGTTTGAAACCAAGCTCATTCACACGCTTCGTGGCGTTGGGTACGTTTTTGAGGAACGCGCATGAGGCCATTCAGCCTGGCTGCAAAGCTGGGGTTAAAAGTTGGGTTGATGAGCGCAGCGTTGCTGCTTCTGTTCGCCACCTTTGGCTATCTGATGGTAGGCAAGGCTCTGGAAAGAAATGCCAGAGCAGACCTGGAAGTAAAGATGGCGGGGATGGCTCACAACCTGTCCACCATCCCGGACATCTCCGGCGTCAACGCGGATGCGCATCAGCTTGTCGATTTGGTCATGGGCCACAACAACCTGTATGTGAGCATATTCGATACCTCACAGAATCAGACTCCCCTGCTCTCGATTGGCTCGAAACAGGTCAATCTGGAGGTGCACAAGTTTCAGCCGGCGGCCCAGCCCAAAGAGCACGAATGGCGTGATACGCAGGACCGTCCTCTGCTGAGTGCTTCTCGAATCATGCGTTTGGGCGATGGAACAGAGGTCAGCGTCTATATGACCATGGACCAGTCATCCAGTGAGGCGCTGCTCGATGCGTTGCTGACCTGGGCCTTGATGATGTCCCCCGTCATCCTCGCACTGATCTTGGCCATTGGCTGGTGGACTGTGCGCAGAGGCCTGCTACCACTGACCAAGTTCCTCAAGATCGCCTCGAAAATCTCAACCGAGAGCCTCGACCATCGCCTTCCAACTGATGGGATGCCGGCAGAACTCAAAATGCTCGCCGACGGCATCAACATCATGCTGGCTCGCCTGGATGATGGGGTTCAGCAGCTCTCGCAGTTTTCTGACGACCTTGCTCACGAACTTCGAGCACCGCTTTCCAACCTGATGGGCAAGGCCCAGGTTGCCTTGACCAGAGAACGATCGCTTTCCGAGTACCGGGAGGTTCTGGAGTCGTGCACAGAAGAGCTGGACCGCATGAGCCGCATGGTTTCCGACATGCTGTTCTTGGCCCAGGTCAGTCATCCAGCATCAATGGTGGAGTTCGAATCCGTCTCCTTGGTCGACGAGGTTCAGCGAGTGTGCGATCTCTTCAGCATTTCAGCAGAAGAAGGCGAGATTCAGCTGCAGATCTCCGGCAGTGATGACGTGGTGCGCGGGAATCGCCTGATGGTTCAACGTGCCGTCTCGAATCTGGTCTCGAACGCGATCCGTTACTGCCCTCGCGGCCGCACGGTCTACGTTAAGGTGCAGCATAGTGCGAGCGGTACGACGTTGAGTGTCGGCAACCCCGGCCGTGGTATTGCCAAGGAACACCACGCGCACTTGTTTGAGCGGTTCTACCGTGTGGACAAGAGCCGAGCACGGAGCGAAGGCGGTACCGGTCTTGGCTTGGCCATTGTGCAGTCGATCATGAGTCTGCACCAGGGATCGGCGAGCGTGGAGGTGACCGAAGAAAACTTCACCTGGTTCCACCTTCACTTTCCGGAAGCCCAGCAAATGCAGCCGGCAATGACCGCCGCTTAAATTGCGCAGACACGATTAGGCCCGTCAATCGACGGGCCTTTTGTTTGCCTCAATGCATCAGTGCCGAAGGACCACAGGGTCCATGGGCGACCGCAGAATCACCGACTTAATAATCTTCTGTTCGTCAGGATTGGCGTTTTTCCACAGGTGTGAGAAGTACTGAGCATTCACTTTCTCTTGAGCACTTACGCTGCCGGCGGCATCGATCAGGCGCATGGTCGAGTAGACACAGATCAGCGCCAGAATGAAGAACGCCGTGGCGACCACCATCACATAACGCTTGGCCAGCACCGGTGCCCGCTTGAGCTCCTGGATAGAGGCGTCCGCCGCCTTTGTCGCTGCTGTAAGCTCCGAGATCAGTGGCTGGATGGCGGTGTCGACTCCGCGGCATGCAGCTGAATACGCTGATGCAGCGGCGCGCAAGGCAACCTCCTCCGCGTTCGACCAAGCCTTCTCCGCCTTTCGCACCTCCTCCTGAATCTGCCGGCCGACAGCGTCCACCTGCTCCACCAGTTCGTTCGACCTCTCCAGAACAGCGCTGGAGGTGCGCGTCTGCGAGGTCAGCTCATCGAGCTGGACAGTGAGTTTTTCAGTGCAGCGGCGAAAGTCACCGATAGCAACTGCCCAGGGCTCTATGTCATTCATGGCTATCTCCTAGGGCGGCCAACAACGCCGCGCTGAATTAACGCGCTAGATATCAAAATTGTAATTTAAGAGAAAATTCGAAGTCGCCCTCGACAGTGCCGAGATAGACATGATCCTTCCAGATTTGAAGATTTAACGCATCCTATCTGCAGCCAAAATTACGGAATTGTAATTATTGACTCACCTTGTCGTTAGCTTCGCGTTCCTAAACTACAAACCAACAAAGGCCGCTAATCAGGTTGGCCTAGTATGAACCGAGGTTCACAATGAAATTTGTCAAATCTATCGCTATTGGCAGCCTGCTGCTGGGTCTCATGGGTACCGCTTACGCTGAAGGCGGCTTCGAGCGAACGAAACAGTTCAACGAGAACTTCCGAACCGAACAGGCTCGCCTATGGAGCGATGACTCTTCGGACCAGAACAAACAACAAGTCGCTCAAGAGCAAAAGAAAGAAAGCAAGGATGGTAAGGAACAAGCCGACAATTAATCGGCGGTTAAATAGGACTTCAAATGACGAAAGAAATCGACAAAAAAGCCAGGGTAAAACCTGGCTTTTTTGTGCTTGGAATTTAGCCTTCGTTCTTGCGAGGCGTTTCCGCATTGCTTTCTCCGGCCAGACCCTCGGCACCTTGTGCGGGGCGTTTCCAATGGCACAGCAGGAGCTGGCTGGCGTTCGCTTCGGTGATCGATGTGCAAGCTAGATCAGCGGGCAGACCATCCTTGCTGTCTCGCAAGCGCCTGGACAGATAGAACGAGCCATCCCGCGGCCACTTGGCAGGATCCTTGATGTTCTCGGACTTCCCGCTGCTGTAAAACTCCGACGAGTATGAGCGGCGGCCAGGATAGATCAGGGGAGCGGAATGAGCAGACTGCACATTGAGCCAGGCTTGAACCACATCCCGCTGATTCTGAGGGCGCTCCTCTAGTACCCCGGCGTAGATGATGCCCGCACCGATGATTGGCAACACCAATGCGCTCGCAGCGGCAGCCCAGGTGGTCTTCGGGCCAACTTCGCTGACCCGTGCAGACAGCAGCAATGCCCACGCTGGCAGCGCGGGTAGCAGGTAGGTCCACAGAATGTTGCCTGCAAATGTGAAGAAGACCGGTGTCGCCAAGGCCCACAGCCAGAGGTAGGCTTTGAAGCGCTGCATCGATCCACGCTTGCGGATCAACAGTGGTAGAAACAAGGCCCATGGCAGTAGCGACAATCCGAGCTGGATCCAGATGCTGCCGTACGGCTTGGCATGAGCACTACCATAGAGGTCCCCTGCCCAGTTACTGACGACGTAGCGGCTCCAGTGCTCACCAACGAAGAAGTACTCCATGAAGCCGGGCGTTTTCATCTCGGCCGCGACATACCATGGCACGGATATACCGAACATGAGTACAAGGCCGCTAATCCAGGGAAGCCTCAGTACCCGTCCCCATTCCTTGTAGATAACGAACCAGGCGAATGCCGGCGCCCCCATAAGCACCAGGGTCAGCGGCCCTTTGGCAAGCAAGCCCAGCCCGAGACCTGCGAACATCAGGTAGGCATCCGCCTTGCTGGCGCACTTCATCCAACGCCAGAAACCGTAGCTGGCCAGCAGAATCGAGAACGACAAAACAGGGTCAGTCAGCACAACACCGCTGGAGACCAGGCCAAGTGTGGTGCTGGAAAAAATAATGGCAGCCCAGATGCCGGCGTTACGAGAAATCTGCTGCGTGCCGAGTTTGATGATGATGAAACAGCTTGCCAGGTGGAGTAGCCACGCTGGGAAGCGCGCAGCGAACTCGTTAACGCCGAAGACCGTCATGCTCGCGGCCTGGGTCCAGAAGGACAACGGAGGCTTGCCCCAGAACGGTACCCCGTAGTCGAACATGGGCGTGATCCAGTCATTCAACTCGACCATCTTGCGAGCCATTTCAGCGTAACGGGCCTCAGATGTGTCCATCAGCGGGTAGATGCCCAGCCCCACCAAACGCAATAGCAAAATCGAACCCAGGACCCACCACAGCGTCCTCTCGTTCTTCAGGTTCAGCATTTCTTACCCTCGATCGAAGCCATCGAAGGGTGGAGTGACACGGGATCTGCCTTGTTGCTGTGCTTCAGGAAATAGAGAGGCCGGCGCTTCACTTCCGCGAGTGTCACGCCCAGGTACTCCCCCACCATGGCGACACCGACGCACATGAATGAAGCCATTCCGACGATCAGGTGATGGATGTCGAAACTGCCTGCCACAAGCGACGCAAGCATGTAGCAGATGCTGGAGACGAAAAGACCGAAACTGATGAGGCTGAAAATGCGCAGTGGTTTGCGAGAGAAGCTGACGATGCTCTCGATGGCCAGATTGAACAGGCCAGCTGCATTCCATTTGGTGCTCCCGGCATGGCGAACAGTGCGATTGTAGGGCAGTTCGATGGTACGAAAGCCTACCCAGCCGATCATGCCTTTGAGAATCCTGGAGCGTTCATCCAGGGCCCGCAGGGCTGCCAGCGGCGCAGGCCCAATCAATCGGAAATCGCTGACATCGGCCGGCATGTCCACCTTCTCCACCAGGCGCTGCATGACCCAGTAGTAAGCCCGGGCACTCATGCGCTTGAACCACGAATCACCGATTCTCAGGTTGCGCTGCATGTTCACCACGTCGTAGCCGCGTTGCCAGTAGTCCACCATGGCCGCGATGAGCTCTGGTGGATCCTGCAGGTCGACATCAATGAAGATCAGCGCACTGCCACGGGCATGGTCTATCCCGGCGCTCAGTGCAGCCTCTTTGCCGAAGTTGCGACTCAGGGACAGGCAACGTACAGATGACCCATCCTGATAGTGGCGAAGAATGTCGGCCGTCCGGTCATTACTGCCGTCGTCGACATAGAGGATTTCGCAGGAGACGGGTAAGCGCTTCACCACGCGGGTGATTCGCTGGTGGAACTCGGGGATGGTTTCCTCTTCCTGGAAGCAAGGGACCACGATGGTTAACAAGGGATCAGGGCGCTCGGGAAAGCGATGTAATGTCTGCATGATTGAATGTCCAAAAACGATGTGCAATGAATCCAAGTGCAGTGAGGCTTAAGGTCACTACGACTTGGGAGATGAGCGGTGACAGATTCGACTTGATGAGGAACCACATACCCACGCCATTGCCGAAGTTTGTGGTTAACGCGACCAGTGCAAACCTGACAGGCTGAAACTTACGAGAGCCATCTGCCACAAAACAGAGCGCCCTATTTCCAATGAAGCTCGCGATTGCGCCAACCATGCCGCCACAGATACTGGCCAGTAACGGAGTAACGAATTCTGTCGTAACCAGCAATAGGAACACCGCATAATGGACTCCCGTTGCTATGAAGCCGATCCCCAGATAACGAATCAGTAAGGTAGTAAGAGGTGGGGTTTGATTTTCCATGCCCAAAGCCTATGGAGGCAAAGGTGAAAAAATAGTGAACTAAATGTAAATGCGTAATTAGCCGAATCTATATATGGTAAGTAACAAGTCGGCGCACTAGGCTAGCACGCTACAATATCAGAGGGATTGCCTGAAAATTACGCTTTCGAAATAAAAGCCTTCCGATAACGCATGCATGACCCGTGGATTACAATGTTGACAAGATAAGGAAACACCGGGTGGCATTGAGATAGATTCCCCGAATTAAGGGGGGCCTAATGGTTACACAAAATGAAACATATACAAGCACCGTTGTTCCTTACAGCCCTGACATATTGGATGATTTGCCAATTGATGATCAGCTGGCCGTAGAGTTTTTCGCAACAGCACGTTGTGCCAGTTTCAAACAGGCTGCCCGAGGGCTCAATGTGCCAGTGGTAGGCCTGCGGAAACGCTTGGAGAAACTGGAAGAGCACATTGGTGCTCCCGTGTTTGTCTACAAACACAACAAGCTTGCCCTGACCCGCACAGGCGAGAGGGTCAGCCATTACCTGTGCCAGCTCTTCGGCCCAGACGGCCTTGGCAAGTCCGGTGAAAAGGAAGTCCCCAGGCTTACCATCGCGATCACAGAGCCAGTGCTGAACGACATCGTAAACCGCGATCTAGTCGCCTACGTGCGTGATCATGCCGAAATGCAGCTGAAATCCATTCAGAATGCACAACGCAGATGCTTTCTGAGTGTGAAGTCGATGTGGGTATCGCTTTGGTGAGCCCAGATGATAAAGGCGCGCTTGATCGCCATCCTACGTATAGGTTTGAACGGCTTGGCCGGATTGGGCACGCCCTGTTCATTTCCAGCCGCTATTCAAGAAGCGTCACCCTTCCAGTGGAGAGCTTGGATTTGCACAACTTCATGCTCGTTGTCCCTTGGGATGAAGAGATCTTGGCGGGCTCACGAAAGTGGGCATCGATAATGGCTGAGCATCAGGGCGGTACCACTCGGGTCAAGAGCTACAACCTATCACGAGGCCTTGTCGTTGGCGGTGCGTGTATTGGAGTGCTGCCCGACTACAGCCGAAAACTGGAGAGAAATATCCTACCCGTGCCGGGTTTCCTGGACGACCTGGAGGAGAAAGATGTCTATCTTGTTATCAAAACGAAGCTTGTCCGCAATCCGCAGGTTTTGGAAATTCGAAGATTGATCAAGAAGAGCTTCTTTGATAAGAAGGACTGGCTTGTTCGGTAACAGTTTTGTTAGGTTTGAAACTCCTCCGTTAACACTACAGAAACACAACTGTCATATTCGCTTGCAACCTAGTCAGAGTGCTTAGAACAAAGGCATCTTGTTACAGCAGGTGACAACCGTGGCCTGCTCCCATCTGCAAGATAAATTTAGGCCGGCGCAGGGCGAAATATAACGTCGGTAGCTAAGCACTTAACATACGAGAGGCAAGCAATGATCCGTTCTTCGAACATGCGGGAAAAGCTGTTGGCTGCCGCAATAATAGGCACATTTTCCTCGCAAGCATTCTCCGGAACAGTAACCACTGACGGAGCTGACATCGTTCTGAAGACCAAGGGCGGTCTTGAAGTATCGACTTCTGACAAGGAATTCAGTTTCAAACTGGGCGGCCGAGTTCAGGCCGACTACGGCCGTTTCGATGGTGTCTTCACCAAGAATGGCGATACCGCTGACGCAGGCTACTTCCGTCGCGCCTACCTTGAGCTCGGTGGCGTGCTGTACCGCGACTGGAAGTATCAGCTCAACTACGACCTTTCCCGCAACACGGGCAACGACTCCGACGGCTACTTCGACGAAGCCAGCCTGACCTACACGGGTTTCAAGCCGGTGCAACTGCGCTTTGGCCGTTTCTACACCGACTTCGGTCTTGAGAAAGCCACCAGTTCGAAGTGGACCACCGCCATGGAGCGGAACCTCTCGTACGACCTGGCGGACTGGATCAACGACAACGCCGGCATGGGTGTTCAAGCCACCAGCACCATCGCTGACATGGCTTATGTTTCCGGTAGCGTTTTCAGCGAAACCAATAACAACTCGGATGGCGACAGCACCAAGCGCTACAACGTACGTGGCGTGTTCGCACCGCTGCACAGTGATGGCAACGTCCTGCACGTCGGTGCTCAGTACGCTTACCGCGACCTCAAAAACAGTGCGGTCGATACCCGGATTCGTTCGCGTCTGGGCGTCCGCGGTGTAGATACCAATGGCGGCGGCGATGCCGGCACCAACGGCAACCGCATGCTGTTTGGCGGTGCTGCTGCACAAGATGGCCTGTGGAAGGACGACTCGGTCTGGGGTCTCGAAGGTGCCTGGGCCACCGGCCCGTTCTCGGTTCAAGCGGAATACCTTCGCCGCAAGCTGAAAGCTGACCAGGCCAACAACGACATGAAGGCCTCCGGTTACTACGCCCAGATGGCTTACACCCTGACCGGCGAGCCGCGTATCTACAAGCTCGATGGTGCCAAGTTCGACACTATCAAACCAGAGAACAAGGAACTGGGGGCCTGGGAAGTCTTCTACCGCTTTGACGATATCAAGGTCGAAGACGGCAACCTGGTCACCGCGGCGGACCAATCGAACGAGCGCAAGGCCAAGAGCCACACGGTGGGTGTGAACTGGTACGTCAACGAGGCGGTGAAAGTCAGTGCCAACTACATCAACGTGCGCACCGACAACAACGAGAACACCGTGGGCGACGACAGCGGCAATGCCATCGTGACCCGCCTGCAATACGTCTTCTGATCCCTCTCATCAGTCTGACGTGAGAAAGCCGGAAGCGCTCAACGTGCTTCCGGCTTTCCTGTTTCTGGAGGTGATCAAGCATGGAGCGCCCTCCTCCTACCTGCTTTCGCTTACCGATGACCGCTCTTGCCAAAGCTCGGCGAATCTGATGTGATTGCCGCGTCGGGCTTTGCATGGTGGCCGTGCAAGCAAATCAAACCTGACTCCTATTCATGATTGAACCTGATTCGACGTCCAGCTTCGCGTCTAACGGCCCTACAAGCGCAGCTACCCCAACGTCGCTCATTAGGGGATAGTCATGCCTGCAAAAAAGCTGCTTCAACCTCTCGCTGCTCAGCTGCACGCCTCGTTCTCGGCTTCTGGCCGCCCGTACTCTCATCTGCACCTCCACCAGCTGTTCCACGCGGCCATCGGCTCCGTTGCACCGCAAGTTGCCATCCAAGACAAGCTGCCAATTCAGGTCTGTCGTGACAACGAGACACGGCAGTACAACCTCTACGCGGCGGTCGAGCGGGCGAAAACGTGCTTAGGATTGACCGATCTTCAAGCAGTCGGTGTGGCTGAAGAAGTCATTGAGGTGCTACGAACTGCGGGAATCGGCGTGAACCAGGTTCGCCTGCTCCTTGACCCCTCCTTCAGCTCGAAGACTCGCAAAAAGGCCTTCAAGGCTCTCTGCAAGAACCTGGATCTGAACGAGCTAGGCGATCGCTTCGTCCCCAAGACTGCCACGTTGGCCATCGCTGCTGGTATTGCGCCGCCTCCCAAAATGTCGTGGAAGGATCGCTTCGCCCTGGCTGCAAATTCCCCCATGCGGGGGCCAAGCGAGCTCATCAGCATGGTCAACCGGGATGAGTGTTATCTGTGGGTATTCCCACCGACTGACCATCATGCGACGGCTCCAGCGACGCATGACCGTTTCTTTGGTGAAAAGACCCACCCGAGCGCAGAAATGGGCATGGGGTTCAGCATCATCGATTCCGGCTGGACCCGCCCCAAGTACCCGCTATCCAGGCAGTCACAAGAGACCTTCATCCAGTATTCGCTTTCTGCGCCGATGTGGTCCTGGCGCGCACAAAGTGACACCTGGCGCCTGGGAAACATCCTGCGTTCAAGAATCCTTGACGGGGCTCCTTGGCATAACGAGCCTCTGAGTGACGTGCTTCCGAGCGGCCTTAAATCCCTGCCCCGGATCTATGGGTGCGAAACCTGCCGAACGCTGTTCATTGAGAATCACAGCGACTACCCGGATGTACCCACTCAGTGCCAATGCGGTGAGGCGAGCAGCACGGGTGACCAAAACGAGTCATCTGCTCTCAATAGCTGATTTTCCTTACGGTGGGGGGCTGAGCCCCCCGTTAGGGATTGGCTATGGGAGCGGGATTCGCTCACCCCAAACCTGAAGGCGCCGCCACCTAACCGAGCGATATGAGCTGAATGCTCGCGGAGTAGATATGCAAAAGAGTAAAAACAAACAGGACACCCTGGCGGCGATCAATGCGCTTGTCGAGATTGCGTATGATCAGGGATTTGCGGACGGACACGGAGTCGGCAATCAAGTCGGTTTCGTAGCCGGTGTCATGAGCCTCAAAGCTGCATTGGCCTGCGGCTTACGGCATGGCTCACCTGAGTGCGGAAAGGCCCTTGAAAGCCTCAAGCGCATCGGGATCGACGAGTGAGAGAAAAGTACGGGTCGTGCGCTGATCGCGCACGACCCGTACTTCTACTTCAGGTCATTTCCCTGCTTAGCTTCATGATTGAAGCTCAGGGATCAGGTGCTTCTGCGGTAGGCCAACAGGCGCAAGGCGTTGAAGACGACCAACAGTGTGGAGCCCTCATGGATCGCAACAGCGGCACCAATGCTCAAGCCCATGATGGTGGACGGAACCAGGATGGCCACAATCCCCAAGCTGACGAACAGATTCTGGTGGATGATCGATCGCGTGTGACGGCTCAGCCCCACCGCAAATGGGAGTTGCCTGATGTCGTCAGCCATAAGCGCGATATCAGCCGTTTCCAGGGCAACATCAGATCCAGCAGCCCCCATTGCGATACCAACGCTCGAACTGGCCATGGCAGGGGCATCATTGACGCCGTCACCCACCATGGCCACCTTGGCGCTAAGGCGCAGGTTTTTGATGGCCTTGACCTTGTCTTCCGGCATCAGGTCTCCCCACGCTTCATCTAAGCCAACTTGTTTGGCTACAGCCTCTGCAACGCGGTTGTGGTCTCCAGAAATCATGACCATGCGTTCGATGCCCATCTCTCTAAGCTTCTGGAGTGCCTCTTTGGCCCCCTCCCGGGGTGTGTCCAATAGCCCGATAGCGCCCAGATCCTTGTCAGCACGCCGTACCACCATGGTGGTACGGCCTGACTGACGTAGACGCTCCGCAGCCTCCAGGGCTGCCTTGCTGAGTGCGGGAATACCATTGGTACCGAACATCTCGACCTTGCCAATCCAGACGAACTGCCCATCAAGCTCAGCACGCACGCCGCGGCCAATCATGTTGCTCATGTTCTTGGCTTGGAATCGGCGCCGTGTGCCAATCATCTCTTCACCGTCACGCACAATTGCCGCAGCCAGCGGATGGTCGCTCATCGACTCCACAGCGATGGCGACGTTTAGCAGATCCTCGATCTGCGTGCCGCCTATGGGTATTACATCGGTGATACGTGGGCGCCCTTCGGTCAGGGTACCGGTCTTGTCGAATGCCATGGCATTCAATGATCCAAGCTCTTCAAGTGGCGCACCGCCCTTGATCAGCACGCCACCTCGGGCTGCCCTGGCGATGCCAGAGAGAATGGCGCTTGGTGTAGCGATCGCGAGCGCGCAGGGGCTGGCTGCAACCAGTACGGCCATCGCCCGGTAGAACGAGTCACGGAACGGCTCGTCAAGGAAAATGCCGGCAAATAGCAGCCCGACTACCAGCAGTAAAACCAACGGGACGAATATGCGTTGGAAGCGGTCCGTGAATCGCTGGGTCGGTGACTTCCTGACTTCGGCTTCACTGACCATCTTGATGACCCGCGCCAAGGTACTCTCCGTAGAGCGCCGGGTTACCTCAACCTCGATGAGCGTTTCGCCATTGATGGTACCGGCGAAGACTTTCGAGGCTGCATCCACTGCATCTGGCTTGCTGCGTGCGAGTTCGGCATCAGGAACAGGTTGCTTGTCCACGGGGACGCTCTCACCGGTTACTGGCGCCTGGTTGATACTTGAGGAGCCTACGACTACAAAACCATCGGCCGGCAGGCGGTCATTGGGGCGCACGATGACAACGTCACCGGGAACCAGCAGCTCCACGGGCATCTCCACCGTGCCATTTGCTCTGCGTACGATCGCGGTGGCTGGTGCGAGCTTGGACAGTGCCTCAATCGCTTTCTTGGCCCGCCCCATCGCGTAGCTTTCAAGGGAATGCCCCAGACTGAACAGGAACAGCAGCAGAGCCCCCTCCGCCCAGGCGCCGATGCTCGCGGCACCGACTGCGGCGAGAAGCATCAGCGAGTCGATCTCGAAGCGTTTCTGACGGATGTTGGTAACCGCTTCCTTAGTGGTGAACCATCCACCGAACACGTAGGCCGACACGTACAGAATCAGAGGCAGACGATCAATCAGGCCAAGTTTTCCTGCGAGAGCTCCGGCACCCAGGAGAGCACCACAGATCAGCGCGAAAATCAGCTCTGTGTTCATTCCAAAAATGCCGCCATGCTCATGGCTATGACCTTCATGCCCGGCTTGGTCATCAGGGCGTTCAAGCAAACTCTTCATAACTCGTCCCTTCTGGGGTCAAGGCTTCCAATTGCCCTCTGCAGTTGGGGAGCCGTCTCTGTTGGTTGGCTAAGATCTATTGCACGGTTTGCCCGAGCCCAGGCGTTAACATTTCGAAGCTATGGGGTATCGGGCGTAATAAAAAATGCCAGGCACTGCCTGGCATTTATGAATTCTCTAATTGTTCTGTTCAAATCGTTTACTACTTGTTGTTGATGCATTGCGAATACATCGAGTAACGAACAGTCTTGAGCGTGCCCTGGGAGTCCTCGAAGGTCATCAACCGTGGATAGACCTGGCAGGTACGGGGGTCCTGCGACTGACGTACGAATTTCGCAACGTCTATCTTCATGCCATATTTGTAATCCTGAATCTCTGGCATTGGCTTGCCATTTTTCTCCGCGTACTTGGCCACTGCGGTCTGGTGTTCCTTGGTGTATTGAAGCTGCTTGCTCTCGGAGAAAGTGTTGGCCTGCGAAGCCACCGAGAAAACAACAAGTGCAGCAGCGATAATTAGCTTTTTCATAAAACCCTCTCAATTTCAAAACTTCTCGGGCGTAACCTTAGCAATGCATAGGCATCACCGGCATGACGAGAAACTTACAATTTTGAAAGGTAAGTGCATCTACTTCACTTTAAACAAAAAAGCCCACAACACGTGTTGTGGGCTTCTCTTTAGCGGAGGCTGTTAGCTAACCACTTCGGCCTCGTCGCCGTCTTCATCCTTGCGGTGTGCCCAGTGATACAGGGCAGGCAGTACCAGCAAGGTCAGTGCGGTGGAGGACAGGATCCCGCCAATCACCACCGTCGCCAATGGCCGCTGAACTTCGGCACCGGTGCCGGTGGCCAAAGCCATCGGGATGAAGCCCAGGGACGCTACCAAGGCTGTCATCAGAACAGGTCGCAGACGGGTCAATGCACCTTCATCGACTGCCTGTCTGAGCGTTCGTCCCTCCTCCCTTAGCCCGCGGATGAAGGCAATCATCACCAGGCCGTTCAGTACTGCAACGCCGGACAGTGCAATGAAGCCGACACCTGCCGAGATCGACAGTGGGATGTCCCGCAGCCACAACGCCACAACACCACCGGTGAGTGCGAATGGAATACCGGTGAAGACCAGCATGCCGTCCTTCAGGTTGTTGAACATCAGGAACAACAAGGTCATGACCAGCAGCAAGGCGACTGGAACAACGATCTGCAGGCGTTTGGCAGCCGACTGCAGCTGCTCGAACTGGCCCCCCCAAGTCGTCCAGTAGCCCGCAGGGATTTGCACCTTCTTGTCCAGCGATGCGGTCGCCTCCTCAACGAAGGACCCCAGATCGCGGCCTCGAACGTTGGCGCTGACGATAACCAGACGTTTGCCGTTCTCGCGGCTGATTTGGTTCGGGCCCAGTTGCAGGTCCAGATTGGCGACCTGGGACAGCGGGATGAAGCCGATCTGATTGGCACCCTGTGCCGCATTGGCAGGTACCGGGATCAGCAAGCTGGACATACCCGCTACGTCGGTGCGAACGGTCTCTGGTAGGCGTACTACCATGTCGAACCGACGGTCGCCCTCATACAGCGTGCCGGCCTGACGGCCACCCACGGCGATAGCGATCGAGTTCTGAACATCCGCGATGTTCAGGCCGTAGCGTGCTGCTTTTTCGCGGTCAATGTTGATGGTCAGCACCGGCAGGCCGGATGTCTGCTCAACTTTCACTTCCGATGAGCCCGGGACCGCTTTGAGCGCTGCCGCGATCTTGTTGGCGGTGTTGTTGAGCACGTCCATGTCATCGCCGAAGACTTTCACAGCGACGTCACTACGCACGCCCGAAATCAGCTCGTTGAAACGCAGTTGGATTGGCTGCGACAACTCGTAGTTGCTTCCTGGAACACCCGCTGCGGCCTTCTGCACTTCAGCAATCAGCTCATCACGAGGCTTCTTCGGGTTAGGCCACTGATCCTGAGGCTTGAGCATGATGTAGGCGTCAGAGGCGTTCGGCGGCATCGGGTCAGATGCAATTTCTGCGGTACCCGAGCGTGCGAACATCCGCTCAACTTCAGGCACCTGCGCAATCACCGCTTTCTCCAGACGCTGCTGCATCTCGACAGATTGAGTGAGGCTCGTTCCAGGCACACGCATGGCCTGCATCGCAAAGTCACCCTCACTGAGGCTTGGGATGAACTCGCTACCCATACGACTTGCCAGCAAACCACTGAGCACGACCAAGGCTACTGCGGCCGAGAAAGCGATGTTCCGATGTCCCAGCACCCATTGCAGAACCGGTTCATAGCGCAGTCGAGCTGTGCGCATGACCACGCCTTCCTCTTCCTTCACCTTGCCAGTGACGAACATGGCAATAGCTGCAGGAACAAAGGTAACGGACAGGACCATTGCACCCAGCAGCGCCATCACAACGGTGAAGGCCATCGGGTGGAACATTTTGCCTTCGACGCCGGTGAGGGCGAAGATCGGCAGGTACACCACCATGATGATCAGCTGACCGAAGATCAGCGGCCGGCGAGCTTCTCGCGCCGCGGCAAAGACCTCGTGGAAGCGTTCGGTTTTGGTGAGCATGCGGCCATGCTTATGTTGCGCATGAGCCAGTCGACGGATCGCGTTTTCTACAATAACCACGGCACCGTCGACGATGATGCCGAAGTCGAGTGCCCCCAAACTCATTAAGTTGGCACTGACCTTGTTGTTGAACATGCCTGTGAAGGTGAACAGCATGGACAGCGGAATCACCATCGCGGTGATCAGAGCCGCACGGATGTTGCCGAGGAACAGGAACAGAATGGCGATAACCAGGATCGCGCCTTCCACCAGGTTCTTCTTCACCGTCGCGATGGCTTTTTCAACCAGGTTGGTACGGTCGTAAACAGTCACAGCCACCACGCCCTTTGGCAGGGTGCGGTTGATGTCCGCCAATTTGGCGGCGACAGCTTGAGATACGGTGCGGCTGTTTTCACCAATCAGCATGAACACGGTACCGAGCACGACTTCGCGGCCGTTCTCAGTAGCAGCACCTGTACGGAGCTCTTTACCGATGCTGACGTCAGCAACGCTGCTGATGCGAATCGGTGCACCATCCACACTGGTGATCACGATGTTGGCGATGTCTTCGATATTGCCTACCTGACCCGGTGCACGGATGAGCAACTGTTCACCATTACGCTCGATGTAGCCGGCACCGACGTTGGCGTTGTTACTTTCCAACGCTGCGACCAGGTCATTGAGTGTCAGCTTGTAGGTAGCCAGGCGCTTTGGATCCGGCGCAACCAGGAACTGCTTGGCATAACCGCCGATGGTATTGATCTCGGCCACACCCGGGACGTTACGCAGCTGAGGCTTGATGATCCAGTCCTGGATCACGCGCAGGTCGGTCGGGGTGTACGGCGTACCGTCCTCTTTGACCGCGCCATCTTCGGCTTCAACAGTCCACAGGAAGATCTCGCCGAGGCCGGTAGATACCGGACCCATGACGGCCTCTACACCTTCTGGCAGCTGTTCCTTCGCAACCTGCAGCCGCTCGTTGATCAACTGGCGGGCAAAGAAGATGTCAGTGCCATCCTTGAAGATCACGGTGACCTGAGACAGGCCAGAGCGAGACAGGGAACGGGTCTGCTGAAGGCCCGGGAGACCGGCCATGGCCGTTTCAACTGGAAACGTGATCCGTTGTTCGGTTTCCAAGGGCGAGTAACCAGGCGCTGCAGTGTTGATCTGCACCTGGACGTTGGTGATATCGGGTACCGCATCGATGGGCAGCTTTTGATAGCTGTAGATACCGATACCCGCCATGATCAGAACGGCGATCATTACTACGATGCGCTGCTCGATGGCGAATCTGATGATACGTTCAAACATGAGAAATCATCCTGTCAGTTCGCATCAGTGACCGTGTTCGGCAGAAGCTTTGCCGAGCTCGGACTTGAGTGTGAAGCTGCCACTGGTTGCTACCTGGGCGCCGGCTTCAATACCGTCGATGATTTCCACGTACCCATTGTCGCGGCGACCCAGTTTTACCGGGCGGGTGTCAAAGCCATCTGGGGTGCGTACGAATACCGAAGGTTTGTCTTCAACGGTCTGCACAGCGTGCTCAGGGACCGCTACGGCAACTCGATCGGTCTGGGAGGTGACCGCAATGTTTACGAACAGGCCTGGACGCCAGGCGCCGTTGGGGTTGGTCAAGGTGACGCGGACAGTAGCTGCACGGTTTTGCTCGCCCAGCAGGCTGCCGACATAACCCACCTTCCCTTCGACCTCGACGTTCATGTCAGGCGAAGAGACTTTCACTGCACGGCCAGTCGTGACCTTGCCCAGATCTGTCGGCGGAACTGCGAAGGTCGCCCAGACCTGATTCAGGTCGGAAAGGATGAAGGCGTTGGTCGCCTCGCTGACGACTTCGCCGACGGTCAGGTGTTTCTCCACTACCACGGCGTCGAAGGGAGCGCGGAGCTCGTAACGATTACCGCCAACGGAGTTAACCGAGGCACCGATTGCGCCGACCTTCTGCTTGGCGTTGGCCAAGGAGATCTCCGCTTCTTGCAGCGCTTGGCGTGCTTGGAGGTAGTCTTGCTCTGCAGAGATCTTGTCCTGCCACAGTTGCTTCTCACGTTCGAAGGTCACACGCGCCAGTTCGACGCGACGCTGTGCGGCCTGTTGTTCGCTGCGCAGGTCAGAGATCTGCTGGCTGGCGATTACCGCGAGGACTTGCCCTTTCTTGACCGTCTCGCCCAGGTTGGCCTGGACAGCCTCAACAACGCCAGGAACACGAGGAACCACGTGGGCAGTACGATCTTCGTCGAAGCGAATTTCGCCAGGGAAGCTCACGACGGTACCGAGGTCACGAGGCGCTGCAGCTTCCAGGGCAACACCAGCGGCCTTGATCTGTTCAGCGCTGAGCGTCAGCTTGCCCTCTTCTTCACCGCCCTCTTCGCTGTGGCCTTCTTCACCATGGCCCTCATCACCTTCCTCTTTGGCGGCAGATGCGGCTTTCTTTTCGTCGCCATGGCCATCGTTAGCGCCATGCTCGGCAGTACTGGCGGCCTGCTGTCCGGAACTGTTGTTCCAGGCAAGGCTGCCAAATCCGAGGGCTGCCACAGCGGCTACCGCGAGGGCGATCTTGCGTTTGTTATCCATTGCTACTCCTGCTGATCGTAGGCACCGGCTTGTTCAAGGCTGTGTGCCGAAGAAAATGTTTGGCCCGTTCAGCGAGTGCCGGCGGTTGAGCCGACTTCGCCATAAACCCTTTCCACCTGCGCACGCGCATTGGTCGCCGCTGCCAACGATTCGAGGTATTGGCCACGAGCGACGATCAAGGTGCGCTGGGCATCCAGCACTTCGATGAAACCGAATTTGCCCATCTCGAAGCCGCGGGTTGCGGTCTCTACGGCTTGTTGGGCTGAAGGCAGAATGGTCTTGTCGTAGGACTCGACCTCCTGCATGGCGGTGGACCATTGGTTCAACGCGGTTTGGGTTTCGGTGCGCAGGCGCAGCTCAACAGCATTGCGCTGGTCCCGGGCCTGATCTGCACGACGAGAAGCGGAAAGAATGTTGCCCTGGTTACGATCGAACAGCGGCAAAGGCATAGACAGGCCCACAGTGTTGACCCGCTCGCGCACAGAGCGGTCGTACTGGCTACCTACACTGACAGTAAGGTTCGGGATACGCTGAGCTTTCTCTGAGCCGAGCGAGGCATCGCTCTTGTCTATCTGCACCACGGCCTGACGCATTTCTGCTGTTTGGTCGAGCTTAGCCAGCAGATCTTCAGTGCGAGGTGGCAAGCCCGGGGAGAGGGTTGGCGATTCGAGTCGATCAAACACGGTGACTGAGCTCCCGGTAATTTGAGCGAGCTGTTGGTAAGCGGTCGCTTTTTCCGTTTCTGCACGTCGAACTTGCAGCTGGGCTTCGGCCAGTTGCACTTGAGCGCGGGTCGCCTCCACTGGGGACGACTTACCTGCGCGAACACGGCCATCGACGATGCGAAGACCGCGCTCAGTCAGTTCGAGAGATTGCTTGGCCAGGTCGAGACCTGTCTGGGCCCGCAACGCGGCGTAAAAGGCTTGGACGACATCTGCACGCAGGCCGTTAACGCGACGGTCTAACTCAAGCTGTGCGGCGGTCTGCCCGTATGTGGCGACGTCAACACGAGCCCCCCGCTTACCGCCCAGCTCAAGGGTCTGGCTGAGAGAGACAGTCGTCTGGCTGGTGTTACGACGGGTGTCTTCCACGTCATACGAGATTGTGGGGTTGGGGATAAGCCCGGCCTGCTTGCGAGCACCATCAGCGATCCCAATTTCTTGCCTGGCCGCGGCCAGGTCTGGGTTGGCATCCATGGCCGTCGAAAGCGCCTGGGGCAAGCTGATGCTTTGGGCAAGGGCTGCAGGCGCCATCAACCCAGAGATGACTGCACAGAGTGCAGCGATCTTCCAGGGCGAGACGGGGGTCTTGGGTAAGACATTGCGGTTATACCGGGGCACTTTGATGGTCCTCGTGCACAAACTTCGATAAAGCTTGGCGAGAACGCCGAAACAGCTGCCAAGCCCCACTTGATTAGGTGATGGCACTCTAATGAGCGGTAGCTATCAGAGGGGTGGCTAGAAAATTACAATTTCGTAAGAAAGCTTTGTAATGCCCGTAAATACTGGGAAACCCAACCCGACACGATGATTTCGATACAAGCAACAGAGATGGCAAACACGCGGTGCGAAGGTGCCGAATAACAGGTAGATGACGAAATTGTAATTGTCCTATCACCCTCCCGTTATCTTCGGCCTGCAAATATGAGCTCGCGCTACGCTAGGCGCGCCGCCGGGTCAGAACAACTAACGACACCCGCGCCGGTAAACATAATAAAAACTGCCGTGAATCAAAGGAGCATCGGATGAAAATCAAAGTACCACTGTATTTGGCGGCAGTTTCTGCGCTGTCTGGAAGCTATGCTATTTCGGCACAAGCTGAAGACAAGCCAGAAGGCTTCATTGAAGGCAGCAGCCTTACAGTGTTGAACCGTAACTTCTACTTCAACCGTGATAACCGCGACAGCACCGCCCCCACTTACAACAGTGGCAAGGGCAATACGAACGGCTACTCCGAAGCCTGGGCGCACGCGATCATCAGCAAATTCAACTCCGGGTTTACCCAAGGTACCGTTGGCTTTGGCGTTGATGCCTTTGCCATGATCGGCCTCAAGCTCGACACCGGTGATGGGCGCAACGGCGGCCGTAGCTCCTTCGACGTGCTGCCCGTTGATAACAAGGGTGAAGCTCGCGACGAATACACCAAGGTCGGCGGCGCAGCCAAAGTCCGCTTGTTGGGGATGTAAGCCGGAACCCCAGAAATTTCCGTCACCCTAGTTGGGTGGGCTCAACACTCGTGTCACCAGCTACCTTCTGGAGAATCGAGCTCGGCCATCCCTCCCTGGACGGGCATCGCTCGACGA
>NZ_LEKF01000014.1:0-156927 GCF_001029595.1 Pseudomonas sp. ARP3
GGCGGCACATCCTGCTGAACGGGCATTACACATTCCAGACTGACGGCAAGTTCATCGACCTGGATGCGCTCGTGGCGGGACTGGAGCTGGGCTGACGGAAATTTCTGGGATTCCGGCGTACAACCCCTTGTTCGATACCATCGTGAAAGTGGGTGATGTCTTCCCATCGACCCCGGTCGTCGCATCGGGTGACTCTCGCCTGCTGCCAGAGAGTTTCCGCGGTGTGACCGTTGAGAACACCAGCATCCAGGGCCTTACCCTCCAGGGTGGTCGTCTGCATGCGATGAGCCAGCCGGTCTCAAGCAACCTGAACGACAACTTCGTGACGTTCTACGGCGGCCCGGTCAACTCGCCATGGATCGGTTACGGTGGCGGTGACTACTCGATCAACGACAACTGGACTGTGAGCGTCTACGCCAGCCAGCTGAAAGACGTCTGGAATCAGTACTACGCCGGCACAAGCGTGGTTTACCCGCTGAGCGACGATCTGGCGCTGATCGGTGGCTTCAACTACTACAAAGCCGTAGATGAAGGTAAGAAGCGCCTGGGTGAATTCGACAACAACATCTGGAGTGCCAAGGTCGGTGTGCGTTACGGTGCCCACACCCTGGCCCTGTCGCATCAGCGCAACAACGGCGACGACGATTTCGACTACCTGCGTCAGTCGGACTCGATTTTCGTCGACAACTCCATCCAGTACAGCGACTTCAACTCGCCGAAAGAGCGTTCCTGGATGCTGCGCTATGACCTGAACTTCACCAGCTACGGCATTCCAGGCCTGACGTTCATGACGCGCTACGCCAGAGGCTCGGGTGCGGATTACTCGAACGCTAACCAGTTCTACATGCGCACCGACGACAACGGCAACCCGCTCGACAATCAGAAGCGTTGGGAGCGTGACGTCGAAGTCAAATACGTTGTCCAAACCGGTCCGGCAAAAGATCTGTCCTTCCGGTTGCGCCAGGCAACCACGCGTGCCACTGCTTTCGAATCGGATCTGGATGAAACTCGTGTAATCATCGAGTACCCGCTTTCGATTCTGTAATTCGCTAACTGGGCCAGTTATCCATTGGCGGGTCCTGTTAGTAAAACGAGCATTACGCATTCACCTTGAGTGGCTTAAGTGCTCCTTTGGTAAAAGGTGGATATTTGGCGCCCATTGGGCGCCTTTTTTTTGCCTAAAATTCAAGTAGGCGTTCGATTGTACGCATCGCATGCCGGTGAAGTT
The DNA here is from genome assembly GCF_001029595.1 of Pseudomonas sp. ARP3. Classification (NCBI taxonomy): domain Bacteria; kingdom Pseudomonadati; phylum Pseudomonadota; class Gammaproteobacteria; order Pseudomonadales; family Pseudomonadaceae; genus Pseudomonas; species Pseudomonas sp. ARP3. Next base: position 1,229 of record NZ_LEKF01000014.1, read on the forward strand.
CATGACTACACCAATGACCAGTCTCTTCAATGTGAGCGACCTCGCCGTCATCTGAGCGGAACGAAGCCAGCACAAAGAAGAAAATAACCCAATACTTCATAAGGTCAAATCACCTGCTGGAGAGAGGGCCCGCAACTGTCAAACCCAAACCGCGACAAGATATACCGCCAGACTATCAACTGTATTACCTAGAAATTACAAATCCGTCATTTGAGCCCCGGCACGCTCATTTTGATTTACCATCCCTTTCAATAATGCCGGCGCGCGTGCGCGGTTAATTGCTCAGTGATATCGAGACAAAATCCCATGCGAATTCTGGTAATTGAGGATGAAGTAAAAACTGCGGAGTATGTGCGTCAAGGTCTGACGGAATGTGGCTATGTCGTAGATTGCGTCCACACCGGGTCAGATGGATTATTCTTGGCTAAGCAGCACGAATATGAGCTGATTATCCTGGATATAAATCTGCCAGAGATGGACGGTTGGCAGGTCCTTGAGTTGTTGCGTCGTAAAAACTGCCCTTCCCGTATCATGATGCTGACGGCGAGAAGCCGGCTGGCGGATAAGGTCCGGGGGCTGGAGAACGGAGCAGATGACTACCTGATCAAGCCATTTGAGTTCCCTGAGCTGCTGGCCCGGGTTCGCGCCTTGATGCGCAGGTCAGATCACCCTGCATCCGTAGAGGTCATTCGCGTCGCTGACCTGGAGCTTGATCAGAGCCGGCACAGGGCATTCAGGGACGGTCAGCGCATTGACCTGACCACGAAAGAATTCGCGTTACTGCATTACCTGATGCGTAATACCGGTGTGGTGCTGAGCCGCACCCAAATTATTTCGCAGGTTTGGGATATGAATTTTGACTGCGACACAAACGTTGTAGAGGTGTCGATTCGAAGACTCAGAGCCAAGATAGATGACCCTTTCGAGACCAAACTGATACATACGCTTCGGGGCGTAGGGTATGTGCTTGAAAAACGATAGTTGCCAAGCTCTCTAGTACCGAAAATCCGCTACATGCTCCCGTCGCTTGCGAACTTGAGGTTTCTGTTTACGATCCGCGGCGCTGATTCCTCACTCAACAAATGAGGTAGGCTGTACATGAGGTATAGCATTGATTATCAGCAGGTTTCGCAAGGACAATCCGATGCCAGCATTGATGCCTGTCCAGCTGACATTGTCTTCAACAGCGACCATGGCCTAGCTCTTATCCCGTGCGTTGGCGATGTTATCAACCTCCCCTCTACGGCGGTCAAAGAAGGGGTTTGCGGCATCGTTAGATCAAGGATTTTCAATTATCTCAGAGGTCCTGAAGAGCTGTACTGTCACGTCAATATTCTCGTTGAGGAGGCGGACATCAATTTCGAAAGTCTCATCTCGGAATACATGCGCAATCAGTCACGTGCTCGCTCGCCTTCTTCATAAAGTCGAAGGCGGGCCAGTCCATTAATGGTTGTGTATGGGTGAGGGTTCAGCAGAGCGAGCGCCTACTGAGCACCAGAGATGAATAGTCACAGCCTAGTGGTTTAACGCGGTACTGCTGGTGTACGCAGGGCCGGACTCATTGTTTTTTGAATGGCGCATTGCAGCACATAGAAATATAAAACCCCGGAAGCAAATACGATTGCGGACAGATAAGCAAACTCAGAGTCTAAAACCCCGGAAACCATATACAATTTAATCGTGATAGAACCCATAATAATTCCGGTACAGTACATGACGCCTGTGAACTGATTGCCCAAAAAACTCAGTATGCCGCTGAAGGCATTGTTCGCACTCAACAGCATTGCTTTCAGTATCGTCCAGCCGAGAACTGGCAGAAAAGCCTTGATCATGAAGGCGAATAACATCGACGATGCAAACAGTTTTATCGGGGTTTCTGCCCACGGCTTGATGGTGCCGTCTACTTCAACGCCGGTATACAAGATGATATTCAGAATAATCGCCATAAGGGTGCATATGCCGAGGCGTATCATTTCCCGCTTAAGCGGGGCCATCATTATCACTGCGTGAATCTTGTTTCCAAAGTATCGTTTTAGTCCTTGGATCGACATTTTTCTTCCTATGCTCTCGGGTATGACGCTGTTGTAGCGTTGTATGACGGTCATGCTTTTACCCGAAGAGAGGTGACGCTTCAACGGTCCTGAATTGCGCAGGGGATCTCATGTCCTTCCCCTGGCTGGGTAGCTTGCTGAGAAATTCTCATCTACCTGCGTGGCAACGATGCGGCCACCCCGCCGCCGTCAGAGCTCTGGAGGACTGGCTGCTGTCAGCAACTCATCGAGTGACGGAACCTTAGCGTTTGCACTGAGGACGAGTGTTCTGGATCGGAGTATGGATACATCAAAGAAAGATTCGCACTCGACTCTTCCGTTTACTTCTCTCCAGTGGGTGACTTCTGGTATCAACTCATTAGGCACCGGGTATAGTGCCATAGGGTTATGGAATACCTCCACTTCAGCAGACCACGGCTCGTAGCCATATTGCGGCCAGAGCTGACCGTAGTCGCTGGACGCTACATCCAACAGAAATGGGATACCTCGTGATGCTCCCGGAGAACGGTCGAAAAACTCACCAAACCGCAAGTATCGGTACCCGTCTAGATGAGCTCCACCTGAGATCGGCACTCGGCTGAGCTTTGGCACTGTGCAGGCATTGGTGAAAATGACCGCTGAAAGATGGGCATTTTCCATTAGCGTAAATAGGCCGTTGGGGCGCCCTGATAGCAGAGATGTCTCTTCCTCCACAGTTATCAGGTGCGTACCACGATGCGCAGATGAGTGAACTGCAAAGCCATAGAGATAGCTGATGAGCGACTCCCTGCTCCACAGCATTGAACTGGGCGCATGGAAATCGGCTAAGGCCAGAATGAGCGGCTTACCCTCCACGTGCGGTAGGGATTCGTAACGCTTGTCCAATTTGTTTTGGATGGTCCTCGCAAACCTTTCTGCAGCCGCTCCTAAGAAACGCTCATGTCGGTCAGCGGGTGGGGGGACCGGCGAGGCGCCAAAATGCTCATACCGCTCTTCCGGGTTGGCTGTCACTGCTTCAACCCAGGCCTCATCTCCCAGCCTATTCTCGATGTGAAAATCGGGTGATTCTTTAGGCTGGGTGACCAAGAGTCCCTGTTCACGAAAAATCGCTAATAGGTGGGCTTCCCAGAGGCGGGTGTGAAAATTCTCAGTCTGGCAATCGGGAACCCAATTTCTGTCTGGGGATGGCAGTGCGAGATACAGTTGATTCAGCGCCCACGCCCCAATACGGCGGCTTGGATCAAATAGTGATTTGAACACCACGCTTGGTGTGCGCTTACCCATTCTGCTTAGAGGAGCACGTCGTCGTTCACCTGAAGGGAGTGGAAGCGGATGGGCTTGGGTATAGAGAAAATGGCTGATTGAGGCGCGGGCTTCGGACTCGCCAGTGGTGCACTCACCATGGCTGAGGAGCACCCACACGCTATCGACACGACGCCGCAAGGTGACAATTCCGAAGCTGCCGGAATTGATATTTCGGGTTAGAGCGGCACAAGAAATTCCGTCCTCACTAAGCCATGCCCCTACTGGCGGGCTGTCCCCAAACCCCAACCCTCGTGGAAGCGACAAAGCGATTAGATCGAACATCGGCGCAGCAATTTCTTTCATTCGCTGATCTCGGCAGTCGTCAAAATGCATTCCATCAATGCCTCGGAGCGTGCCCGCCGGCGATGGCATCGGTGGAGGTACCTATTGAAGAAGGGGGCTTTGCTCCACCAGGACGTCTCGGTTGGTGAAGATGGTCTCAATGGTTGCAGCCTCGGCAGCCACATGAGTCTTTCGCGTGATCTCTTCAAGGGCCAGTTCGAGCCGGTAGTCTTGGAAATACTCGTACAGCTTTTCAGAGCTCTCGGATATCTCCTCCCCACCATTTTTTGCGAACAAGATGTGGATGATCGCTGCGAGTGGGAGGGAGATGTCGAGATCCTTCTCTTCTGCATCTGACTCCGAGTTCAAACCGTCGAAATACCTCTCCAGATGATTCTGGAGCTCCTCAAGCCAGAACTGAGATAGGTTGCTAGGTAGGGAGCTTTCAGGCCCGGTCAGAAGGACTTCATCTCTGAATAGAGCCAGCAGATTGGGGTTTGCCATGGAGGACCTCACGATTAGATTTGAGAGCAACTGGTCAGCATAGTCCACCTCAAGATGACCACCTCCTTGACGCCCATCCTGGTGCTCCTGAGCATCAGACGAGTGAATCGCCCCGAAACCTGTAGATACAAAATGACCGCTTCTCGCCGTTAGCTGCCTTTCTTGAAGGACAGCTTTGGGTCGATAGCGGCCTTCGTGGAGGTTGGTGTCTACGGGGTCGGTTTAGTCATTCTGAATCTCCGGTTTCACCTCCGTGAGGCCGGCCATCGTCATGCATCAGATCTTGATTGACACGCGTGCCGCTTTGGATAGCCTTGCAATTGAGGGCTGCAACTGCGCATTTGTCGGGCCTGGGTACCAGCATGAGCCCCCGCAATTTTGGCAGCAGAGGAAGCTGGTTCCTCTGAAGTAGTGACGGCGGGCATTGCCAGTCGGATTCTGAACCCAAGGTCGCCAGACTAGGAGCTAAAGGATCGCTGCGACTACTCCTCATCCCTTACCGAAAAGTCACGCGTCGGTCGTAAACGGCCCTTTCCAGGCCAATCAACTTTTGTGATTGGTGAGTAGGGATTTCTCGGCTTTTCTGTGAAAAGCACCCCTTCATTTCACAAAAAAAATGGCGAAGATTCCAATTTCACGGGGTCTGGCCTATCACCTATTTTGTGAACCTACAGTGATCATCCAGCGTATGCCGGCGCTATTCTGGTGGGTGTAAATTTTCATTAACAGAAAAACAATGTGTTCACGGTGAATTGATTTAGAACTTTTTTTAGATAGAGGGAATGCCCGGCTGGATTACAGCGGGGGCCGAATGCTCGCGACCCTGTAGAGCGAAGAACGTGATATAGGCTTGCCCTCCGAGAACAATTGGCGTCTAGCCCATCGCAGACGCCTATCGTGAAAGCCTTCGATTGGTTCACATACTTTTTCGAGCATTGCTGCACAGAGAGGAAGCTTGCAGAGCTGCTTTTCGAAGCGAGAAAGAACATGAAGCTCCCGACCAATCCTGGTACGCGAAATGCGGACAGGCTTACCCGCGAGAGCATAAAGCGTATCGGCACACTGACGGACTTCGCCGGCCAGTCTCGCATCGAGGGCAGCGAACATTTCGGTGCTATTTAGACGAGGCGTACGATGTGGGCTTGGGTTTGCAGTTGACTCCGAAAGCCACTGTATATCGTGACGATACAGCCATGCATACCCCCTGCATGCATGTGCTTTGTAACATCGATAATCAGCCTCGAAAGCCGCGCGTCTTGCGCATAGCTCAATGTGAAATCGTGCCTCCCTCCAAGCATCTTGCCCACCGGGTACATTTCGGATGTGACGATAGACATACGCTGATGAAACGCCTAGAACGGCAGCGATCTTTTTGGCATCAGCTCCTTCAAGAGCATGTTTCCACACAGCGGCTGACGAACAGTCCAGGCCTTTACTAGGCATCACCGGAGAAAGGCGCGCGAGAAGCCGAATGTGAGCTTTCGGATCACATGCCACCGCCTGTTTCACTGGGCATTGACCATGCAGCAAGCTCACCATTTCAATGCCCAGAGCACCGGCCAATAAAATGTATTTGAGCGGATGGTGGGAGGTTATAGGCGTACGAAGCAGCTTCGTGACCCATGAGGCGGGTGTACCTGCACGAACATCTCCGAGTATAGAAAATTCCCATTCACGCGGGAGTGCGGCAAAAAAATCGGCCATGTGCTGCGCCAGCATGTGCAGGTGCAAGCGATGGTTATCAGAGGCAAGGTTGAGCTGCGTCGCCCTTTGTAAAAGCGTGTAGCGCACCGCCTCCGCCGACAAAGCATTGACTTCAGACTCTATGACCTGAAGCGAACGCAACGCTATTTCGTGAAGCGGCGGCATACACCGCAACGGGGTGTCGAGAAGTACCGTGTGTGCTTGCACATTCTCATCACTCGGCAGATTAAGTTGTCGAGAGCTGCGGCTGGACCAGCGAGGATCAAGAATCCTGAGTGACGTGCCGTGATGCGGACATACCAGCACGCCTGGAAGCATGTGTACCCTGTGCCAGTAAGCAACTCCCCGTTGAGCCTGATCTTGGGCGATACATTCTGGGCATAACCGCACTCGGGAGGCGAATCCAATACGGCTCGCGTTGACGCCCAGCTTTAACATCAAACCTTTCCCATCAGCGGTCATCAGCGTCCGAGCGTGTTCAACCTGGCTCATCCTCAAAAACGGCGCATAGTAGGGTAATAATGTGTGGCGCATGAGGACCTCGGCTACCGATAGCTCGGTACCGCTGGGTAGTGCATCGACAAAATCCCCTAAGTGACTCGGGAATGCCACATTTTGCGAAAATGCTGCCGCCGATTTCAGTCCGGCAAATGCTGCTTGGCAATTACGAACACCACAAAGACGGGCATAGCGAGAAATCACGCTGTGCAGCGTCTCGTCGGGAAACGCGGCAGGGAAGAAATGGAGTTTAAGGTGCACTTCACCACCCTCCGACTCACGCTTTGTGATACATCGGTGAGAACTCAAAAAGGTCCTCGTTGAGCCAGCCCGAAGCGCGCAGAGCTTCGAGAGGAGCGTCATGTTCGCTAAGCGCTTTAGCCTCTGAGTTTTCCACAGCAGTAGCAATCGGCGATGGGTGGTCTTTCGCAAGAATGCTTGGAGATGGGTCTGCCGGCTTCTCACGGGATACAACGCTTCGAAGCAAGGCAAGGCGATCCTCTCGTGCCAAACCATCGAAGACCATCATTTCGCTCAGCTGATCCTCGATCGGCAGCAAATCGTCGAACTGTCGCATCCGCTTCGGATCTCGGCTACGCAGAGCTGAAAGGGCTGGCTTTAGAATCTGCATTTTTGAGTTGCTTACCTTCACCAGGATCTCAGCAGTCAAACACTCCGAGCCACTCTGGACCGCATAACGCTGACTCAATACCAGCAGCTTGACCAAGAAATCTGTGACGCCTTGAGTGTGCTCATACAGCGTGTCAAAAATCTCGTCGGTCAGCTCAGCAATCTGCTTGCACCACTGATAGCTCCAGAGATTTTCGACCAACAACCGCCACTCCTCATCATCCTTTTCGAATCGTTTGAATTCGAGCGTGCCGGCACCACAGACTCGGCGGGCAGTCCGCATGGCTTCTGAGAACAGGCTAATCGTCGAATTCGTGCCACTGAAAACGACCGGGATCCCAATGTTATTTACCAAATGCAGAAAAAAATTCAGCATGCTCTCCTTACCACCGGTTTTCGCCAGGTGGAGGTTTTGCAGCTCGTCGATCAATAAGGCGCCGATGAAAAACGTGCTGGCCACCTGCTCCATTTGTTGCAGCGCATCATTGATGTTTCGATGCCTGTAGCGCTTGTGGTAGTCCTTGTCTCCCAGAGCGTCACCCACCGCATAAAAAAACTGCTGACAAAATCCAGCCAGCGATCCATCCCGAGGGCAGTCAAGCTTCAGCCATGTGATTTGGGTATGAACAAACTGCTTTCCTTCATAGCGCTCATGACGGATTGTCTGTGGATAAAGGCTCAAAATGGCGTGGAGTGCCGTTGACTTGCCAATGCCGCTCAGGCCAACGACGGTAAACGTTTCTGCAGTGGACTTGAACGCATCGTGGTAACGCTGAGCCCCAGATAAAGAATGCAAATGCCGGACGGTAGCGGGCGACATCGGGTTACGCCCAACATACCCTCGACGAATGAGCAGTGAGAACAGGGCCTCCAGTTCCAGATGTAGCAAAAACGGCTGTACCACGGTTCTTAGCCGGTCGATACAGTGAATTCGAGTGGCTCCTTCGAGCGTCAGCTCTTTCGGATCCACCGGCTGAGGAAAATTCGAGATCAGCTCAACAGCCGCCGCCTCCGACAATATCGGAGGCAAAGCTTCGATAAGCGGGTTACCCGCATACTCACTAATGTCCTGTCTGACGTAATTGGCAAACGTCTGTGCACCTTTCATTTTGCCTGTCCTGGCCGAATTCTTTTGAGCAAATCGATAACCTGCGCAGTGCGCTCGCCGGCATATGAATCATGCGCTTTCGGTGTCAATTCAGATTGAAGTGAAGCTGGCTCCGCCCTAACGCCTTCAGGAACAACAGCATTTTCACGCTCACGGAGACGTTCTTCTGCGCGGTTCTCGCGGATGTTTCCAGTGGCCTCTGCCTTGGTGGGCGGAGCAGGTTCCAGTTTTCGTTCTGCGAGTGCATGACTGATGATCTGGTGGACCTGATCGCTAAGCTGCACACGGCTTTCCAGCTCGGCTCGCCGACGAGTAGGCGGTTTTTGGCGATAGGCTTCGAGCAGATCAAAAATCTCGTCCGAGCGGTAATTCGCGTAACCGGCATCCGATCGTCGAAGATCACAACGGATAAACTGCTTGGCCTCTCCCTGAATCCAAATGTGTGCCGCAGAGTTCGGATCGAACCAACACTCTATTGACCAAACGCCCCCTTTGCGAGCCTTGGCAAACCAATCTTTCTCTATGGCCATATCACACACGTAGTGCATGCCGCGAAACATCACCCCGCCCTTTTGAACGGTCGCGCGCTCGCGAGGCAAGAGATGGAGGTAAACCAGCTCGTCAGGACGTTTGTTGGATTCGATCAGGTCGTTGTCGTAGGCCCAATTCCATATCCCGTTGGGTGTAGGTTCAACGCCGTCATTCATCATCGCCTGAGTCAGTCGTTCAGGCTGTCGATGGTGCCCGTTATAGTGGAGTACGCACTTGATGAGGATTTGGGTGAACTCTTTGAGATTCAGCGTGGCATCGAGCCGGTAGTCTCGCTCGCCTCGCTCTTTGTCTCGCGCTGCTACCCCGCCAGGTAGCCATCTGATACCCGTCAAATCATTCAAAATGCCAAACCGACTTTCCACCATAGGCTTCCAATCCGGCCGATAAGGCGGAGCAGTGCCCATCTCAATTCCCAATCCTGACGATAGCCCCTCTGCTGCGAGTGACAGCATCTCTCCTCGGTCGGCGTAAATCTGGTGGGGCAGGTGGTGACAATTCCAATCATCTGCATTGATTTCGACGCCGTTCTGAGCGCAGAACTCGACTTTGGAGGTAAATGCGTTGAACAGCGCTTGCCTGGCCCCATTCCAACTAGGGCCCTCCAATCCTACATAGAGACCAGCAATCATTCCGGAGAAGCTATCCACAACGATATAAACTACGGGCCGGCCAATGAGCATCCGCCTGGAGTAGCTGTTGACCAAATAAATATCGGCAATAGTCGCGTCGATCTCGAACTGATGACAGGGTCCACGCAGCCAATCGCGAACGGTACCTGAAAGCGGACGGCAGTCTTTTAACCATCTCCTCAATCCTTTACGGCCACGCTCGGTTTCAATCTCGTCGAAAAAAATCTGTCCCCAATATTGGAACTGCCTCAAGCTGGGGAGTTCTGAACCAGGCAACAAACGAAGCTCTTCTTCACTGTTTTTAGAGATGTCTCGAACTGAGTAGAATCGTCTCAACATTTCGTCATATGCGCTCGAAATAGAAGATTTCTTATCTCTTACATATAGAGCATACCCAACACGGATGCATCGTTTATCAACCGCACTAAGCATCTTGGAAGGCGAAGTAAGAACGCCTTGAAATTTAGGCTTTCGCCCTGGTGGCCTACTTGGATCATATTTTCTATCCGCAACACCTACCGCCGTATAATTACTAAGCAATGAGTTGCGAACTTGACCATAAAACCAATATCGGTAAAGAAGCCGATAGATCGTTTTCCGCTGGATTCCGAGCTCTGACGCCCGTCTGCTAACAAGCCGGCCTAACTCACCTCGTACAAATATTTGTCCCGGGTATTCAGGATCTAATAGAGGGGCGATAACGGCCCACTTTTCGTCCCGGCCTTGCTTGGCTCTCTCATCCAACTGTTCCTCAAGCACAAGCATAAACTCGGGCGTGGTGATGGCTGCTGGTTTGGTGTGACCAGATGCTATCGAGCGACGCAGCTCCTCCAGACCAACCGCGTACGGCTGCCGGGGTGGGTCAGCTAGATCTATCACAACTGCTAAGTCACGCGTTTCATCCTGGTAAAGGAGCCTGGCTATCGTAGAGATGACCGACAGATCGGTTACAGGCTCGAAAACGTCATTAACGAGAACAGTCATGACATTTTCTCCTTCAACGATACTTGGACAGGGCTCGCGGAAACTTCGAAGTCAGGAACTAGACCAGTAAGATGGAGAGGAGTGTTAACCAAATCTATTTTCAGTATCTTGGTCCAAACCAGATGAAAGAAAATTGCTTGAGCGTCTATATAGGAAATTGACAGAAGGGATGCTATTTTTCTTAGACAGGTGGCCAAGGTCCACGAATATTCCCGGCTGTTCACTAGGCACTCAATAAAATTCGAATGCAACGGCAGTTTCATTAAATCACGAGAGAGCTTCGAGTATCTCCTGATTAGTCCAATATTTTTTATCAAATCTCGTGTAAAAAACTCGTCTGTTACGATTTTCCAATCAACACCTTGGCTTTCCCAAAAGCGCTTTTCAATCTCAAGTTTCTCAAGCGTTCTTTTACTTCTGTTGCCAATTAAATCGGAACGATACTTCACCGTCCTAGCTACCGATTTGAAGTTTCCGCTCGGGTCTTTAACAGTTAACAGGAAGTCTGTTGTCATCACATAAGGCAGTGTTGTTCTAGGGTATCTTGGATAGCGTACAGCTATCGCCGACGCTATCGCTTGCGCACGCTCTGTGGGTAGTAAAGGGTATTGCTCTCGGATATCCACGACGTCTTCAGAAAATTCACACACAAGGAAGTACGAACGCTCGAGATCTGACAGTAGGTGATGAATTCTCTCGATCTTCACACCTTGAATCTTGTGCGAACGACCTATCGACGGGACATCTTGTACCCGCAGCCAAGGCACGTAGCTTGCCCCGGCGCCTTCGCCAAATCCATTTGCAATGTGCCGTTCAATGTCCTGCTGTGATGCAAACTTACGACCTCGCAACCCACGCCTCCTCAGTCGATGCGGACCGCTTCACCTCGCGTCGAGAAAAAGTCGTAGAAGGACACGACTGCCAAAGCGGCCGTATTCAAAACATTTTCCAGACTACACCCGCTGAAAGTTGAAGCGATGAATCCAGACCAAAGGGAAAGCCTGGAAAGGAAAACCCCTGTAGATACGGGGGGTTGAGCCTTGTGTCAATCTATGTTCATCAGTGTCAAACTTTATTGTTTTGTGTCAATCTTTATTGTTCAAAACCAGAATGGGCCCCAGGCGCGTGCGGTATTACTCCACCGTTACCGACTTCGCCAAGTTACGCGGCTGGTCGACGTCAGTACCCTTAAGCACAGCCACGTAGTACGACAGAAGTTGCAGCGGGATGGTGTAAAGGATCGGCGACAGGGTGTCGTGGATGTGCGGCATGTTGATGACGTGGGTGCCTTCGCCATTGGTCATGCCGGCCTTTTCGTCGGCGAACACAATCAGTTGGCCGCCACGGGCACGCACTTCCTGCAGGTTGGACTTGAGCTTTTCCAGCAATTCATTGTTCGGCGCCACTGTGACCACTGGCATGTCGTCATCCACCAGGGCCAGCGGGCCGTGTTTGAGTTCGCCAGCTGGGTAGGCTTCGGCGTGGATGTACGAGATTTCCTTGAGTTTGAGCGAGCCTTCCATTGCTACTGGGTACTGCGCGCCACGGCCGAGGAACAGGGTGTGGTTCTTGTCGGCGAACAGTTCGGCGACTTTCTCCACGGTGCTGTCCATGGCCAGGGCTTCGCCCAAACGGGTTGGTAGGCGACGCAGTTCTTCGACCAAGGTGGCTTCCACGCCAGCGGCAAGAGTGCCACGCACTTGGCCCAGGGACAGGGTCAGCAGCAACAGGCCGACCAGCTGGGTGGTGAATGCCTTGGTGGAGGCCACGCCGATTTCGCGACCGGCCTGGGTGAGTAGGGTCAGGTCCGACTCACGCACCAGGGAACTGATGCTGACGTTGCAGATCGCGAGGCTGGCCAGGAAACCCAGCTCCTTGGCATTGCGCAGGGCGGCCAGGGTGTCGGCGGTTTCGCCGGACTGGGAGATGGTCACGAACAACGTATCGGGCTGTACCACCACCTTGCGGTAACGGAACTCGCTGGCCACTTCGACCTGGCACGGAATGCCGGCCAGTTCTTCCAACCAGTAACGCGCGACCATGCCAGCGTGGTAGCTGGTGCCGCAGGCAACGATCTGCACGTTGCGGACCTTGGCGAACAGCTCGGCGGCCTGTGGACCGAAGGCGTTGACCAAGACCTGGTTCTGGCTCAAGCGACCTTCCAGGGTGCGTTGCACCACGGATGGTTGCTCATGGATTTCCTTGAGCATGAAGTGGCGAAACTCGCCCTTGTCGGCGGCTTCGGCGCCATCACGGTATTGCACCGCCTCGCGCTCGACAGAGTTGCCGTTGACGTCCCAGATCGCAACGCTTTCGCGACGGATGTCGGCAATATCGCCTTCTTCCAGATACATGAAGCGGTCAGTCACCTGGCGCAGGGCCAGTTGGTCGGAAGCCAGAAAGTTTTCACCCAGGCCCAGGCCAATCACCAACGGGCTGCCACTGCGGGCGGCCACGACGCGGTCGGGCTGGCTGGCGCTGATCACCGCCAGGCCGTAAGCGCCGTGCAGTTCCTTGACGGTGGCCTTGAGGGCGGTGGTCAGGTCGCCGAGATCTTTGAGCTTATGGTTGAGCAGGTGGGCGATCACTTCGGTGTCGGTGTCCGAGGTGAACACATAACCCAGACCCTTGAGTTGCTCGCGCAACACTTCGTGGTTTTCGATGATGCCGTTGTGCACCACCGCCAAATCACCGGAAAAATGCGGGTGGGCATTGCGCTCGCACGGTGCACCGTGGGTAGCCCAGCGGGTATGGGCGATGCCCAGGCGGCCGACCAGCGGCTCGCCGGCCAGGGCCTGCTCCAATTCGCTGACCTTGCCCGGGCGACGCGTGCGCTCAAGCTTGCCGGCGTTGGTAAAAACCGCCACACCGGCGCTGTCATAGCCGCGGTATTCCAGGCGCTTGAGGCCTTCGATCAGGATGGGCGTTACGTTACGTTCAGCGACTGCGCCAACAATGCCACACATGGTATTTCTCCTAGATGATTGCCGCGCATATCAGCGTAATGCCGCGGGCTTGGATCTGGTCGCGGGCCTCAAGCGGCAGGCGATCATCGGTAATAAGTGTATGGACGCTGCTCCAGGGCAGTTCCAGGTTGGGAATTTTGCGGCCGATCTTGTCGGACTCGACCATCACCACCACTTCACGGGCGACCTCGGCCATTACGCGGCTCAGGCCCAGCAATTCGTTGAAGGTGGTGGTACCGCGCTGTAAATCGATGCCGTCGGCGCCGATGAACAGTTGATCAAAGTCGTAGGAACGCAACACCTGCTCGGCGACCTGGCCTTGGAACGAGTCCGAATGCGGGTCCCAGGTACCGCCGGTCATCAACAGCACTGGCTCGTGTTCCAGTTCGCTCAACGCGCTGGCCACATGCAGGGAGTTGGTCATCACCACCAGGCCAGGCTGGTGGCCCAGCTCGGGGATCATGGCCGCTGTGGTGCTGCCGCTGTCGATGATGATTCGTGCATGCTCACGTAAGCGCTTGACCGCAGCACGGGCGATGGCGCGTTTGTACGCGGAAATGGGTTGGGCAGGATCACCGACCAATTCCTGAGGCATGGTGATTGCGCCACCGTAGCGGCGCAGTAACAGGCCATTGCTTTCCAACGCGGCCAGATCCTTGCGAATGGTAACTTCCGAGGTTTCGAAACGCTTGGCCAATTCATCCACACTGACTTCGCCTCGCTCGTTGAGCAAGGTGAGGATGTTGTGGCGCCGTTGGGGGGTATTACGTTTCGACATGGTAGTGATAAGTTTCGTTTCGAAAGATAACGAAGGCAATCAAAACCTATTGGGATGGTATCGTCAAGCGTCGAGAAGAGATTTTTTAAACGACACATATGAAAATGTGGGAGGGGGCTTGCCCCCGATAGCTCTGGGTCAGTCAGCTCATCTGCCACTGACGCACCGCCATCGGGGGCAAGCCCCCTCCCCCTTTGAAGCTAGCTGCTTATGTAACTGTGGATAACTCAGGTCTTCTTGATCTTGACCGGGCGCTTCCAGCCGTCGATGTTGCGCTGGCGAGCGCGTGCGACGCCCAGCTGCAAGTTATCCACATCCTGGTTGATGGTGGAACCGGCGGCAGTAGTCGCGCCATCGCCCACTTTGACCGGCGCGACCAACGAATTGTTGGAGCCGATAAATACGTCTTCGCCCAATACGGTCTGGTGTTTATTGGCGCCATCGTAATTGCAGGTGATGGTGCCAGCGCCGATATTGGTGCGCGCACCGATGACCGCGTCCCCAAGGTAAGTCAGGTGACCGGCCTTGGCGCCTTCCCCCAGATGGGCATTTTTCAGTTCAACGAAATTACCCACATGGGCCTTGGCTTCCAGCACGCTGCCAGGGCGCAGCCGCGCAAACGGGCCGGCATCGCTGCCCTCGCCCATTACGGCACCGTCGATATGGCTGTTGGCCTTGATCACTACGCCTTTGCGCAGGGTGCTGTCCTTGATCACACAGTTGGGGCCAATCACTACGTCGTCTTCGATAATCACGCGGCCTTCGAGGATCACGTTGATATCGATCAGCACGTCGCGGCCCACGGTCACCTCACCACGGATGTCGAAACGTGCCGGATCACGCAGGGTAACGCCCTGGGCCATCAGGCGACGACCTTCGCGCAGTTGGTAGTGACGCTCCAGCTCGGCCAGTTGCTTGCGGTCGTTGGCGCCCTGCACTTCCATCGGGTCGTGGGGCTGCTCGGTGGCCACCAGCAGACCATCGCTCACCGCCATTTCGATGACGTCGGTGAGGTAGTACTCGCCCTGGGCATTGTTGTTGGACAGGCGGCCCATCCAATCCGCGAGGTTCTTGGCAGGCACAGCCAGAATCCCGGTGTTGCCTTCGGTGATGGCGCGTTGGGCTTGGGTGGCGTCTTTGTGCTCAACAATAGCCGCGACCTTGCCGTCGGCGTTGCGCACGATGCGGCCGTAACCGGTGGGGTCATCCAGTTCCACGGTGAGCAGGCCCATTTGGCCTGGAACTACGTGCTGGAGCAGACGTTGCAACGTGTCGACTTCAATAAGCGGCACGTCGCCATAAAGGATCAACACAGTATCTGCGCTGATAAAGGGTACCGCCTGCGCAGTGGCGTGCCCGGTGCCCAATTGCTTGTCTTGGAGGACGAAGTTGAGATCGTCCGCCGCCAGGCGTTCGCGCACCACATCGGCACCATGGCCAATAACGACGTGGATACGCTGGGGCTGCAGTTGCCGGGCGCTGTGGATAACGTGACCCAGCATTGAATGACCGGCGACCGGGTGCAGCACCTTAGGCAGGGCCGAACGCATACGGGTGCCCTGGCCTGCGGCGAGAATGACGATTTCAAGAGACATGAATGGCTACCAATCCTGGGCGGTCCGACTTCAGACCAAAGAAGTGTTTTGCAAAAAAAGAAAAAGGGTAGCCGAGGCTACCCTTTTTAATCAATCGCGCGTGAAGCATGACGGCGTGGCCGCTTACTTCTTGCGGATCTGCTGGAGCGTGCGCAGCTGAGCTGCAGCCTCGGCCAGACGTACAGCTGCAGCGCTGTAGTCGAAGTCCGCACCCTTTTCGTTCAGGGCCTTCTCGGCAGCCTTGACGGCTTCCTGAGCGGAGGCTTCATCCAGGTCACTCGCACGTTGCACGGTGTCGGCAAGTACCTTGACCATGTTCGGCTGAACCTCGAGGAAACCGCCGGAGATGTAAAACACCTCCTTTTCCCCGCCTTGCTTGGTCAGAGTGATCGGACCTGGCTTCAAGCTGGTGATCAATGGCGCGTGGCCCATGGCAATACCCAGGTCACCGAGTTCGCCGTGTGCAATCACCATTTCTACCAGACCGGAGAAGATTTCCCCTTCCGCGCTGACGATATCGCAATGGACTGTCATAGCCATCTGATTGCCTCAACCTGATGAGCGCCCGTTTCCGGGCGCCTGGATTACAGTTTCTTGGCTTTCTCGATCGCTTCTTCGATGCCGCCGACCATGTAGAACGCTTGTTCTGGCAGGTGGTCGTAGTCACCGTTGAGGATGCCTTTGAAGCCAGCAATGGTGTCTTTCAGGGAAACGTATTTACCCGAAGCACCGGTGAAGACTTCAGCCACGAAGAACGGCTGCGACAAGAAGCGCTGGATCTTACGAGCACGGTTTACCAACTGCTTGTCGGCTTCCGACAGCTCGTCCATACCCAGGATCGCAATGATGTCCTTCAGTTCTTTGTAACGCTGCAGCACGTACTGAACGCCGCGAGCGGTGTCGTAGTGCTCCTGGCCGATCACGTTCGGGTCCAGCTGGCGCGAAGTCGAGTCCAGTGGATCGACCGCTGGGTAGATACCCAGGGAAGCGATGTCACGGGACAGTACAACGGTGGCGTCCAAGTGGGCGAAGGTGGTCGCTGGGGACGGGTCGGTCAAGTCATCCGCAGGTACGTATACCGCTTGGATCGAGGTGATCGAACCTTCCTTGGTCGAAGTGATACGTTCTTGCAGAACGCCCATCTCTTCAGCCAGGGTCGGCTGGTAACCTACTGCAGAAGGCATACGGCCCAGCAGTGCGGATACTTCAGTACCGGCCAGGGTGTAACGGTAGATGTTGTCGACGAACAGCAGAACGTCGTTACCTTCGTCACGGAACTTCTCGGCCATGGTCAGGCCAGTCAGTGCTACGCGCAGACGGTTTCCCGGCGGCTCGTTCATCTGACCGTAAACCAGTGCCACTTTGTCCAGAACGTTGGAGTCCTTCATCTCGTGGTAGAAGTCGTTACCCTCACGAGTACGCTCACCCACACCGGCGAACACGGAATAACCGCTGTGCTCGATGGCGATGTTACGGATCAGTTCCATCATGTTTACGGTCTTGCCTACACCGGCACCACCGAACAGACCGACTTTACCGCCTTTGGCGAACGGGCAAACCAGGTCGATAACCTTGATGCCGGTTTCCAGCAGGTCGTTGCCGCCCGCCTGTTCTGCGAACGACGGCGCGGCGCGGTGGATACCCCAACGTTCGTCGGTGGCAATCGGGCCAGCTTCGTCGATCGGGTTGCCCAGTACGTCCATGATCCGGCCCAGGGTCGCTTTACCGACTGGTACGGAGATGGCTGCGCCAGAGTCGATAACGTCCAGACCGCGCTTCAAGCCTTCGGTGGAACCCATCGCAATGGTACGAACTACGCCGTCGCCCAGCTGCTGCTGAACTTCCAGGGTAGTGTCCGCGCCTTGTACTTTCAGCGCGTTGTAGATGCTCGGTACGCTGTCGCGTGGAAATTCCACGTCGATAACGGCGCCGATGATTTGAACGATACGTCCGCTACTCATAGCTGGATCCTCTGAATATTTGAACCGTTAAACCGCGGCAGCGCCGCCGACGATTTCCGAGATCTCTTGGGTGATCGCAGCCTGACGCGCCTTGTTGTAGATCAGCTGCAAATCGCTGATCAGATCACCGGCGTTATCGGTAGCGTTTTTCATCGCGATCATCCGCGCCGCTTGTTCAGCTGCGTTGTTCTCGACCACCGCCTGGTACACCTGCGACTCCACGTAGCGCACCATCAAGCCGTCAAGCAGCTCTTTGGCGTCTGGTTCGTAGAGGTAGTCCCAGTGGTGCTTGAGTTCCTGATCCGGGGTCGCCACCAGTGGAATCAATTGCTCCACGGTCGGCTGCTGGGTCATGGTGTTGATGAATTTGTTGGATACCACGGACAGGCGGTCAATCCGGCCTTCCAGGTACGCATCCAGCATCACCTTCACACTGCCGATCAAATCATTGATCGACGGCTCTTCACCCAGGTGGCTGATAGCTGCAACGACGTTACCGCCGAAGTTACGGAAAAAGGCCGCACCCTTGCTACCAACAACACACAGATCGATCTCGACGCCTTTTTCGCGGTTTACCGCCATGTCCTTGACCAGGGCCTTGAACAGGTTGGTATTCAAACCACCGCACAAACCACGGTCACTGCTCACTACGACATAACCAACGCGCTTAACTTCGCGGTCGATCATGAACGGGTGGCGGTATTCCGGGTTGGCGTTGGCCAGATGCCCAATTACCTGGCGGATACGCTCCGCATAAGGACGGCTAGCAGCCATGCGCATTTGTGCCTTGCGCATTTTGCTGACCGCCACTTTTTCCATGGCGCTGGTAATTTTTTGCGTGCTTTTGATGCTCGCAATCTTACTGCGAATCTCTTTTGCGCCTGCCATGTAACACCTATCAGGTTAGCAAGCGGGAGCCTTGCGGCTCCCGCTGCGGCTTACCAGGTTTGGGTGGCCTTGAACTTCTCGATACCGG
This sequence comes from Pseudomonas sp. ARP3, assembly GCF_001029595.1. NCBI lineage: Bacteria > Pseudomonadati > Pseudomonadota > Gammaproteobacteria > Pseudomonadales > Pseudomonadaceae > Pseudomonas > Pseudomonas sp. ARP3. The sequence continues at coordinate 19,731 of NZ_LEKF01000014.1, forward strand.
CTTTCATGCCAGCGTCGATATCGTCATTGAAGTCACCCTTCACGTTGATCTTCGCCATCAAATCGGCGTGATCGCGGTTGAAGTAAGCAATCAGCGCTTGTTCAAAGCTGCCGACCTTGGCGATTTCAACGTCGGTCAGGAACCCACGCTCAGCGGCATACAGCGACAACGCCATGTCAGCGATCGACATTGGGGCGTATTGCTTCTGCTTCATCAGCTCGGTAACGCGCTGACCATGCTCAAGTTGCTTACGGGTCGCTTCGTCCAGGTCAGAAGCGAACTGGGCGAATGCCGCCAGTTCACGGTACTGAGCCAGAGCGGTACGGATACCACCGGAGAGCTTCTTGATGATCTTGGTCTGAGCGGCACCACCCACACGGGATACCGAAACACCGGCGTTCACTGCAGGGCGGATGCCCGAGTTGAACATGGCCGATTCCAGGAAGATCTGACCGTCGGTGATGGAAATCACGTTGGTCGGAACGAACGCGGAAACGTCGCCAGCCTGGGTTTCGATGATCGGCAGTGCGGTCAGGGAACCGGTTTTGCCGGTCACTGCGCCGTTGGTGAACTTCTCTACGTACTCTTCCGAAACGCGGGATGCGCGCTCCAGCAGACGGGAGTGGAGGTAGAACACGTCGCCTGGGTAAGCTTCACGGCCTGGTGGACGGCGCAGCAGCAGGGAAATCTGGCGGTAAGCCACTGCTTGCTTGGACAGATCGTCATAAACGATCAGCGCGTCTTCACCGCGGTCGCGGAAGAATTCACCCATGGTGCAACCGGAGTACGGTGCCAGGAATTGCAGCGCAGGAGATTCCGAAGCACTGGCAGCCACGATGATCGTGTTGGCCAGGGCGCCGTTTTCTTCCAGCTTGCGAACCACGTTGGCGATGGTCGATTGCTTCTGACCGATGGCTACGTAGACGCAGAAAATGCCGCTGTTCTTCTGGTTGATGATCGCGTCGATCGCCAGAGCGGTTTTACCGATCTGACGGTCACCGATGATCAGCTCACGCTGGCCACGGCCGACAGGGATCATGGCATCGACAGCCTTGTAGCCAGTCTGTACAGGCTGGTCTACCGACTTACGCCAGATCACGCCTGGAGCAACTTTCTCGACCGCGTCGGTCTCGGTGTTGCCCAGTGGACCTTTGCCGTCAACAGGGTTACCCAGTGCGTCGACTACGCGACCCAGCAGTTCCTTACCAACCGGAACTTCCAGGATGCGGCCAGTGCACTTGGCGCTCATGCCTTCAGCCAGACTGGTGTATGCGCCCAGTACAACGGCACCTACGGAGTCTTGCTCCAGGTTGAGGGCCATACCGTAGACGCCGCCCGGAAACTCGATCATCTCGCCGTACATAACGTCGGCCAGACCGTGAATCCGCACGATGCCGTCAGATACGCTGACGACAGTGCCTTCGTTACGGGCTTGGGAGGTCACATCGAGCTTGTCGATGCGGCCCTTGATAATTTCACTTATTTCGGAAGGATTGAGTTGCTGCATTGCTCTGCTGCCCCTTCAAACTCAAGATTTCAATGCTTCGGCAAGTTTCGCGATTTTGCCGCGAATCGAGCCATCGATAACCAGGTCGCCGGCACGGATAACAACACCACCAATCAGGGATGCGTCCTCCGAAGCTTGCAGGCGCACTTCCCGATTGAGTCGTGCACTGAGAACCTTGGCGAGTTTGTCTTGCTGTTCTTGGTTCAATGCGAAAGCACTGGTCACTTCAACGTCTACCGATTTCTCTGCTTCAGCCTTGTACAGGTCGAACAGCGCGGCGATCTCCGGCAACAGCGGGAGACGGTCGTTTTCGGCAATGACGTGAATGAAGTTCTGCACCTTCACATCAAACTTGTCGCCGCACACTTCAATAAAAGTGGCGGCCTTGTCTGCGCTCGTCAGGCGCGGGGCCTTGAGCACGCGCTGCATGGTGTCGTCTTGCGACACTGCTGCAGCCAGGCCGAGCATGGCTGACCAAGAGGCCAGCTGCTGGTGGGCCTGGGCGTGCTCGAAGGCTGCCTTAGCGTAAGGTCGGGCCAACGTGGTCAGTTCTGCCATGATCGCCCTCGCTTAAATTTCAGCAGCCAGTTTGTTAACCAGCTCCGCGTGCGCGTTTTGATCGATTGTGGCACCGAGGATCTTCTCAGCACCGCCGACCGCCAGAGCACCCAGTTGGGCACGCAGCGCGTCTTTGACGCCGTTCAGTTCCTGTTCGATCTCGGCATGAGCCGAAGCCTTCACACGGTCAGCTTCGACGCGGGCTTTTTCAACAGCCTCTTCGACGATCTGGTTACCGCGTTTCTTGGCTTGCTCAATGATCTCAGCTGCCTGTGCTTTAGCTTCGCGCAGTTGATGACCCACTTTCTCTTGGGCCAACTCCAGGTCGCGAGCTGCACGGCTGGCAGCGTCCAAGCCGTCCGCGATCTTCTTCTGACGTTCGTGCAAAGCCGCGATGACCGGAGGCCACACGAACTTCATGCAAAACACTACAAAAATGAAGAACGCAACGGATTGGCCAATCAGGGTTGCATTAATGTTCACGCCAACACCTCGCTCATTCGTTGTCCATCACCCCAATCACTCGAAATCGAGTGATTAGCCAGCGAGTTGACCAACGAAGGGGTTCGCGAAGGTGAAGAACAGTGCGATACCAACGCCGATCATGGTCACGGCGTCGAGCAGGCCGGCGACGATGAACATTTTAACTTGCAGCATTGGGACCATTTCTGGCTGACGCGCTGCGCCTTCCAGGAACTTGCCGCCCAGCAGGCCGAAACCAATGGCAGTACCCAGAGCGCCCAGGCCGATCAACAGTGCAACAGCGATAGCGGTTAGACCAACTACAGTTTCCATCTTTCCTCCCGACTTTTACGTCGTATGGTTTAGGTTTTTTAGATTTTAAAGCGGTAAAACAAATCGTTTCATTAGCCCTGGTGGGCCACCTTCCCGTTTCACCGGGAAGGACATCAGACTGGTCGAGACCGGCCTTAATGGTTCTCTTCGTGCGCCATCGACAGGTAGACGATGGTCAGCATCATGAAGATGAAGGCCTGCAGGGTAATGATCAGGATGTGGAATACAGCCCACGCCCACTGCAGAACAACGCCCAGGCCGCTAAGCCAGAGCAGACCGCTGCCGAACATCACAGCAATCAGAATGAACACCAGTTCGCCGGCATACATGTTGCCGAACAGTCGCAGTGCCAGGGAAATCGGCTTGGCGACCAGGGTGACGAACTCCAGCAGGAAGTTCACCGGAATCAGCAGGGCCTGAACGAAAATGTTCTTGCTGCCGAACGGGTGCAGGGTCAGCTCGCCGATGAAGCCGCCGATGCCCTTGACTTTGATGCTGTAGAAAATGATCAACGCGAACACCGACAGGGCCATGCCCAGGGTAGCGTTAGGGTCCGTGGTGGAAACGGCACGGAATGGAATGTGGTGATCGCCGGAGATCAGGATCGCCAATTGAGGAATCCAGTCGACCGGAATCAGGTCGACGGCGTTCATCAGGAACACCCAGACGAAGATGGTCAGTGCCAGCGGTGCGATCACCGGGCTACGGCCATGGAAGCTGTCTTTCACGCTGCCATCGACGAATTCGACCAATACCTCAACGAAGTTTTGCAGGGCACCCGGCTGACCGGAAGTCGCCTTTTTCGCCGCCATGCGGAAAATCAGGACGAAGATCAGACCCAGTGCGACCGACCAGCCCAGAGTATCCAGGTGGAAAGCCCAAAAGCCCATTTCTTTGGCTTCTGCTGCGGTGTGGGCGAAGCCCCAGCCGCCGTTGGGAAGCTGACCGAAGGTCAGGTTCTGCAAGTGGTGCTGGATATAGCCCGAAGCGGTTGTTTCTGCCATGGTTGCCTCAAACGCCCTAAGGTTTCGAAAGTCTTGTTTTCATTAGCAGGGGAGCGAACCAGCTGACCAGTTGGGTCAACACGAAGACACCGAATACAGCCAGCGGCGCCAATGGCTTCACACCTGCAAAGGTCAGTGCAAACAGCACTGCCGTCAAAATCAGTTTCCCCGCCTCGCCGGCATAAAAAGACCGGACGATGGCCTGGGCTGCTCGGGCGCCGGAAAACCGAAAGGCCCTGTGAGCAAAATACATATTGGGCAGCAAGGCTATCAGGCCTCCGCAGAGTCCTGAATATCCGGCTACGACTCCATGCCAATACCAAAGCGCCAATGCGGCGATCAGCAGGATGACAAATTGAGCCAATAAAACCGGGAAAACGGCCAAGCGATGGAACGGCAACGTGTTTGGCGTGCGGGTTTCCATCACTCTTGCTCCTCAATGGTCGGCTGCCGGAAATCAATAACTTGGCATAATTTGTGCCGACAAAATGCGCGCAGAGTATAGGGGCGGTTCAGCCCCTATTCAACTGTCGGGTAGTGATTTCCGATCACGCGCTACATAAGCAAATGTTTCAGCGGATGTGGGCAAGGACGCCCTGAAGCTCATCGAGGGAGTTATATCCGATGACCAATTGGCCTTTGCCCTTCTTGCCATGGCGAATTTGCACCGCAGAGCCCAGGCGCTCGGCCAGGCGCTGCTCGAGACGAGCGATATCCGGATCAGGTTTGGCCGTTTCGACCGGTGCAGGTTTACCACTGAGCCACTGCCGAACCAATGCCTCGGTCTGACGAACAGTGAGCCCTCGTGCGACAACGTGTCGCGCCCCTTCAACCTGTTGATTTTCCGGCAAACCGAGCAATGCACGGGCATGGCCCATTTCCAGGTCACCGTGGGACAACATGGTCTTGATGACTTCCGGCAGCGCGATCAGACGCAGCAGGTTGGACACAGTTACGCGGGATTTACCTACCGCCTCGGCCACCTGTTGCTGGGTCAGCTGGAATTCCTGCTGCAAACGCTGCAACGCAATCGCTTCTTCGATGGGGTTGAGGTCTTCACGCTGGATGTTCTCGATCAAGGCCATGGCGATCGCGGTTTCGTCCGGCACATCGCGGACCATCGCCGGGATCGTCTCTTTGCCGGCCTGCTGGCTGGCGCGCCAGCGGCGCTCGCCGGCGATGATCTCAAATCGGCCCCCGCCGATCGGGCGAACCACGATCGGTTGCATCACACCCTGGGCCTTGATCGAATTGGCCAGTTCTTCCAGCGCCTGGGGATCCATGTCCCGGCGCGGCTGGTATTTACCGCGCTGGATCAGGTCCAGGGGCAAGTGCTGCAACTCGCGCTCGTCAGCCTGCACCGCTTGTTCTTCAAGGGATGTAACGGTCGGACCACTCAACAGTGCATCCAGTCCACGTCCGAGACCTCGTTTCTTGACGGCCATGGGGATTCCTTAAGTTGGCTGGGCGGCAGCGGTGCGTGAGTTGCGGCGTTGGCGACGGACCATCTCGCCGGCCAGTGCCAGGTAGGCAATGGCGCCACGGGACGATTTGTCGTAAGCCAGGGCAGGCATGCCGTAGCTCGGGGCTTCGGCCAAACGGATGTTGCGCGGGATCACCGTATCGTAGAGCTGGTCGCCGAAGTGTTCCTTGAGCTGCGCCGACACATCGTTCATCAGGCTCAGGCGCGGATCGAACATAGTCCGCAAAAGACCTTCGATCTGCAGGTTCGGGTTGAGCAACTCGGCAATCCGCTTGATGTTATCCACAAGGTCACTCAAGCCTTCGAGCGCGTAGTACTCGCACTGCATGGGGATGATCACCCCATCGGCAGCGACCAGCGCGTTGAGCGTGAGCATCGACAATGAGGGTGGGCAGTCGATCAAAATGTAATCGTAATTCTCGCGGATCGGTGCCAAGGCGCTGCGCAGACGGCTTTCTTTCATCTGCATTTCCAGCAGCACCACTTCGGCCGCAGTCAGATCGCGGTTGGCCGGCAGTAGCTGATAACCGCCGTGTTCGGAATAGTGCATGGCCTGAGCCAGGTCGCACTCGCCGATCAGCAAGTCATAGACTGAGTTTTCCAGGCCGTGTTTATCCACACCGCTACCCATGGTGGCGTTGCCCTGTGGATCAAGATCGATCAACAGCACCCGGCGCTTGGTGGCCACCAGGGATGCTGCGAGGTTGATGCAGGTGGTGGTTTTGCCCACGCCACCTTTTTGGTTCGCTATCGCGAATACCTTAGCCATTCTTGCTTGTGTTCCCAATCATGCCGTGCGGCGCAGTATCAGCAGATGGCGTTGGCCTTGGCAACCGGGTACGGCCAAGGCGTGTTCGCTATCAAGGTGGAAGTCCGTCGGCAATGCTAACAGCTCATCGCTTGGATGGACGCCCTTCATTGCCAGCCAACGGGTGTCTTGGTCGCCCAGGTGGCGTGTCCAGTTGCTGAAGTTTTCCATGCTACTGAACGCCCGGGAAACAATTCCGTTGAAGGGCTGTTCAGGCTTAAAGGCTTCGACGCGGCTGTGGATAACCTGCAGGTTATCCAATTTGAGTTCGAGTTTGACCTGAGTCAGGAAGCGCGTCTTCTTGCCGTTACTGTCCAGGCAAGTAACTTGAGACTCAGGAAACAGAATGGCCAGAGGAATGCCCGGCATGCCTCCGCCACTGCCCACGTCCAGCCAGCGACCATTTTCGATAAAGGGCATCACGCTCAAGCTGTCGAGCAAATGACGCGACACCATCTCGTCGGGATCGCGCACGGCCGTCAGGTTGTAAGCCTTGTTCCACTTGATCAGCAGGGCCAGATAGCCCAGCAGCAAGTCATGCTGGGCCGGGGTAAGGTCGACGCCCAACTGGCGCGCACCTGTGGATAACTCTTCGGCGTGTTGCGAGGTGACCAACGAACTCAAGCGCTTTGCTCCAACTGACGGCCCGCGCCGCGTTTTTTCAAATGAATCATCAACAGCGAGATCGCTGCCGGGGTAACGCCAGGGATCCGCGAAGCCTGGCCCAGGGTTTCAGGGCGAGTTATCCCCAGCTTGCTTTGGATCTCCTTCGAGAGCCCGGAAATGCTGGTGTAGTCGATATCCACAGGTAGCTTGGTGTCTTCACTGGCGCGCAAGCGGGCAATTTCATCCTGCTGGCGGTCAATGTAACCGGCGTACTTGGTTTTGATTTCAACCTGTTCGGCGACCTGTGGGTCTTCTGCGCCCTGCCCCGTCACTTCGACCAAGCCAGCGTAGTCGATTTCCGGACGGGACAGCAGGTTCAGAAGGTTGTACTCGTGGGTCAGTGGCGTGCCGAACTTTTCGGCAATCGCGTCACCCTGCTCGGTGCCCGGGCGAACCCAAGTACTTTTCAGGCGTTGCTCTTCCAGCGCGATGCTCTCGCGTTTTTTGCAGAAAGCAGCCCAACGCACATCGTCGACCAGGCCCAGTTCGCGGCCTTTTTCGGTCAGGCGCAGATCGGCATTGTCTTCACGCAGGATCAAACGGTATTCCGCCCGCGAGGTAAACATCCGGTACGGTTCCTGGGTGCCCAGGGTAATCAGGTCATCGACCAATACACCGATGTATGCCTCATCGCGACGCGGGCACCAGCTGTCTTTGCCCTGGGCACGCAATGCTGCGTTGGTCCCGGCCAGTAAACCCTGGGCCCCGGCTTCTTCGTAACCGGTGGTGCCGTTGATTTGCCCGGCGAAGAACAAACCGCCGATCACTTTGGTCTCCAGGCTGTATTTCAGATCGCGGGGGTCGAAGTAGTCATATTCGATGGCGTAACCCGGGCGCACGATGTGTGCGTTTTCCATGCCGCGAATCGATTGCACGATCTGGATTTGCACATCGAAGGGCAGCGAAGTGGAGATGCCATTCGGATACAACTCGTGGGTCGTCAGGCCTTCGGGCTCGATGAAGACCTGATGGCTTTCCTTGTCGGCAAAGCGGTGGATCTTGTCTTCGATCGATGGGCAATAGCGCGGGCCGACGCCTTCGATGACCCCGGAATACATCGGCGAGCGGTCGAGGTTCGCCGCGATGATTTCGTGGGTACGGGCGTTGGTGTGGGTGATCCAGCAACTGACCTGTTTAGGGTGTTGCTCTTTGGAGCCCATGAACGACATCACTGGAATCGGCGTATCGCCCGCTTGTTCGGTCATCACCGAAAAGTCCACAGAACGCCCATCGATACGCGGCGGCGTCCCGGTTTTCAAACGACCGACACGTAGCGGCAATTCACGTAGGCGTTTTGCCAGGGCAATCGACGGCGGGTCGCCGGCGCGACCGCCGGAATAATTCTGCATACCGATGTGGATAAGTCCGCCCAGGAACGTACCTGTGGTCAACACCACGGATTCAGCAAAGAAACGCAGGCCCATTTGGGTGACGACACCGCGCACCTGGTCTTGCTCAACGATCAGGTCATCGGCTGCCTGTTGAAATATCCACAGGTTCGGCTGGTTTTCCAGGGTTTCGCGCACCGCCGCCTTGTACAGGATGCGGTCGGCTTGTGCCCGAGTCGCTCGCACAGCAGGGCCTTTGCGGCTATTGAGCACGCGAAATTGAATACCGCCCTTGTCGGTGGCCATGGCCATCGCGCCGCCGAGGGCGTCGATTTCTTTGACCAGATGGCTTTTACCAATGCCACCGATGGCAGGGTTGCAACTCATCGCACCGAGGGTTTCCACGTTGTGCGTCAACAGCAGGGTTTTAACACCCATGCGCGCTGAGGCCAGTGCTGCCTCGGTACCGGCATGACCGCCGCCGATGACGATCACTTCAAAACGGGAAGGGAAATCCACCACGCACCTCGTGCCTGCTTATGTAGGTAATCAGGAATTGTTTGTTGAAAGGGTTTTGGAGCTTTGGCGGCAAGTATAGGGACTTAGCCCTTCCTAAAGAACCCTTTGCACAAAATTTAACCAGCTGTGGATGAATCACAGACAATAGAAATTAAAAGAGAGAAATTTATTAAATCTTTGTTTTTATGTTTATTTCTACTGAGCAAGCTTTCTGTGGATAGATTGCTACAAGCCTTTATATTCGATGTGTACAGAGGTTCAAAAGTCTGTGGTCATGTGCCGATAAGCCCGTTGGATAACTGCGTTAAGCCTGTGGATTAAAGTGCTGGTTATCCACAGACGAGTTTATCCTTGGTTTTTAAGCCCTGTTATCAACTGGGTACAGTGCCGCTTACCCACAGGGCTTAATCCAAAGATTCTCGCCATTCACCCTGGATTTCGCCCATGGCGTAGCCACACCTATCTTCCGATTGGAGCCGATGACCTCATTGGGAGACCTATTGTGGGAAAACCACAGCGCAGTTAATAATAGCGATTATCATTAACCTACCTACGCGCCCTATGCCTCTTCCTTCTCACACGGCAGCCGTCCAGCACATCTACGAGCAACACCACACGTGGCTGCGCGGATGGCTCAAAGGCAAACTAAATAACGCCTGTGATGCGGCCGATGTGGCCCACGATACGTTCGTGCGCATCTTGGGTGGACGACACGCCTCCCAGATTCTGGAACCGCGTGATTATCTGGCAACCATCGCCAGGGGCCTGGTGATTGATCGTTATCGCCGAAGTGCCGTCGAACAGGCCTATAAGGAGGTCCTGGCTGATCGTCCTGAGATCACCGTCGTTAGTGAGGAGGACAAAGCGCTCATAATCGAGACATTAGTCGCTGTGGATAAAGCCCTGCACGCGCTTGGCGGGCGTGCACGAACAATCTTCATGCTGTCCCAGATCGATGGGCTGACTTATCAACAGATCGCCGATCAACTGCAGGTTTCGCTCACAACGGTGAAAAAACACATGATCCGAGCGTTTACCGAGTGTTCATTGATCATGGCCAGTTCCTGATGGCCGCCCCCGATCGCGACACCTTTGAAGCCGCCGCCACTTGGTATGTGCAATTTCAGTCTCAAGCTCCCACACCCGCCGAACACCATGCCTGGCAGCAATGGTTGAGCCGCGACCCTTCCCATCTGGCCGCTTGGAACCAGCTCGAACAACTGCAACGTAGTCTGGGCGGGTTACCTCAGGACGTCACTCGGCGTGCGCTGTCGACGACTCAACAACGCCGGCAAGTACTTAAATGGATGCTGGTGCTTGGCGGTGGGGGTTATCTCGGTTGGAATCTTCAGCAACACAGTGGCGTGGGAACGTTGTTGGCCGACTACCGCACGCCGATTGGCAAACATCAACGTATCCAGTTGGCCGACGGCACCCGAATCGAACTCAACACTCGCTCAGCAATCGATGTGATATTCGACGAACGGCAGCGGCTCATTCGTCTGCGCGAGGGTGAGGTACTTATCCACACCGGCAGGTTGGCGGCGCAGCTACCCTTCTATGTTGAAACTCGCCAAGGTCGGGTTCAGGCATTGGGCACCCGCTTTACCGTACGTCAGTTGGCCGATTCCACTCGCGTTGGAGTGTTGGAGGATCGCGTACAGGTGTCACCCGTAGACAATCCCTCCTCTGGTCAACTCCTTAAGGCGGGGCAGAGCGCCGACTTTGATCGGCTTAATGTCGGCCCGATCCATCCCTTCACCGCAACTCAGGCCGCCTGGGTCGACGGCCAATTAATCGTGCTGGATGCGCGGCTTGGCGATGTAATCGACGAGTTGTCACGCTATCGGTCCGGTGTCCTGCAATGCGATGCCATCTCTGCCCGTCTGCGCGTATCCGGGACGTTCCGTCTGGACGCCACCGATGCAGTACTGACCAACCTGCAAGCCACCTTGCCTATCCAGGTGAAATATTTCACCCGCTATTGGGTTTCGATAACGCCAATCGGTTGATCAAAAATAATTCACCAGGAGGGTTACCTTTTTTTCACTTGGCGCGGCCCTAAAGGTAATTACGACAATACCTTCAGGGTTTATCCGCCAATGCGCCTCCCCATCCAGCTACGCCAGCGACTTTCCTGCCATGGCATGACCTATGGTCTGCTGATTGCCACTGCCACCGCAGCCAGTACCCTGTTTGCCACCGGCGTCTTGGCCGCCAGTATGGTGCAGCATTACGCCGTTGCGGCCGGTCCGCTGGACAGGGCATTAAGCCAATTTGCGGCCAGCGCGAATGTGATCTTGTCTTTTTCGCCGGAGCAGACCGCACGGCTGACGACACCTGGGCTCGAGGGCGACTACTCGATTGATCAGGGGTTCGCTTTGCTGCTGCAAAGCACTGGGTTGTCGGCGGTCGCCCAAGCTCCTGGCAGCTACGTATTGCAGGTCGCTCCCGCAGACCAACTCACGCTTGCGCCGACGACGGTGAGTACTTATCAACAGGATGGGTTCAACCGGGATATCGCTGGGGATGTGGGCTACAAGGCGCAGAACAGTCGGATCGGTACCAAAACCAGTACGCCCTTGTCGGAAACACCGCGTTCAGTCTCGGTTGTCACCGGTCAGCGCATCAAGGATCAGAAGGCGCAAAGCCTGACGGAAGTGTTGGGGTACGTGCCGGGCATCTTCGCGCCACCCTTTGCCGCCGGCGACAGTCTGGCAGGCGACCTGTTTTTCATCCGCGGTTTCAACGCCACTGACTACGGCTACGGTCTGCTGCGAGATGGCCTACGCGTGCAAGGCAATCGATACGACACCACCAGCGAGCCTTACGGCCTAGAGCGCGTTGAAGTTTTCCGCGGTCCCTCCTCCCTGCTCTATGGCGAAAACGCGCCGGGCGGCCTGGTGAATCTGGTGAGCAAACATCCGACGGCCACGCCCCAAGGTGAGGTGCAACTGGGGTATGGCTCCAATAATCGCCGCCAGTTGGGTGTGGATATCTCGGGCCCGCTCAACGGTAATGACAACGTCCTCGGCAGGCTGGTGATGCTGGGGCGAAAATCCGATACGCAAACCGACCATGTACCGGATGACCGGCTCTATCTTGCGCCGTCCTTGACGCTCAACTTCGACGATTACAACACCCTGACCCTGCTGGCCAATTACCAGAAGGATCACACCAACCTGGAACTCGGCCTTCCGGCTGCGGGAACTCTGCTTACCAACCCTAACGGCAAGTTATCCAAACACACGATGCTGGGTAACCCGGACTGGAACACCTTCGAACGTGAAGCCTGGAGCACTGGCTACGAATTCAGTCACAGCTTTAACGACGACTGGCAGTTCAGGCAGAACTCCCGTTACATGCAGTCGCGCATCAACCGCCATGAAACCTGGCCCAGCGCCCTGAACAATCGCGGCTTTGGCACGCAACTGAACATGACCGCCTACGATCGCTATAACAAATCAATGGTTTACTCCCTGGATAACCAACTGGAGGGCAAATTCCGACTCGGCGATTTGGAAAATACCGTGCTGTTGGGCGCCAGCTACGACCGTACCTCGTTCAACCAAGATTGGGACGCAGGGTTTGCGGGGACCATTAATGTGTATAACCCCGTGTACCTGCGCGATCCACTAACCCCCATCGCGGTACAAAACACCCTGCTTGAGCAACAAATGAAAGGGGTTTATGCACAGGTACAGAGCAAATACGAGCACTGGTTGTTCTTACTCGGCGGTCGTCAGGACTGGGTGGACAGCGAATTCCGCGACAAGGTGAACAAGGCCAGCAACACCCAGGCGGAAGACCGCAAATTCACCTATCAGGGCGGAGTCATGTACCAGTTCGACAACGGCCTGACGCCGTATGTCAGCTATTCCACCGCGTTCGTCCCTGTACAGCAGATCTCCAACGCTGGCTCACCGTTGAAACCGATCACCAGCAGCCAATACGAAGTGGGCGTTAAATACGAACCGCTCGGCTGGGACACGGCGATGACGCTGTCGGTGTATGACCTGCGTAAACAGGACGACACCTACCTCGACGCCACCACCAACAGCTATCGGCAGGTAGGTGAAAGTCGCGCCAAGGGTGTGGAAGTGGAGGTCAACAGTAACCTCACGCAGAATCTCAATGTGACGGCAGCCTATACCTACACCGATGCGCGTATTACCAAGGATTCGGCCACGTCTTTGGTCGAAGGGCATCAGATGACGGGCGTCCCGCGCAACCAGGCTTCCGTGTGGAGCAAGTATCGCTTCCTCGACGGTCAGCTTAAGGGGCTCTCCCTAGCTGGGGGTGTTCGCTATTTCGACAGTACTTTTTCCTACACCGCGCCGACGTTGTACGGCAAATTGGACGCAGGAAGCGTCACATTGGTGGATGCCGCGGTTGGTTACCAGATTGATAAACACTGGTCTGTGGATCTGAATGCGAAAAACCTGTTCGACAAGGAATATGTGTCCGGTTGCAACGATGCGGGGCGTTGCTACTGGGGTGACAGCCGTACCTTGCTCGGTACGGTGTCTTACAACTGGTGACCAGGTCGTGGATAACCGGTTATTTGCCGATGCAGAAGCTGGAGAAGATCCGCCCAAGTAAATCATCGGAGCTGAAGGCGCCGGTGATTTCCCCCAAAAGCTGCTGAGCCTGTCTCAAGTCTTCGGCCAGCAGCTCCCCTGCTCCTGCCAAGGTCAATTGTGCGCGTCCGTGCTCCAGGGCCGCGCTGGCCTGACGCAGCGCTTCAAGGTGCCGACGGCGAGCGCTGAAGCTGCTTTCCGAGGTCTGTTCGTAGCCCATGCAGGCTTTGAGGTGATCGCGCAGCAGCTCCAAGCCTTCCCCTGCCGATTTGGCGCTCAGACTGAGGGTGACATGGCCATCTTCGCTGGTTTGCAGAGCGATCGCTTCTCCCGTCAAGTCGGCTTTGTTACGGATCAACGTGACCTTGGCCGGATCCGGCCGCTGCTCCAGAAACTCCGGCCATAGGGCAAAAGGATCCACAGCCTCCGGTGCCGTGGCGTCCACGACCAAAAGTACGCGATCAGCTTCACCGATGGCCTTGAGTGCTCGCTCAACGCCAATTTTTTCGACCTGGTCATCGGTATCACGCAAACCAGCCGTATCGACGACGTGCAACGGCATGCCATCGATGTGGATATGTTCGCGCAGGATATCTCGGGTCGTGCCGGCGATCTCAGTCACGATGGCCGCTTCCCGACCTGCCAACGCGTTGAGCAGGCTGGATTTACCGGCGTTGGGACGACCGGCGATCACCACCGTCATGCCGTCACGTAGCAATGCCCCCTGACCCGCCTCACGCAGAACTGTGGATAACTCGTCGCGGACTTTGTCCAGCATCGCCAACACGTGGCCATCGGCAAGAAAATCGATTTCTTCCTCCGGGAAATCAATCGCCGCCTCAACGTAGATACGCAGACCGATCAACTGTTCCGTGAGGTTATGCACACGCAAAGAAAATGCGCCTTGAAGCGAGCGCAGCGCATTGCGCGCCGCCTGTGCAGAACTGGCCTCAATCAAATCCGCGATAGCTTCGGCCTGGGCCAGGTCCAACTTGTCATTCAAGAACGCTCGCTCGCTGAATTCCCCTGGCCGAGCCAGACGGCAACCCAATTGCAGACAGCGCTGCAGCAGCATATCCAACACAACCGGGCCGCCGTGTCCCTGCAGTTCCAGAACGTCTTCACCGGTGAATGAATTTGGGCCAGGAAAATACAGCGCCAGTCCTTCGTCCAACACCTCGTTCTCGGCATCCAGGAACGGGCCGTAATGCGCGTATCGGGGCTTCAGGTCTCGCCCGCTGATGGCCTTGGCGGCTACGCCAGCAAGCGGCCCGGAAATACGAACGATACCGACACCACCACGACCTTGAGCGGTAGCGACAGCAGCGATGGTTTCACGAGGAGCGCTCATCAACAGGTTCCAGAACAAATGTGACGGAAAGCAAAACGCCCCACTAGGGGGCGTCTTGAGTGGTTATCCACAGAGTAATTACGCCGCGGCTTTTTGGGTAGCCGCTTCGATTTTACGTGTGATGTACCACTGTTGAGTAATCGACAACACGTTGTTGACCACCCAGTACAGCACCAGACCCGCCGGGAACCACAGGAAGAAGAAGGTGAAGATGATCGGCATCATTTTCATCACCTTGGCCTGCATCGGATCCGGAGGCGTTGGGTTCAGACGCTGCTGGATAAACATGGTCGCGCCCATGATGATCGGCAGGATAAAGAACGGGTCTTTGATCGACAGGTCAGTTATCCACAGCATGAACGGCGCCTGACGCATTTCCACGCTTTCCAGGAGTACCCAGTACAGCGATAGGAATACCGGCATCTGTACGAGAATCGGCAAGCATCCACCCAGCGGGTTGATCTTTTCTTTCTTGTACAGCTCCATCATGGCCTGCGACATTTTCTGCCGGTCATCACCATGTTGCTCTTTCAATGCAGCCAGCTTCGGCGCCACGGCACGCATGCGCGCCATCGACTTGTAGCTGGCGGCCGACAGAGGGAAGAAGATGCCCTTGATCAGCATGGTCAGGAAGATGATCGACCAGCCCCAGTTACCGACGATGCTGTGGATATGTTGCAACAACCAGAAAATCGGTTGGGCAATGAACCACAGAATGCCGTAGTCCACAGTCAATTCCAGGCCTGGGGACAACTCTTTGAGCACAGCCTGGCTTTTCGGGCCGGCATACAGAGTCGCGCTGGTTTCGCCGGTGGCACCTGGCGCGACGGTCAACGACGGGCCGGTGTAGCCAATGATGTAGTTACCCTTGGAGTCCTTGCGGGCCAGAACCACATTATTCTGGCCTGGCTGTGGAATCCACGCGGTCACGAAATAGTGCTGCAACCAGGCAACCCAACCGCCGTTCACGTTGTAGGTGATGGCTGGCTTGGTTTTGTCTTCGCTCACCTTGTCCATGTCTTTCATGGACACTTTTTTGTACGGTTCCGAACTTGTCCACAGGGCGGCGCCCAGGTAAGTCGCGGTGCCCGTTGCTGTACTGGACGAAGGATCGGAGCTGGCGTCGCGCTTGAGTTGCGCGAACATGGCGCCGTTCCAAGGCTGAGCGCTTTGGTTGTCGATCAGGTAGGTGACAACGATGTCGTACAGACCACGCTTGAGCGTGAACCGCTTGATGTAGTTGACGCCATCCTTGCTGAACTTCAGGTCTACGACCAATTGGTCCTGACCGTCAGCCAGTTGATAACTTTTCTTCTCCGAAGAGAAAACCGGACGACCGGCTTGGCTTGCATCGGGACCGTTGGTACCGATCAGACCGCTTTGAGCCTGGTAAATACGCTCGCCACCGTTATCGAACAGCTGGAAAGGGATTTCCGGATGGTCTTGGCGGCGTGGATACAGCGGCAGGGTCAGCTTGGCTACGTCACCACCTTGTGGGTCGACTGCCAGGTCCAACACATCCGTTTTGATCTGGATGAGGTCGGTGCTTGCTGCAACTGGAACTTCGGCGGGCGCTTTGGCTTCGCCTGCTGCGCGTGGAATGTCATCACTGGCGGCAGCGTTAGTGCCACTTGCCGTGTCGGGAAGTCCCGCAGGTGCAGTGTTGACGGCAACATTCTGAGTCGGCAGGGCAGCTTGGCCATAGTCTTGGTTCCACTTAAGAACCATAACGTAGGACACGATTGCCAGGGCGACGATCAGGATCGTGCGTTTAATATCCATGATTACTCGGCCATCGAAGAAGAACGGGAGGTGGGGACAGGTGGAACCGGGTCATAACCACCGGGATTCCACGGATGACAGCGACCTAAACGACGAAAGGTCAGCCAGCCACCGCGCAGAAGACCATGATTTTCTATGGCCTCTAACGCGTAGCAGGAACAACTGGGGTAGAAACGACAGTGATTGGCCATCAGAGGACTAATGGCGTAGCGGTAAAACTGGATCGGAACGAGGGCCAGTTTACGCATCGTTGCTGTCTACCCCTACAGTTTCGGGGCTGGCTGGAGGTGCTGGCTTGTGGGTACGCGCCAAACGTTTCCAGAGCTTGCCGAAATGCTGAATCAATTCGGGGTTTTCTACATCCCCCAAGCCTTTACGCGCGACGATAACAATATCCCAACCAACCAGGGTGTCCTGGTGGAGGCGAAACGATTCGCGCATCAGACGCTTGAGGCGATTGCGCTCAACGGAGAGCTTTACGCTCTTTTTGCCGATCACCAACCCGAGACGGGGGTGATCCAGATCGTTGTTACGCGCAAGGAGCAGGAGATTTTTCCCCGGAACCTTGCCGGTGGGGGAGTCAAAGACTGCCTTGAAATGCCGGGGAGTTAGCAGACGCTTTTCCCGACTGAAGTCCTGACTCACCACCAGTGCCGGATTATCAAACTGCCAGACGCGCACGACCTTTGGCGCGGCGACGCGACAGGACGGCACGACCGTTCTTGGTAGCCATGCGGGCACGGAAGCCGTGGGTACGGGCGCGTTTGATGGTGCTGGGTTGGAAAGTACGTTTCATGGCGTTGTTACCTGGTTCGTCACAACGGGCCGGAATGGCCCCCGTTTTAAGAGACCGGCGATTCTAGAGAAAGCAAGCCTCTAGGTCAATTTCCAACCAGCTATTCCTTTAATTAGATCTGAATACGGTAGCGTCGCTGTTTTCACCGTTCAGACACTCATCAGCACGAACCTAGATATAGAAATAAAGAAGGAAGTTATTTAAAGCTTTTCTGTAAAGCTTATAAAAGCTATGCAGTCCATCCTCTGTGGATAACTGCCTCAAGCCCTTATTCCACTTGATGTACAGAGAATGACAACACAGGGGAGAAACGGTGTTCTGCCTGTGCTGCGCTATCGGATAAGCTGTGGGTGGAATGGCATGTTATCCACAGGTCAGTTACCCACAGACTTTCGGACCTACTTGTGCAACGAGCTCAGGTACGCTTATCCACAGAGCTTATGCACAGACCATCGGTCGGCTTTTTCAAGGTTAAGGCATTGATTTTGGCTGGGGTGTCAGCAAGCTACATGTGGATAAGTGGACAGCTGATCGCTACAATGGCGGCTGTTTTTGCCTCACCGGCTTTCAACTTAGGGGATATCCGTGTCAGTGGAACTTTGGCAGCAGTGCGTGGAGCTTTTGCGCGATGAGCTGCCTGCCCAGCAATTCAACACCTGGATCCGTCCGCTACAGGTCGAAGCCGAAGGCGACGAGTTGCGTGTCTACGCGCCCAATCGGTTTGTGCTCGACTGGGTCAACGAGAAGTACCTGAGCCGTGTTCTCGAATTGCTCGACGAACATGGCAATGGTCTCGCCCCAGTGCTCTCCTTATTAATAGGCAGCAAACGTAGCTCCGCGCCTCGCGCTGCACCTAATGCACCGCTGGCGGCTGCGGCGTCTCAAGCTCAGGCGGCGACCGCACCGGCTGCCCCGGCGCCTTCCGCTGCGCCGACGCCCTCCAAATCTTCAACGCAAAAAAATGCGCCGGAGCATGAAGAGCCGTCCCGCGATAGCTTCGACCCGATGGCAGGAGCCAGTTCCCAACAGGCCCCTGTTCGTGCCGAGCAGCGCACTGTGCAGGTCGAAGGTGCGCTCAAGCACACCAGTTACCTGAACCGCACATTCACCTTTGAAAACTTCGTCGAAGGTAAATCCAACCAGCTTGCGCGCGCCGCTGCCTGGCAGGTCGCCGACAACCCCAAGCATGGTTACAACCCGCTCTTCCTTTATGGTGGCGTCGGTTTGGGTAAGACCCACTTGATGCACGCTGTGGGTAACCATCTATTAAAGAAGAATCCGAATGCCAAGGTCGTATACCTGCACTCGGAGCGCTTCGTGGCTGATATGGTCAAGGCCTTGCAGCTCAACGCTATCAACGAATTCAAGCGTTTTTACCGCTCTGTTGATGCCTTGCTGATCGATGACATTCAATTCTTCGCCCGCAAGGAACGTTCCCAGGAAGAGTTTTTCCACACGTTCAACGCTCTGCTCGAAGGCGGCCAGCAGGTTATTCTGACCAGCGACCGTTATCCGAAGGAAATCGAAGGTCTGGAAGAACGCTTGAAGTCCCGCTTCGGCTGGGGCTTGACGGTTGCTGTAGAGCCGCCCGAGCTTGAAACCCGCGTCGCGATCCTGATGAAAAAGGCCGACCAGGCCAAGGTCGAGCTTCCCCACGATGCGGCGTTCTTTATCGCCCAACGCATCCGCTCCAACGTGCGGGAGCTGGAAGGTGCACTCAAACGGGTAATTGCCCACTCGCATTTTATGGGCCGCGATATCACGATTGAGCTGATTCGCGAATCTCTGAAAGACCTGCTGGCTCTGCAAGACAAGCTGGTGAGTGTGGATAACATCCAGCGCACTGTGGCCGAGTACTACAAGATCAAGATTTCCGACCTGCTGTCCAAGCGTCGTTCGCGCTCGGTAGCGCGTCCGCGTCAGGTGGCCATGGCCCTTTCCAAGGAATTGACCAACCATAGCCTGCCGGAAATCGGTGATGTATTTGGTGGTCGCGACCACACCACGGTCTTGCACGCGTGCCGCAAGATCAACGAACTTAAGGAATCCGACGCGGATATTCGCGAGGACTACAAGAACCTGCTGCGTACACTGACTACGTGATGACACCAGCGCAGCTTATTAAGGCAAGGGACTAGACCATGCATTTCACCATTCAACGCGAAGCCCTGTTGAAACCCCTGCAACTGGTCGCAGGCGTCGTCGAGCGCCGTCAGACCTTGCCGGTACTCTCTAACGTATTGCTGGTGGTCGAAGGCCAGCAATTGTCCTTGACCGGTACCGACCTGGAAGTCGAGTTGGTGGGCCGTGTGCAGTTGGAAGAGCCTGCTGAACCGGGCGAGATCACCGTACCGGCGCGCAAGTTGATGGATATCTGCAAAAGCCTGCCGAACGATGCGCTGATCGACATCAAGGTTGATGAACAGAAGCTGGTGGTAAAAGCTGGCCGTAGCCGTTTCACCCTGTCCACGCTGCCGGCCAATGATTTCCCGACCGTCGAAGAAGGTCCCGGCTCGCTGACGTGCAGCCTGGAACAGAGCAGACTGCGCCGTTTGATCGAACGCACCAGCTTCGCCATGGCCCAGCAGGATGTGCGGTATTACCTAAATGGCATGTTGCTGGAGGTATCCGAAGGCGTCATCCGCGCGGTCGCTACCGACGGTCACCGCTTGGCGATGTGCTCGATGCGCGCCGATATCGGTCAGCCCGATCGTCATCAAGTCATCGTGCCACGCAAAGGTATTCTTGAGCTGGCACGCCTGCTCACTGAGCCGGACGGCAATGTGAGCATCGTTTTGGGCCAGCATCACATCCGCGCCACTACGGGCGAATTCACGTTCACCTCCAAGTTGGTTGATGGCAAGTTCCCGGATTACGAGCGTGTATTGCCTAAAGGTGGCGACAAGCTGGTCATCGGCGATCGCCAGGCGCTGCGCGAAGCGTTCAGTCGTACTGCCATTCTGTCCAACGAAAAGTACCGTGGTATCCGTCTGCAATTGGCCAATGGTCAGCTGAAGATCCAGGCTAACAACCCAGAACAGGAAGAAGCGGAAGAAGAAGTGGGCGTCGACTACAACGGCGGCTCGCTGGAAATCGGCTTCAACGTGAGCTACCTCTTGGACGTGCTGGGTGTGATGACCACCGAACAGGTTCGCCTGATTCTGTCGGACTCCAACAGCAGCGCGCTGGTGCAGGAATCCGATAACGACGACTCGGCTTACGTTGTCATGCCGATGCGCCTGTAACCATGCTCAGCAGAAGCTAGATGTCCCTCAGTCGCGTCTCGGTCACCGCGGTGCGCAATCTGCACCCGGTGACCTTCTCCCCCTCCCCCCGCATCAATATCCTCCACGGCGCCAATGGCAGTGGCAAAACCAGTGTGCTGGAAGCCATTCATTTGTTGGGGCTCGCGCGTTCTTTTCGCAGTGCTCGTCTTTTACCGGTTATTCAATACGAACAGTTGGCTTGCACCGTGTTTGGCCAGGTCGAACTGGCTGAGGGTGGGCACAGCAGTTTGGGAATATCCCGTGATCGCGGGGGAGAGTTTCAGATCCGTATAGATGGGCAAAATGCTCGTAGCGCGGCTCAGTTGGCCGAAATTCTGCCGCTGCAGCTGATCAATCCGGATAGCTTCCGGCTACTGGAAGGTGCGCCAAAAATACGCAGGCAATTCCTCGATTGGGGAGTGTTCCACGTGGAACCGCGATTTATGGCCACATGGCAGCGCCTGCAGAAGGCCCTGCGGCAGCGGAACTCGTGGCTGCGGCATGGTACACTTGACGCCGCTTCGCAAGCGGCCTGGGACCGTGAACTGTGCCTGGCCAGCGACGAAATAGATGAATACCGCCGTGCCTACATCAAAGCCTTGAAACCAGTCTTTGAACAGACCTTGAGAGAGTTACTGGATCTCGAAGGGCTGACGCTGAGCTACTACCGTGGTTGGGACAAAGAGCGTGAACTCAGTGCAGTTCTCGCCACGTCCTTGCAGCGGGATCAGCAGATTGGTCACACCCAGGCCGGCCCTCAACGGGCTGATTTGCGTCTTAGATTAGGCGCTCATAATGCCGCGGACATCTTGTCCCGCGGTCAGCAAAAGTTGGTGGTGTGCGCTTTGCGTATCGCCCAGGGCCACTTGGTGAGCCAGGCCCGGCGCGGTCAGTGTATTTATCTGGTGGATGACCTGCCGTCCGAACTTGACGAGCAACATCGCCGCTCGTTATGCCGCTTGTTGGAAGACTTACGCTGCCAAGTGTTTATCACTTGTGTAGACCACGAATTATTGAGGGAAGGCTGGCAGACGGAAACGCCAGTCGCTTTGTTCCACGTGGAACAAGGCCGTATCACCCAGACCCACGACCATCGGGAGTGAAGGCATGAGCGAAGAAAACACGTACGACTCGACCAGCATTAAAGTGCTGAAAGGTTTGGATGCCGTACGCAAACGTCCCGGTATGTACATTGGCGACACTGATGACGGTAGCGGTCTGCACCACATGGTGTTCGAGGTGGTCGACAACTCCATCGACGAAGCTCTGGCCGGTCACTGCGACGACATCAGCATCATCATCCATCCGGATGAGTCCATCACCGTGCGCGATAACGGTCGTGGCATCCCGGTGGATGTGCATAAAGAAGAAGGCGTATCTGCGGCAGAGGTCATCATGACCGTGCTCCACGCCGGCGGCAAATTCGACGACAACTCCTATAAAGTATCCGGCGGATTGCACGGCGTAGGTGTTTCGGTAGTGAACGCTTTGTCTGAAGAGCTGATCCTGACCGTACGTCGTAGTGGCAAGATCTGGGAGCAGACCTATGTGCACGGTGTGCCTCAAGCGCCTATGGCCATTGTGGGAGACAGCGAAACCACGGGCACCCAGATTCACTTCAAGGCTTCCAGCGAGACCTTCAAGAATATTCATTTCAGCTGGGACATTCTGGCCAAACGCATCCGTGAACTGTCTTTCCTTAACTCCGGTGTAGGTATCGTCCTCAAAGACGAGCGCAGCGGTAAGGAAGAACTGTTCAAGTACGAAGGCGGTTTGCGTGCGTTCGTTGAGTACCTGAACACCAACAAGACGCCGGTCAACCAGGTGTTCCACTTCAACATCCAGCGTGAAGACGGCATCGGCGTGGAAATCGCCCTGCAATGGAACGACAGCTTCAACGAGAACCTGTTGTGCTTCACCAACAACATTCCGCAGCGCGACGGGGGTACTCACCTTGTGGGTTTCCGTTCGGCGCTGACGCGTAACCTTAATACCTACATCGAAGCCGAAGGCTTGGCCAAGAAGCATAAAGTCGCCACTACGGGTGACGATGCACGCGAAGGTCTGACGGCGATCATCTCGGTGAAAGTGCCGGACCCTAAGTTCAGCTCCCAGACCAAAGACAAGCTGGTGTCTTCTGAAGTGAAGACCGCTGTGGAACAGGAGATGGGTAAATACTTCTCCGACTTCCTGCTGGAGAACCCGAACGAAGCCAAGCTGGTTGTCGGCAAGATGATCGATGCCGCTCGCGCGCGTGAAGCGGCGCGTAAGGCTCGTGAGATGACCCGTCGTAAAGGCGCGCTGGATATCGCCGGTCTGCCGGGCAAATTGGCGGACTGCCAAGAGAAAGACCCTGCCCTCTCCGAACTGTACCTGGTGGAAGGTGACTCTGCTGGCGGTTCCGCCAAGCAGGGTCGTAACCGCCGTACCCAAGCCATCCTGCCGTTGAAAGGTAAGATCCTCAACGTTGAGAAGGCGCGCTTCGACAAGATGATTTCCTCTCAGGAAGTCGGCACCTTGATCACGGCGTTGGGCTGCGGTATTGGCCGCGAAGAGTACAACATCGACAAATTGCGTTATCACAACATCATCATCATGACCGATGCTGACGTCGACGGTTCGCACATTCGTACCCTGCTGCTGACGTTCTTCTTCCGTCAATTGCCAGAGCTGATCGAGCGTGGCTACATCTACATCGCTCAGCCACCGTTGTACAAAGTGAAAAAAGGCAAGCAAGAGCAATACATCAAAGACGACGACGCCATGGAAGAGTACATGACGCAGTCGGCCCTGGAAGATGCCAGCCTGCACTTGAATGACGAAGCGCCAGGCATTTCCGGTGAAGCGTTGGAGCGCCTGGTTAACGACTTCCGAATGGTGATGAAGACCCTCAAGCGCCTGTCGCGCCTGTACCCGCAGGAGTTGACCGAGCACTTCATCTACTTGCCGGCCGTTAGCCTGGAACAGTTGAGCGACCACGCAGCAATGCAAGATTGGCTGGCTCAGTATGAAGTGCGTCTGCGCACCGTTGAGAAATCCGGCCTGGTCTACAAGGCCAGCCTGCGTGAAGACCGTGAGCGTAATGTCTGGCTGCCAGAGGTCGAGCTGATCTCCCACGGCCTGTCGAACTACGTTACTTTCAACCGCGACTTCTTCGGCAGCAATGATTACAAGACCGTGGTGACCCTGGGCGCACAACTAAGCACCCTGCTCGACGACGGTGCTTACATCCAGCGTGGCGAGCGTAAGAAACAGGTTAAGGAATTCAAAGAAGCCCTTGACTGGCTGATGGCCGAAAGCACCAAGCGCCACACCATTCAGCGATACAAAGGTCTGGGCGAAATGAACCCCGATCAATTGTGGGAAACCACCATGGATCCAAGCCAGCGTCGTATGCTGCGCGTGACCATCGAAGACGCGATTGGCGCGGATCAGATCTTCAACACCCTCATGGGTGATGCGGTCGAACCTCGTCGTGACTTCATCGAAAGCAACGCCTTGGCAGTTTCTAACTTGGATTTCTAAGTTCGATTAACGCGCCAAAAACAAGAAAGGCCAACGCTCTGCGTTGGCCTTTTTTATTGTTGGATGACCAGTTTTGCAAATGCTCCACGTGGAACATCGGCCTACTTAACCCGCCGAGCTGGTAGGAACACTTTCCAAGCGATAGCCATATCCATAAATGGTTAACAGCTGCCATCCCCTATCGGCAGTCAGTCCCAGCTTATTACGCAGTCGATAGATATGCGTATCTAGCGGCCGAGACGAGACCATTTCTTCGTGCGTCCAGAATCGCTCATAAAGGTATTCGCGAGACAGCGGACGCGCCAGATTGGCGAACAGGCAGCTGGCCAATCGGTACTCGCGCTCGGTGAGGTTGATCGGTTTTCCTGCGCGGGTGACTGTCAGTTCAGCATCGTCAAAAGTCAGGTCGTTGAAACTTTGCAGTTCATGGGTCGTGGATTTTTGCAGGCCATGCCGTCGAAGAACCGCGCTGACACGCGCCTTCAATTCATTCGGGCGAAACGGTTTGCTGACATAGTCATCGGCACCGCTGTTCAACGCCGTGACAATATCGCTTTCAGCGTCACGGCTGGTCAGCATAATGACCGCAGGGGGCGCATCCATGTGTTCGCGTGTCCAGCGCAGCAGTGCGATACCGGTGATGTCTGGCAACTGCCAGTCGAGTATCAGTAGATCAAAGGTTTCTCGACGTAACTGGCGTAGCAGGTCTTCACCCCGCTCGAAACAATGCAGGGTCCAAGGCTGTTCAGTGGTACCAGGGATCTGTCGCAGTGTCTGTTCCACCCGGCGCAATTCCGCGGGTTCGTCATCCAGTATTGCGACACGCATGGGTGGGTCCTTTCATTGAAGAGTACGGCAGCCGTCAGCCTGATCAAGGCACGTACTGCGCAGATGCCGGCCGTTGAATCTGAAGAATTGTGCTCAGAAACGGCGCTCCCTGGATCTCTCGGTAGGCTGAAGTCCATGAGCGGTTAACATGGAAATCCTCGCTACTCAGGTAGGGAAGATACCGACTCCCGATAGTAAGGAAAAGGATCAGCCGACGCATGAGCTGTCGTAGACTCCTGTCCGAGTTACCGCCAAATAATCCCATCGTGCTCAATTCGCCACGGGCAATGCCTTCATGAACTTCAAGCAGGAAACATCCTCCAGCGGGTCGAAAATGAGCTTCACTGGGGTCAAGGCGTGTGTGCCTATCCAGCCACTGCTTAGATACGGTGACCTATGATGCTTTGGGGCAAGGCTGAAAAACGCCAACCGACCCACGCCCAGC
Source organism: Pseudomonas sp. ARP3 (assembly GCF_001029595.1). Classification (NCBI taxonomy): domain Bacteria; kingdom Pseudomonadati; phylum Pseudomonadota; class Gammaproteobacteria; order Pseudomonadales; family Pseudomonadaceae; genus Pseudomonas; species Pseudomonas sp. ARP3. Next base: position 44,972 of record NZ_LEKF01000014.1, read on the forward strand.
GGTTGTTTCATGGCCTGGTGCGCGAATGGGTGTGGATTGGCTTGCTGCTGCTGCCTATGACGGCCTACCTGTCGGTGAGTTCGGGGTTGGCGCTGAATAACTCCTTCTATGACACTTTTCGCCGCCTCACTCCTCTACCGGTGGATCCGCGCGTATTGCTGGTGACCATCGACGAACCGAGCCTCAAGAAACTGGGGCCGTGGCCATGGTCACGCAGCGTGCACGCCGATTTGATTGACCGCCTCAACGCTGCACAACCGGAAGGAGTTCTGTTGGATGTCATCTTCAGCGAACCTGAAGAACCTGCGAGCGACAAGCGCCTGTCTGACGCCTTATGTAACGCCGGCAATGTAGTGCTGCCGTTGGTTCGCGAAGGCTCTTCTCGCTACAGCCAGGCCGACGCGCAAATGTTGCCCCTGCTTAAATGTGCCAAAGGGCTGGGCCATATCAACGTAGAAGCCGACCCTGATGGCGTGGTGCGCAGTCTGTACCTACGTGAGGGACCTGCCGGTGCCACCGTCCCGCAGTTGGCCTGGTTGGCTTATGAAATGGGCAGGGAGCCGAACCCGATGCCGGGCACCCCGCAGGCGTCGATATCGCAACGTTGGCAGCGCGAGTATGGGGTTCGTGTCCCCGTTATTGCGTCTGATACCCGGTTTCCCAGCGTCTCTTATGTCAGCGTATTGCATGGTGAGGTACCACCTGAAATGCTGCATGGCCGCCTGATTTTGGTGGGGGCGATGGACTCAGGCCTGGGCGATTATTTTTTCAGCCCGCTCTCCTCCGCTGTCGGCGCCACGGCCGGGTTGGACATCCAGGCCAACGTTCTCAATGCCTTGCTCCAGGGACGCAGCATCGTGGATCTGCCAGGATGGCTGGCGGCGCTGCTAGCGACGAGTCTTGTGGCGGTGCTGCTGGGCCTGCTGCTTCATCGTCCCCGCTATGCCCTGTGGATGACCGTGGGCTGCATGCTCACGGCGTTGCTTATCGCTTTGGGGTTACTGCGGTTGGGTCACTGGTGGTCCCCCGCCGCGTGTTTGATCGGTTTGCTGCTCAGCTACCTGATCTGGAATTGGCGTCGCCTGAGTGTGATCCTGGCCTATTTCGGTTGGGAACTGGCGCGTCTGGATAACGAGCCCAAGGTGCTTCCCGAACGTCGCCGCGCACCCGCCAGCCGTGGTGATGTGTTGCAAGCACGCATTTTTGCCTTGGAACAGGCCGTCAGCCGCACGCGGGACACCCGCCGTTTTATGGCTGATGGGTTGGAATGCCTGCCGGTGGCCACGCTGATTACCGACCCCCGAGGCAATATTCTGTTGGCTAACCGCATTGCCCGTGAGGTGTTCGGTAATGACCTTGTCGCCGAAAACCTGCTGGAGCAACTTGCCGATCTGGGCTATCCACCGCTGCACAATGGCGTGCGCCCCGCCCTGTCGGCGTTGGAATTGGTGGAGTTTCGCGATATCCATCAACGCAGCCTGCGCATGGAGCTTGCCCCTTTGCTCCCGGCTGAAGGGGACATCGCCCTCGGCTGGCTGCTGAGCCTCACCGACCTGAGCAAAGAGCGCGAGGCCCAGCAGCATCGAGAAACCATGCTGCGGTTCCTGTCCCATGACCTGCGCGCGCCCCACTCGGCCATCCTCGCGTTACTGGATGTGCACAGCGGTGAGTCGCCGGTGTTTGCCCAGGTCGAACAACAAGTTCGACGTGCGCTGAGCCTCACGGAGTCATTTGTGCAGTTGGCGAAAGCTGAGGCCGACGGCTATCAATTCCAGCCGACTTTATTCGCCATGTTGGTGATGGATGCCTTCGACCAAGTGGCAGTGATCGCCCAGCTCAAAGGCATACACCTGGTTCATGACCTGGATGAGACTGACGAAGGCATGGTGTCAGCCGACCAATCGCTGCTGACGCGTGCGTTGTTTAACGTGCTGGAGAATGCCGTCAAATACTCACCTTCCGGCACTACCGTCAGGTTGAGTCACGCCAGTGAGCAGGGCTGGTTGGAATGCCGGATCAGCGACCAGGGCCCAGGTATAGCACCAGAGGATTTGCCGGAGCTGTTCAGCCAGTACCGGCGCTTTGATTCTGCACAGGGCAGCGAAGGGCTGGGGTTGGGGCTGACGATGGTTAAAGCGGTGGTTGAGCGCCATAGAGGCCGGATCGACTGTGAAAGTACACTGGGCAAAGGCACCGCCTTCAGCCTACGTTTGCCCCTTTTGGATGAATGAGTAACGGCTTTTTCACAGGCACAAAAAAACCGGTCATCAGGACCGGTTTTTTTATAGCTGGAAAAACTTATGCACGGTTTTGGTGATTTTATTCTTTTTTTGAATATTCAATAAAATCAGCTAGTTATGTTTAAAAAAGAGCCATTTTCCAACAATCCGTGCACAGGTTATCCACAGAACTTCAAACGACTGGCGTGTCCACCACCACCGGCTCCGGAGGCAGCGAACCCATGGCCCGTTGCTGCGCTTCATTCCAAGCCTGAGCACGGTCGTTCAGCGCTGCAATAGCCCTTGGGCCCTCTCCTTCGGCGTACATCGGTTCGCCAATCACCACGGTGATCGTGCCTTCGCGTTTGGCCCAGCCAGTTTTTGGCCAGAATTTGCCGGCGTTATGGGCAATCGGCAATACCGGCAGATTGGCGTTGACCGCCAAAGCAGTCCCGCCACGGGAGAACTTGCCCACAGTGCCGTAGGGTACCCGTGTACCTTCGGGGAAGATCAGTACCCACACACCATCTTTGAGTAGCTCATCGCCCTTCTTGGCAACGTGCTTGAGCGCGGCTTTGGGGTTGTCTCGATCAATCGCGATCGGCCGCAACATGGCCATGGCCCAACCGAAGAACGGAACATACAGCAGCTCGCGCTTGAGCACCTGGCTCAGGGGCGAAAAGTATGCCGAGAGAAAGAACGTTTCCCAGGTGCTCTGATGGTTCGACAGAATCACGCAAGGCTGCTGCGGGACGTTTTCCGCGCCCTTGACCTCGAAACGGATATTCAGGAATACCTTGGCCAACCACAAAGCGCAGCGGCACCAGTAGACGTTGATAAAGCGATAGCGCGCCTTGAACGGCAGGAACGGCGCAATAAAAAAGCTCAGGGTGCACCAGAGAAACGAACTGGTGCCCAGCAGCAGGTAAAAGAAAAAGGTTCTGATGGCCTGCAAGATCGACATGGCGGCATTTACCGTTGCGGGACACGGCCCGCCTGTTGAACAGCGCACTCCCGAACAATCCTTGGTCAGGAAGTCGAGGGCGGCTAGTTGTTGATAAGTTCTGCGGCAACTGCCGCCAGATCGTCAAAAATCAAAGTGCCTACCGGCAGGTTTTTCGCCTGGGTCTTTTCGCCTTTCCCGGTCTTTACCAAAACTGGCTGAGAGTCGACGGCCTTGGCCGCCTCCAGGTCACCGAGGCTGTCCCCGACGAACCATATCCCAGCCAATGGCACGTTGTAATGTTCTGCAATGGTTTTCAACATGCCCGGCTTGGGTTTGCGGCAATCGCAGCCCTCGTCCGGTCCATGGGGGCAGTACACCACCAACCCCACCTCACCGCCCTGCTCGGCCACCAACGTGCGCAAGCGCGCGTGCATGGCGTCCAGGGTGGCGAGGTCATAGTAGCCACGGGCAATGCCGGACTGGTTGGTGGCGACGGCCACCGTCCAGCCGGCTTTGCTCAACTGCGCAATGGCCTCGATCGAGCCGGGCAGTGGAATCCACTCCTCCACCGACTTGATGTAAGCGTCGGAGTCGTAATTGATCACCCCGTCCCGATCGAGAATCAGCAGTTTCAGCATGGTCAGCTCAGGGTCGAAATGTCGGCGATATTGACGAACAAGCCGCGCAGACGCGCGAGCATGGCGTAGCGGTTTTTCCGTACACCGGCATCTTCGGCATTGATCATCACCGCTTCGAAGAACGCATCCACCGGCTCACGCAAGGTAGCCAGGCGCGCCAGTGCTTCGGCGTAATTGCGTTCTGCAATCAGCGGTTTCACCGCATTCTCGGCCTTGGCGATGGCCGAGTTCAGCGAGAACTCCTTGGCATCGGCAAACAGGCCAGGGTCGACGTCGGCATTGCCCAGGCCTTCGGCCTTGCTCAGCAGGTTCGACACACGCTTGTTCACGGCCGCCAGTGCGTCGGCTTCCGGCAACTTGCGGAACGCCTGCACGGCTTGTACGCGCTGGTCGAAGTCCAGTGCCGAGCCCGGTTGCAGAGCGCGAACCGACAGGTACACCGACACGTCCACGCCCTCGTCTTCGTAACGCGCACGCAGACGGTCGAACACGAATTCCAGCACTTGTTCAGCCAGGCCGGCCTGCTTGACCTTGCCGCCGAACTGGCCGACCGCGAACACCACGGCCTGGGTCAGGTCGAGGTCGAGCTTCTTGTCGATCAGAATGCGCAGCACGCCCAAGGCCGCACGGCGCAGGGCATAGGGGTCTTTGCTACCGGTCGGCAGCATGCCGATACCGAAGATGCCGACCAGTGTGTCCAGCTTATCGGCGATGGCCACGGCCGCGCCGGTCAGGGTGGACGGCAACTCGGCGCCGGCACCGCGCGGCATGTACTGCTCGTTCAGCGCCAAAGCCACGTCGTTCGGCTCGCCGTCGTTGAGGGCGTAGTAGTAACCGGCGACGCCTTGCATCTCGGGGAACTCACCGACCATCTCGGTGGCCAGGTCGCACTTGGACAGCAAGCCCGCACGCGCGGCCCAGGCGGCATCACCGCCAATGCGCGGTGCAATGTAAGCGGCCAGTTTCGAAACCCGGACGGCCTTGTCATAGACACTGCCGAGTTTTTCCTGGAACACCACGTTCTGCAGGCGCAGGTTGAAGTCTTCCAGCTTCTGCTTCTTGTCTTGCTTGAAGAAGAACTCGGCGTCGGTCAGGCGCGGGCGAACGACTTTCTCGTTACCGGCGATGATCTGCTGCGGGTCCTTGCTCTCGATGTTGGCCACGGTGATAAAGCGCGGCAGCAACTTGCCATCCATGTCCAGCAGGCAGAAATACTTCTGGTTGTCCTGCATGGTGGTGATCAGGGCTTCCTGCGGCACGTCGAGGAAGCGCTCTTCGAACGAGCACACCAACGGCACCGGCCATTCAACCAGCGCGGTTACTTCGTCGAGCAGGTTCGGCGGCACGATGGCGGTGCCTTCCTGCAGGCGGGCCAGCTCTTCGGTGCGCTTGCTGATCAGTTCACGACGTTCATTGGCATCGGCCAATACGTAAGCGCCGCGCAGGTCACTGAGGTAATTGGCTGGCGAGGTGATGCGCACGCTTTGCGGATGATGGAAACGGTGACCGCGGGAGTCGCGGCCAGCCTTCTGGGCGAGGATGGTGCAGTCGATGACTTGGTCACCGAGCAGCATCACCAGCCACTGGGTCGGACGCACGAACTCTTCCTTGCGCGCGCCCCAGCGCATGCGCTTGGGAATCGGCAGGTCGTTCAGGGAGTCTTCGACAATGGTCGGCAACAGGCTGGCGGTCGGCTTGCCGGTAATCACCTGGCTAAAGCGCAGTTTCGGACCACTTTGATCGATGTCGCTCAGCTCGACGCCACATTTTTTGGCAAAGCCAAGGGCGGCCTGGGTCGGGTTACCTTCGGCGTCGAACGCGGCCTGGCGCGGCGGGCCGTCGAGGTTGATGCTGCGGTCCGGCTGTTGGGTTTCCAGCGCGGTCAGCAACACCGCCAGGCGGCGCGGCGCGGCGTAGACTTTTTTCGCTTCAAACTTCAAACCTGCGGTCTGCAGGCCTTTTTCGATCCCGGCCAGGAACGCATCGGCCAAGGTATTGAGTGCCTTGGGTGGCAGCTCTTCGGTGCCCAGTTCAACCAGGAAATCTTGAGCACTCATTGTGCAGCCTCCAGCTTAGCCAACACTTCATCACGCAGGTCCGGGGTTGCCATCGGGAAGCCCAGCTTGGCGCGTGCCAGCAGGTAGGCTTGGGCGACGGAACGCGCCAGGGTGCGTACACGCAGGATGTATTGCTGACGCGCGGTCACCGAGATGGCGCGGCGGGCGTCCAGCAGGTTGAAGGTATGGGAAGCCTTCAACACCATTTCATAGCTCGGCAACGGCAGCGGCTGATCCAACTCGATCAGGCGCTTGGCTTCGCTTTCATAGAAATCGAACAGTTCGAACAGCTTGTCGACATTGGCGTGTTCGAAGTTATAGGTCGACTGCTCCACTTCGTTCTGGTGGAACACGTCGCCATAGGTGACTTTGCCGAACGGGCCGTCAGCCCATACCAGGTCGTAGACCGAGTCCACACCTTGCAGGTACATCGCCAGGCGTTCCAGGCCGTAGGTGATTTCGCCGGTCACCGGGTAGCACTCGATGCCGCCGGCCTGCTGGAAGTACGTGAATTGCGTCACTTCCATACCGTTGAGCCAGACTTCCCAGCCCAGACCCCAGGCGCCCAGGGTCGGCGATTCCCAGTTGTCTTCGACGAAACGGATGTCGTGTACCAGAGGGTCCAGGCCCACATGCTTGAGCGAGCCCAGGTACAGTTCCTGGAAATTGTCCGGGTTGGGCTTCAATACCACCTGGAACTGGTAGTAGTGCTGCAGACGGTTCGGGTTTTCGCCGTAGCGGCCGTCAGTCGGGCGGCGACTGGGCTGCACATAAGCGGCGTTCCAGGTTTCCGGGCCGATGGCCCGCAGGAATGTTGCGGTGTGGAAAGTGCCGGCGCCTACTTCCATATCGTAGGGCTGAAGTACCACACAACCTTGCTCGGCCCAGTATTGCTGGAGGGCGAGGATCAAGTCTTGGAAGGTACGCACGGCTGGCGTAGGCTGGCTCACGAAATTCACCTGTTACTTGGGCTGCGATTTAAAGAGCGGGAGTATACCCGATTCGGCCGCGCCACCATCCCCTGGAGCCTTATGCCACGCTGCTTTTGGTGTTCTGAAGATCCGCTGTACATGGCTTATCACGATCAAGAGTGGGGAACGCCGCTGCGCGATGCGCAGGGTTTGTTCGAGTTGTTATTGCTCGAAGGGTTCCAGGCGGGCCTGTCCTGGATCACCGTTTTACGCAAACGCGAGCATTATCGAAAGGTGTTGTTCGGCTTCGACGCCCAGCGCCTGGCGCGCTTGAGCGATGATGAAATCGAAGCGTTGATGCAGGACCCAGGCATCGTGCGCAATCGCTTGAAGCTCAACGCCACGCGCCGCAATGCGGCCGCCTGGCTGACGCTGGAAGACCCGGTGGGCTTGCTATGGTCTTTCGTCGGTGGCGTGCCCAAGATCAATCACTTCAAGGATCGCAGTGAAGTTCCGGCGATCACGCCAGAGGCCGAGGCGATGAGCAAAGCCTTGAAAAAAGCCGGTTTCACCTTTGTCGGTCCGACCATTTGCTACGCCTTTATGCAGGCCTCGGGCATGGTCATGGATCACACTCAGGATTGCGACCGTTACGCGCAGTTGGTCAACGCCGGTTAGAATGCGCGCTTTGCGCACCGCACACGATCAGGAGTGACCTGTGGAAAAGTTTAAAGGCGCCTTGCTGGTAGGCGCTCTCCGGTTGTTCGCCCTACTGCCCTGGCGCGCTGTCCAGGCCGTCGGTACCGCGATTGGCTGGGTCATGTGGAAAACCCCCAACCGCTCTCGCGACACGGTGCGGATCAACCTCTCCAAATGCTTTCCGGACATGGACCCCGCCGAGCGCGAGCGGCTGGTAGGCCGCAGCCTGATGGACATCGGCAAGTCCCTGACCGAAAGCGCCTGCGCCTGGATCTGGCCGGCCCAGCGCTCCATCGACCTGGTGCGTGAAGTCGAAGGCCTGGAGGTCCTGCACGAGGCTCTGGCGTCGGGTAAAGGCGTGGTGGGCATCACCAGTCATCTGGGCAACTGGGAGGTGTTGAACCACTTCTATTGCAGCCAGTGCAAACCGATCATTTTCTACCGCCCGCCCAAGCTCAAGGCGGTGGACGAATTGCTGCGCAAGCAGCGGGTGCAACTGGGCAACCGCGTAGCTGCGTCCACCAAGGAAGGCATCCTGAGTGTGATCAAGGAAGTGCGCAAAGGTGGCCAAGTGGGTATTCCCGCCGACCCGGAACCGGCGGAGTCCGCGGGAATCTTCGTACCGTTCTTCGCCACCCAAGCCCTCACCAGCAAATTCGTGCCCAACATGCTCGCCGGCCACAAGGCTGTGGGCGTGTTCCTGCATGCCCTGCGCTTGCCGGACGGTTCGGGCTACAAAGTGATCCTGGAAGCGGCGCCGGAAGACATGTACAGCACCGACACCGCCACGTCCTGCGCGGCGATGAGCAAGGTGGTGGAACGTTACGTCGGCGCCTACCCGAGCCAGTACATGTGGAGCATGAAGCGCTTCAAGAAACGTCCGCCGGGTGAAGCACGGTGGTACTGACCTACTGCTGACCGAAAAACAACGGCAAACCAAATGTGGGAGGGGGCAAGTCGAATCGTCGCACCGCCCCTCCTACATTTTCGATCTGCTCGGGTTCAGCGGTCGAGTTTCTTCAGGAACACCATCATCTCTTTCTCGGCCTGCTTGTCGCCGTGGGCCTGGGCCGCTTCGACGCCCTTCTCCCACGCCTGTCGTGCTGCGGTGTTATCGCCCAGGCCCAATTGCGCCTTGCCTAACAACTTCCACGCCGCCGAATATTTCGGATCAAAGCCGACGCACCGCTGCAAATGCTCCGCTGCCTTGGCGTTGTCCTTCAAATCCAAATAACCCTTGCCCAGGCCAAAGCGCAGCAGCGAGTTATCCACACCCTTGGCGAGCATTTTCTCCAGGGATTCAAGCATGCCGGCGTACTCCTAAATCAGAAAAAGCTCAGCCCCACGTGGAACAGTTTCTCCACGTCACGGATATGTTTCTTATCCACAAGGAAAAGGATGACGTGGTCACCAGTGGCGATCACCGTGTCGTCGTGGGCAATGATCACCTCTTCATCGCGAATGATCGCGCCAATGGTGGTGCCCGGCGGCAGGCCGATGTCGCGAATGGCCTTGCCGATGACCTTGCTCGACTTCGAATCGCCGTGGGCAATCGCCTCGATGGCTTCCGCCGCGCCCCGACGCAGGGAGTGCACGCTGACGATATCGCCACGGCGCACATGGGCGAGCAAAGTGCCGATGGTCGCCAGTTGCGGGCTGATGGCGATGTCGATATCGCCACCCTGGATCAGGTCCACATAGGCCGGATTGTTGATGATGGTCATCACCTTTTTTGCCCCCAGGCGCTTGGCCAGCAGGGACGACATGATGTTGGCCTCGTCATCGTTGGTCAGCGCCAGGAAAATATCGGCGTCGGCGATGTTCTCTTCCACCAGCAGGTCGCGGTCTGAAGCGCTGCCTTGGAGTACGACCGTACTGTCCAAGGTGTCGGATAAATGCCTGCAGCGTGCAGGGCTCATCTCGATGATCTTGACTTGGTAGCGGCTTTCGATGGCCTCTGCCAAACGCTCACCGATTTGCCCGCCGCCAGCGATGACGATGCGCTTGTAGGTTTCGTCCAGACGGCGCATTTCGCTCATGACTGCGCGAATATTCGCTTTGGCGGCGATGAAAAACACTTCGTCGTCGGCTTCGATCACCGTGTCGCCCTGGGGCAGGATCGGCCGATCACGACGGAAAATCGCCGCCACGCGGGTTTCGACGTTCGGCATATGTTCGCGCAATTGGCGCAACTGCTGGCCCACCAAAGGCCCGCCGTAATAGGCCTTCACCGCTACCAGCTGCGCTTTGCCTTCGGCGAAGTCGATCACCTGCAAGGCGCCGGGGATCTCGATCAGGCGCTTGATGTAGTGGGTAACCACCTGCTCCGGGCTGATCAAGACATCCACCGGGATCGCATCGTTATCGAACAGCCCTGCGCGGGTCAGGTAGGCGGCCTCACGCACCCGGGCGATCTTGGTCGGCGTGTGAAACAACGTGTGGGCGACCTGGCAGGCGACCATGTTGGTTTCGTCGCTATTGGTCACGGCGACCAGCATGTCGGCGTCGTCGGCACCGGCTTGGCGCAGTACGGTAGGAAACGAGGCGCGGCCTTGTACGGTTCGGATATCCAGGCGGTCACCCAAATTCCGCAGACGCTCGGCGTCGGTGTCCACCACGGTGATGTCATTGGCTTCGCTGGCCAAATGTTCAGCCAACGTGCCACCGACCTGCCCTGCGCCTAGGATGATGATTTTCATCCGGTCAGTCCCTCAAAGCCTTTAGCCGCGCGCGGCGGCGATCTTGATCAGTTTGGCGTAGTAGAAGCCATCGTGCCCGCCTTCCTGCGCAAGCAGTTGGCGGCCATGGGGCTGTTTGATACCGGCCGCGGTGGCGAGGTCCAGCTCCCGCGCCCCGCTGGTGCGCGCGAGAAAGGCTTCAATGACCTCGGTGTTCTCGGTGGGTAAAGTGGAGCAAGTGGCGTAGAGCAGAATGCCGCCGACTTCCAGGGTTGGCCACAGGGCATCGAGCAACTCCCCTTGCAGCGCGGCGAGGGCGGCGATGTCATCGGCTTGGCGGGTGAGTTTGATGTCCGGGTGGCGGCGGATCACGCCGGTGGCAGAGCATGGCGCATCGAGCAGAATGCGCTGGAAAGGTTTGCCGTCCCACCAAGTGGCGGTGTCGCGACCGTCGGCGGCAATCAGTTCGGCGCTCAGGCCCAGGCGCGCAAGGTTTTCCCGTACACGCACCAGGCGCTTGGCTTCCAAGTCGACGGCGACTACCTGCGCCAGGTCTTTTTCCACTTCCAGAATGTGACACGTCTTACCGCCCGGCGCGCAGCAGGCATCCAGCACACGTTGGCCTGGCGCCAGATCAAGCAGGTCGGCGGCCAGCTGTGCGGCTTCGTCCTGCACGCTGATCCAACCCTCGGCAAACCCCGGCAGGCTGCGCACATCGGTGGCGGCTTCGAGCACGATGCCGTCGACGCTGTAGGCGCATGGCGTGGCGCTGAGACCGGCATCGCTGAGCAGTTTCAGGTAGGCGTCGCGCTGATGATGGCGGCGATTGACTCGCAGGATCATCGGCGGGTGCGCATTGTTGGCTGCGCAGATGGCTTCCCACTGCTGCGGCCAAAAAGCTTTCAGGGATTTCTGCAACCAACGTGGGTGCGCGGTACGCACCACCGGGTCATGTTCAAGCTCGGCCAGCAGCGCTTCGCTTTCACGCTGGGCGCGGCGCAGCACGGCGTTGAGCAGGGCCTTGGCCCAGGGCTTTTTCAGTTTGTCGGCACAGCCGACGGTTTCTCCGATGGCGGCGTGGGCCGGCACCCGGGTGTAGAGCAGTTGATAGAGGCCCACCAAAAGCAGCGCTTCGACATCCGCATCCGCCGCCTTGAACGGCTTTTGCAACAGCTTGGCTGCCAACGCCGACAAACGTGGTTGCCAGCGGGCTGTGCCGAAGGCCAGGTCCTGAGTGAAACCGCGATCGCGATCTTCAACCTTATCCAACTGTGTGGGCAGCGAACTGTTGAGCGATGCCTTGCCGTTGAGAACGGCGGCGAGTGCCTTGGCGGCGGCCAGACGAGGGTTCATTGGACGGCTGCCCCGAGGACGGTACCCAGGGAAAACTTCTCACGTCGGCTGTTGAACAAATCGCTGAAATTCAGCGCTTTGCCACCGGGCAATTGCAGACGAGTCAGGCATAGCGCCTGTTCGCCGCAGGCCACCAGCAGGCCGTCCTTGCTGGCGCCGATGATCTCACCGGGCGCGCCGGTGCCGTCGGCCAAGGTAGCGGCCAGCACTTTCAGGGCTTCGCCATTGAGGGCGCTGTGGCAGATCGGCCAGGGGTTGAAGGCCCGCACGAGGCGCTCCAGCTCCACGGCCGGGCGGCGCCAGTCGATGCGTGCTTCGTCTTTGTTCAATTTGTGTGCGTAAGTGGCCAGGCTGTCGTCCTGCACTTCGCCTTCCAGGGTACCGGCAGCCAGGCCGGCGATGGCCTGGATCACGGCCGGCGGGCCCAGCTCGGCGAGGCGGTCGTGCAGGCTGCCGCCGGTGTCTTCGGCGGTGATTGGGGTGGTGACTTTCAGCAGCATCGGGCCGGTGTCCAGGCCTGCTTCCATGCGCATCACGGTCACGCCGCTTTCGCTGTCGCCGGCCTCGACGGCACGCTGGATCGGCGCCGCACCGCGCCAGCGCGGCAATAGCGAGGCGTGGCTGTTGATGCAGCCCAGGCGTGGGATATCCAGGACGGCCTGAGGCAGGATCAAACCGTAGGCCACCACCACCAGCAGGTCCGGTTGCAACGCGGCCAATTCGGCCTGGGCCTCGGCGTTGCGCAGGGTCGGCGGCTGCAGCACTGGGATGTTGTGTTCCAGCGCCAGTTGCTTGACCGGGCTCGGCATCAGTTTTTGCCCACGCCCGGCCGGGCGATCCGGCTGGGTGTACACCGCGACCACCTCATAGGGGCTGGCGAGCAGCGCCTTGAGGTGTTCGGCGGCAAATTCGGGTGTACCGGCAAAAACAATGCGCAGTGGCTCGGTCATGGGCGTTCTCGGTTAAAAACAGTCACAAAAGAAAAAGGCTTGCCGCAGCAAGCCTTTGGAAGAGGGGCATCAAGCTTGCTGGCGATGCTTTTTTTCCAGCTTCTTCTTGATCCGGTCACGCTTAAGCGTGGACAGGTAATCGACAAACAGTTTGCCGTTGAGGTGGTCGCACTCGTGCTGGATACATACCGCAAGCAGGCCGTCGGCGATCAGTTCATAGGGCTTGCCATCACGGTCCAGAGCCTTAATTTTCACGCGCAACGGGCGCTCGACGTTCTCGTAGAACTCCGGCACCGACAGGCAGCCTTCCTGGTATTCGCCCATCTCGTCGGTCAGCGGTTCGAATTCGGGGTTGATGAACACCCGTGGTTCGCTGCGATCTTCCGACAGGTCCATGACCACGACGCGCTGATGCACGTTGACCTGGGTCGCGGCGAGGCCGATGCCCGGGGCTTCATACATTGTTTCAAACATGTCATCGACCAACTGACGAACCTTGTCGTCCACTACGGCCACCGGTTTGGCGATCGTGCGCAGGCGCGAGTCGGGAAATTCGAGGATGTTCAAAATAGCCATAAGCGTAATTGCTGCACATGTGAGGTAAAGGCAAATCGGCGGTGGGATGGACCCATACGGCCGGTGTGAAACGCTCGAAAGCCGCGAAGGCCAAGGCATTTCACGCGAACGCACATAATAAAGGAGATTGACCCCATGAGGAAATCGCTACTCGTCTTGCTGCTGTGGGCGCCGTTTGCCATGGCGTTCTTGCCGCGGCCAGACCAGCCTCTCGATCCATCGACGCAACAGACCATCCAACGCTTCCTGCTGCATAACCGCATTCTGGATAAACCCGAGGATCTGGACACAGCGCCTTACATTATCGCGGCCGACAACGGTCGGGTCATGGGCGCCAACGGTGAGCGTGTGCATGCCCGTGGCGTTTTGGATCCCGCCCAGCCCGCCTACGCCGTGGTGCGGCGCGGCAAGCTTTACACCGACCCTGCCACCCATGAATTGCTGGGCGTCAATGCCGACGATATCGGCACTGCTCGCTTTATCTACGCTGGTGATCTGAGCACCCTGGTGCTGCAACGGGTGACCCAAGAGGTACGCCCCGGTGATCGCTTGCTGCGTGCCGAGCCTGCGATGGACCTGGCAAGGCTCAAAGTGCCGCTGAATGCGGCGTTTATCGAAGGGCGCATCATCGATGTCCCCCGAGGCGTCACCCAGATTGGGGTACTCGACGCCGTCACTCTGGACAAAGGTCGTCGCGATGGCTTGGTCGAAGGCCAGTTGCTGACCGTCATCAAAGCCGGTGCCACCGTCAGGGACTCCCTGAATGACTCCCCGGTAACGCTTCCCGATGAGCCCGCCGGCACCCTGCTGGTGTTTCGCACCTATGAAAAGCTCAGCTTTGGTCTGGTGCTCAGCGCTTCACAATCATTGGCGGTGATGGACCGTTTCGAGACTGCCCGTCAAACCCAATAAGTAGCCTGCTAAATAAGTTACCAACAGACTTATCCACAGCTTGTTCCGGTCAAGGATGATCAGATGACTCCAATAAACAGCCACGAAATTTCCCCATCAGAACTGGAGGCCCGCCTACGGTTGCACAGGCTGCCAGAGCTGGGGCCGAAGCGTTTTCGTTTGTTGATTGAGGCGTTCGGTTGCGCCTCCAAAGCCATCAGCGCCCCTGCCAGTGCCTGGCGATCTCTGGGCTTGCCGGCCATCAGCGCCGAGGCACGGCGAAGCCAGGAAATCCGCGACGGTGCCAGCGCGGCATTGGCGTGGCTTGAGCATCCGGCCCAGCATTTGTTGATGTGGGATCAGCCTGAATACCCGGCACTGTTGGCTCAGATCGATGATGCACCGCCGTTGTTATTCATTGCCGGCGACCCTGGCATTCTGGAAAAACCGCAGTTGGCGGTGGTCGGCAGTCGTCGCGCATCCCGCCCAGGTATGGACACCGCCGCTGCGTTTTCCCGCAGCCTGGCGGGTGCCGGGTTTGTCATCACCAGTGGCTTGGCGTTGGGTATCGACGGCGCGGCGCATCAGGCTGCGCTGGAGGTGGGCGGTCAGACAATCGGCGTGCTGGGCACGGGACTGGAAAATTTTTATCCACAACGTCATCGGCGCCTTGCCGCGGCGATGATTGCTCAAGGCAGCGCGGTGGTTTCTGAGTTTCCGCTGGATGCCGCGCCCCAGGCTGCCAACTTTCCACGGCGTAACCGGATCATCAGCGGGCTGTCCCTGGGCGTACTGGTGGTGGAAGCCAGCATGGCCAGTGGTTCGCTGATTACGGCCAAACTGGCGGCCGAGCAGGGCCGTGAGGTGTACGCAATCCCTGGCTCTATCCATCACCCTGGCGCCAAGGGCTGCCATCAGTTGATCCGCGAGGGTGCGGTGCTGGTGGAAACCATCGAGCATATTCTGGAAGGCTTGCGTGGCTGGCAGGCGTTATCTCAGCCGGCGCCGATCCCGGTTACTCATCCGCTGGTCGCACTGCTGCACGCTGCTCCCCAGACCAGCGAGGGGTTGGCCATTGCCAGCGGGCGCACATTATCCCAAGTGCTGGCGACGCTCACCGAGCTGGAGCTGGAAGGCCAGGTCATCTGCGAGAGCGGGCGCTGGCTCGCGCGTGGCTAGGTTTTTGTGCTGCTAGGTTTTGCAAAGAAGATGGGTAAACTGCGCACAGCTTTAGTCCGGAGAGTTAAACCATGGTCAATAGGTGGCGTGTGCTGAAAGCCGCACAAGAGGTTCGCGCAGGCGCGGTGATTGCCTATCCGACCGAGGCGGTCTGGGGCCTGGGCTGCGACCCTTGGAACGAAGAGGCGGTGGATCGGCTGCTGGCGATCAAGAATCGTTCGGTGGACAAAGGCCTGATCCTGGTGGCGGACAATATCCGCCAGTTCGATTTTCTGTTCGAAGACTTCCCGCAGGCCTGGATCGAGCGCATGGCCAGTACCTGGCCCGGGCCCAATACCTGGCTGGTGCCGCATCAGAATCTGTTGCCGGAATGGGTCACCGGCGTGCACGACACGGTAGCGTTGCGGGTAAGCGATCATCCGCTGGTACGGGACTTGTGCGCACTGGTGGGGCCGCTGATTTCAACCTCCGCCAACCCCCAGGGCCGCCCGGCGGCACGAACGCGGATCCGCGTGGAGCAGTACTTCCGTGGCCAGCTAGACCTGGTGTTGGGTGGTGCCCTGGGCGGACGCAAGAACCCGAGCCTGATTCGCGACCTGGCGACGGGCAAGGTGGTCCGCCCGTCTTGATCCTCGCACCTACCCTGGGGCGAAGGCGCTGGTTTCGGTTGGCCTGTTAAGGAGGCCAACCAGCCCAGGCACCTCAGCCCGTCAAGGTAACAGGATGGTCGACCCCGTTGTACGCCGCCCCGACAGCTCGGTCTGCGCCTTGGCCGCCTCGGCCAGCGCATACCGCTGGTTGATATCGATGCGTACCTTGCCGCTTTGGATCATCGAGAACAGATCGTCAGCCATTGCCTGCAAGTTTTGTGGATTGTTGGCGTAGGTCGCCAGGGTTGGCCGGGTGACATACAGCGAACCTTTCGCCGCCAGAATCCCCAGGTTTACCCCATCCACCGCGCCCGATGCGTTGCCGAAGCTCACCACCAGCCCGCGTGGCGCGGCGCTGTCCAGCGAGGTCAGCCAGGTGTCCTTGCCGACGCCGTCATACACCACCGGGACTTTTTTGCCGTCGGTCAATTCCAGCACTCGCTGTGCGACATCTTCCTTGCTGTAGTCGATGGTTTCCCACGCGCCGAGGGATTTGGCCAATGCGGCTTTCTCCGGCGAACTTACCGTACCGATCAACTTAACGCCCAGGGCCTTGGCCCATTGGCAGGCCAGCGAGCCCACGCCACCGGCGGCGGCATGGAACAGGATGGTTTCACCACCCTTCAATTCATAGGTCTGGCGCAGCAGGTACTGCACCGTCAGACCCTTGAGCATGGCCCCGGCGGCTTGTTCGAAGCTGATGTCGTCGGGCAAGTGCACCAAGTTGGCGGCAGGCAGCACATGCAACTGGCTATAGGCGCCCAACGGGCCGCTGCCGTAGGCGACGCGATCGCCGACCTTGAATTGCGTGACCTCGCTGCCCACTGCATCCACCACGCCGGCCCCTTCTGCGCCCAGCCCCGATGGCAGGGATGGCGGTGCGTAGAGGCCGCTGCGGAAATAGGTGTCGATGAAGTTCAGGCCTATCGCCTCATTACGTACGCGAACCTGCTGTGGGCCCGGTTCCGCCGGCGTGTAGTCCACATATTCAAGTACTTCGGGGCCGCCATGGGCACTGAACTGGATACGCTTGGCCATCTGCACTTCTCCTTGGGTCGTTTTCACGAAGGCCCCTATCGGACTCCTATGCTTGATCTTCGTCAACTGCGGCGCACCTAAGTGCAGTGCTCATTAAGCGCGGTGGTATCCTGTGCGCCCATTTGCCGCCGACGCCTGATGGCCTCGCGTAGCTTTGCCCGATTCAAGGTGATGCCATGACTACCCGCACCGAGGCTGTAAAGGCCTACCTGCTTGACCTGCAAGACCGCATTTGCAGCGCCCTGGAAACCTTCGAGACGGACACTCGCTTTATCGAAGACGCCTGGACCCGGCCTGCCGGCGGCGGCGGTCGCACCCGTGTGATCGCGAACGGGACGGTGATCGAAAAAGGCGGTGTTAACTTTTCCCACGTGTTCGGCAGCGGCCTCCCACCGTCCGCCAGCGCCCATCGCCCAGAGTTGGCCGGTCGCGGGTTTGAAGCGCTGGGCGTGTCACTGGTGATTCACCCGCACAACCCCTATGTGCCGACGTCCCACGCCAACGTGCGTTTTTTCATCGCTGAAAAAGAAGGCGAAGAAGCGGTGTGGTGGTTTGGCGGCGGCTTCGACCTCACCCCTTATTACGCCAACGAAGAAGACTGCATCCACTGGCACCGTGTGGCCGAGCAGGCGTGTGCGCCGTTCGGCCCCGACGTCTACGCGCGTTACAAAGCCTGGTGCGACACCTACTTCCACATCAAGCACCGCAACGAACCGCGTGGCATCGGCGGCCTGTTCTTCGATGACTTGAACGAGTGGGGCTTCGACACCTGTTTCGCCTTTATTCGCGCCATCGGCGACGCCTATATCGACGCCTACCTACCGATCGTGCAGCGCCGCAAGGCCATGGCTTATACCGAGCAACAACGCGAGTTCCAGGAGTTCCGTCGTGGCCGCTACGTCGAGTTCAACCTGGTCTACGACCGCGGCACCTTGTTTGGCCTGCAATCGGGTGGCCGTACCGAGTCGATCCTGATGTCGCTGCCGCCGCAGGTGCGCTGGAGCTATGACTGGAAAGCCGAGGCCGGCAGCGAAGAAGCGCGTCTGACCGATTACTTCCTGCAGGACCGCGACTGGCTCGGCATCGCGGCCCCCAAGGCGGCGAACTGATGGATCGCTACGTCGTCTTCGGCAACCCCATCGGCCACAGCAAATCGCCGCTGATTCACCGGATGTTCGCCGAGCAGACTGGCGAACAGTTGGACTACAGCACGTTGCTTGCACCGCTGGAGGACTTTACCGGCTGTGCCCGTGAGTTTTTTCAACAGGGCCGTGGCGCCAATGTCACCGTGCCGTTCAAGGAAGACGCTTATCGCCTGGCCGACACCCTCACCGAACGCGCCAAGCGCGCCGGTGCGGTGAACACCTTGAGCAAACTCGCCAATGGCACCCTGCTGGGCGATAACACCGACGGCGCCGGGCTGGTGCGTGACCTGACGGTCAATGCCGGGTTGAGCCTCAACGGTAAACGCATCCTGCTGCTGGGCGCCGGCGGCGCGGTGCGTGGGGCGCTGGAACCGTTGTTGGCCGAACACCCGGCTTCGCTGATCATCGCCAACCGCACAGTGGAAAAAGCCGAATTGCTCGCCGAGTTGTTCGATGACCTGGGCCCAGTGTCGGCCAGTGGTTTTGATTGGCTGCGTGAGCCAGTGGACGTCATTATCAACGCCACCTCCGCCAGCTTGTCAGGCGATGTACCGCCGATTGCCAGCAGCCTGATCGAACCGGGTAGGACTTTTTGCTACGACATGATGTACGCCAAGGACCCTACCCCCTTCTGCCGCTGGGCCACGCAGCACGGCGCCGCCGTCTCGATGGATGGCTTGGGCATGCTGGTGGAACAGGCGGCCGAAGCGTTCTTCCTGTGGCGTGACGTGCGCCCGTCATCTGCCCCGGTGCTGGCTGAGTTGCGTCGACAGTTGGCCTGACGCCCCTCTGGTCAGTCTTCGAAATGGATGGGGCAGCGGTCGGCCCCTTCCAGCTTCTTCAGTTCCTCGACCACCTGCGGCCTGGCCCGACGCAACGTCAGGCTGCGCCCCAACCTGCGTAAACGCCGCGCTTCCTGGTGCAGCATCTCCACCCCGGAATAGTCGATAAAGTTGATCTGCTGCGCCTCGATGACCACGCGTTCGCCCTGTAAGCGTTGCAAGCGCGCTTGCAGGTAGTGGCTGGCGCCGAAAAAGATCGAGCCGCCGACGCGCAGCACATCCTCGTCACCGTCGCGCCAATGGTGGACGCGGGGCTGCGAGGTGCGCTTGAGATAGAAAAACAACGAGGCCAGCACGCCTGCATAAATCGCCGTTTGCAGCTCCAGCAGCAAGGTGGCCACGCAGGTCAGGCCCATCACCGCAAATTCGGCGCGGCTGACCCGGAACAATGCGCGAATACCGCGGTGATCCACCAGGCCCCAACTGATCAGGAGGATGCTGGCGGCCATGCTCGGGATCGGGATTTGTGAGATCAATGCCGCGCCAAACAGCGCGAACAGTGCCACCCATAACGCGGAAAACACCCCAGCCAGCGGTGAGCAGGCGCCGGCTTCATAACTGAGCCCGGAACGGGTAAAGGACCCGGCTGACAGGTATCCGGAGAAAAATCCGCCGATGATGTTGGAGAGTCCCTGCGCGCGAATTTCCTGATTCGCATCGAGCAGCTGTTGCGAGCGGGCCGACAGCGAGCGCGCAATCGACAGGCTGGTCACCAGCCCCAGCATGCCCACGGCCACGGCGCTGGGGAGCAGGCGCAGAATCGTGTCCAGGTCCATCGGCAACGGGCTGAACGGCGGCAATTTGCCCACGAATGAACTGACCCGCGCCACCTGCCCGAACATCGCCGGCCACAGCCAGGCCACCAGGCTACTGAGGGCCAGGGCGATCAACAGCGTCGGCCATCGCGGTTTCCAGTATTTGAGCAGCGCCCCCGCCAGCAATGTGCCGAGGCCCAGAGCGAGCGAGGCGTGGTCCCATTCGCCGCGGTGCTCGATCAGCGCCAGCAGGCTGTTAATCGCCGTGGCCTGGCTGGGCAAATCCAGCCCCAGCAAATTGGGCAGTTGCCCCAGCGCGATCACCACCGCGGCGCCCAGGGTGAACCCCAGCACCACCGAATGGGAGACGAAATTGACCAGCGCGCCGAAGCGCAGCATGCCCAGCAACCACTGGAAAACGCCGGCTATACAGGTGAGCAACAGGATCAAGGTGATGTAGTCCTGCGATCCGGGCACGGCCAGAGGGCTGACACTGGCGTAGAGCACGATGGAAATCGCGGCGGTCGGGCCGCAGATCAAGTGCCACGACGAACCCCACAGGCAGGCGATCAGCACCGGGATGATCGCGGCGTACAGCCCGTATTCCGGTGGGAGGCCGGCGATCAGCGCGTAGGCAATCGACTGCGGCAACGCCAACACCGCGCCGCTGAGGCCGACTATTGCATCGCGGCCCACGCTGGCGCGGGTCTGGCGCGGCAGCCAACTGAGGAAAGGCAAGAGAGTGTGGCGGTTGAGCCGGGGCATTTATAACTCGGTTGAAAAGGTTTGAATCAGGGTATCAGTACACACCGAAGTTTGTGGGAGGGGGCCCTCCCACAATGTCAGCCTTTAGAGTTTGGCTTTTACCGCCGGCAATGCCTCTTGACCGTCCAGGGTTTTTACGCCGTCGAGCCACTTGTCCAGCACCGCTGGGTTCGCCTTGATCCATGCCTTCGCCGCGTCGGCATTGCTGACTTTGTTGTTGGCGACCTCGGCCATAATGCTGTTCTCCATCTCTTGGGTAAAACTCAAGTTGGTCAGCAGTTTTCCTACGTTCGGGCAGGCCTGTGCATAACCTTTGCGTGTCAGGGTGTAGACGCTGCCGGTGTCACCGAAGTACTTCTCGCCGCCCTTGAGGTAGTGCATTTTCAATTGCACGTTCATCGGGTGCGGGGTCCAGCCCAGGAAGGTGACGAAACGCTGTTTTTTCACCGCTCGCGACACTTCGGCCAACATCGCCTGTTCGCTGGATTCGATCAGCTTCCACTGGCCCAGGTCGAAGTCATTCTTCTTGATGATCTCTTGCAGCGAGATATTGGCCGGTGCGCCGGAGCCGATGCCGTAGATCTTCTTGTCGAACTTGTCGGCAAATTTGTTCAGGTCAGCAAAGTTGTGCACACCGGCATCCCATACGTAGTCCGGCACGGCGAGGGTGAACTCGGTGCCGTCGAGATTTTTCGCCAGTTGCACCACGTCGCCATTTGCCACGAATTTGTCGTAGAAGCCTTGCTGTGCCGGCATCCAGTTGCCCATGAACACATCCACTTGGCCGTCCTTGAGCCCGCCGAATGTGATCGGCACGGCCAGGGTATCGACCTTGGGTTTGTAGCCCATGCCCGTCAGCAGAAAACCGGTGATGGCATTGGTCGCGGCGATGTCGCTCCAGCCTGGGTCGGCCATCTTCACCGTCTCGCAACTGGTGTCTGCGTACACGTTGGCGCTGGTCAGCGCCAGGATGCTCAGTACTACCGTTAACTTTTGCATGGCCTTCCCTCAGTTTTATTAGTGTTGGCAGGGTTGTGGATAACGTGCCTTGCGCTCCAGGTCGTCGAGGTCGATATGGTTGCGCATGTACTGCTGACTGGCGTCGACCAGTGGCTGGTGATCCCAGCTCTTCAGCTTGCCGTGGGTCAGCGCCTCGAACACCAGGCGACGACGGCGTTGGCTGGCGAGCACCTGCTGGTGGATCGCCGGGATGTCCCATTTAGCCCGCGCTTCCTGCAAAAACGCCTCGAACAGTGGCCGGTGTTCCGGTGACTGGCTGAGGTTTTCCCGCTCGTGCGGGTCGTTGTGTACATCGAACAGCAGGCATGGGTCGTCCTCGCTGTAGATGAATTTATAGGCGCCCCGGCGGATCATCATCAGTGGGCTGATGGTGCCTTCGGCCATGTACTCGCCGAATACCTCGTCATGGCCGCCCTGCCCTTGCAGATGCGGAACCAGCGAGCGGCCGTCCAGGGGCAGGCGTGGGTCCAGTTCGCCACCGGCCAGTTCCACCAGGGTCGGCAGCAGGTCGGCGGTGGACACCGCAGCGCTCACCCGGCCCGCCGCGAATTGCCCCGGCGCGTATACCAGCAGCGGCACGCGGGCGGCCATCTCGAACCAGTGCATTTTGTACCAGAGGCCGCGCTCGCCGAGCATGTCGCCGTGGTCGCCGGAGAACACGATCAGGGTGTCGTCGGCCAAGCCGGTGTCTTCCAGGGTTTGCAGAAGTTTGCCGACATTGCTGTCGATGTAACTGCACGCACCGAAGTAGGCGCGGCGGGCGTCGCGGATCTTATCCACAGGCAGCGGCTTGTCCCACAGGTCATAGACCTTGAGCAAGCGTTGGGAATGCGGATCGAGGTCGCCTTGGGCCGGTGTGGCGGGCAAGGGGATATCGCTGTCGTCGTACAAATCCCAGAACGCCTTGGGAATGGTGTACGGGTCGTGGGGATGGGTCATCGACACGGTGAGGCAGAACGGTTGGTCGCCGTCTTCGCGGATATGGTCGAACAGGTATTGCTGGGCTTTGAACACCACTTCTTCGTCAAAATCCAACTGGTTGGTACGCACGCACGGGCCGGCTTGCAGCACCGAGGACATGTTGTGATACCAGCTGGGGCGCACGTCCGGCTCGTCCCAGTTCACCGCCCAGCCATAGTCGGCGGGGTAGATGTCGCTGGTCAGGCGTTCTTCGTAGCCGTGCAATTGGTCGGGGCCGCAGAAGTGCATCTTGCCCGACAGCGCAGTGCGATAACCGAGGCGGCGTAGGTAGTGGGCATAGGTCGGTACATCGGCGGGAAAATCCGCTGCGTTGTCGTAGGCGCCGATCTTGCTTGGCAACTGGCCGCTGACCAAGGTGAAACGCGAGGGCGCACACAGCGGGCTGTTGCAATAAGCGGCGTCGAACACCACGCCCTGGGCGGCGAGACGGCTGAGGTTGGGCAACTTGATCGGCGAGGCACCGTAGAACGGCAGCAGCGGCGCGGCCATTTGATCGGCCATGATGAAAAGAATGTTCTTGCGCTTCATGGGTTATCGGCATTCCATAGGCGGTGTTTATGCCAATGAGCATGCAGCCCGTGAAAAATGGGGTAAAGCCCATGAAAAGCAATGTCTAGGATAAGCACAGCTTATGTATGAAGCCCTGGGAGATCTGTCACTGGACCTGCTGCGCGCATTTGAAGCCGCCGCGCGCCACCGTAGTTTTACCGCCGCCGCCATGGAGCTGGGCACCACCCAGCCGGCCATCAGCCAGCAGATCAAGCGCCTGGAAGAACAATTGGCGATTCGCCTGTTCGACCGCATCTACCGTGGCATTGAACTGACCGACGCTGGCGCTCTGCTGTTCGAACACGTCCAAGGCGGCCTGCAGGCCATCAACCAAGGCCTGAGTACGATCACCCAGCACAGCCAGCACGAAGTGCTGCAAGTGGCCACCGACTTTGCTTTCGCCGCTTACTGGCTGATGCCGCGCCTGCATCGATTCCACCAGGCCAACCCGCAGGTGGATGTAAGCCTGGTGACCAGCGAACGCAACCACGCCACCTTGCGCAGCGATATCGACGTGGCGGTGTTGTTCGGCGATGGCCGGTTCAAGCAGGGCGACAGTCTGTGGTTGTTCAACGAGGAGGTTTTCCCGGTGTGCAGCCCGCAGTGGCTCAAGGGCCAGGACAAAGCCTTGGCCGTGCAGGACTTGCCCGACTGCCCCCTGCTGCACCTGCGCCAGGAAAACAACAGCCAGTGGTTCGATTGGAGCGGCGTGTTCCGCGAATTGGGCCTCAGCGCCGCACCGCCCCCCGGCCAATTACGCTTCGACAATTACACCTTGCTGATCCAGGCGGCGATCGCCGGCCAAGGCGTGGCCATTGGCTGGCGTCATCTGGTGGATAACCTGCTGGAACAGAACTGGCTGTGCCGGCCATTCAGCGACACGGTGATGTCGCGCTTCGGCTATTACGTGGTGCAACCGCAGCGCAAACGGCGTGGGCAACTGGTGGAGCGCTTCGTCGATTGGCTGGTGGCCGAACAAGCCAGCAGCGCGCAATCGCTGACCGGACTGGCCCTGCCCTCGATTGCGGTCTAGCATCTGGCGCACGTCCCCATCGGAGCCGGTCATGCACCGTATCAAGGGTTATCACGCTCATATCTACTTTGACGCCAGCACGCTCGAACAAGCGCGCGCCTTGTGCGAGGACGCGGCCAAGCTGTTCCCGATACGCATGGGCCGCGTGCATGAGCGCCCCGTAGGCCCGCACCCGGACTGGAGCTGCCAACTGGCCTTCGACGCTGAGTACATCGGCGTCATGCTGCCGTGGCTGGCGCTGCATCGAAACGGGCTGGTGGTGTTCCTGCACCCCGATACCGGCGATGAGTTGAAGGACCACACCGACTACGCGATCTGGATGGGTGCGATGCGCGAGCTGGATCTGTCGGTTTTTTAACCTCTTCTTGCAAGACGCAAGTCCGCACATTCCCGATGACACGTAGGACTTTGCTTGTCTATCTCCCACTATGTGGGATAGCCATTTATATATTGAGATATTTCACAGCATAGGTTTATAGTCGCCCATCTGCTTATTTCAGCACCCACACATTTCAGGTGAAGCGATGCAGGCGCAATTGATCGCGCTCGACTGGGGGACCAGCTCCCTTCGTGCTTACAAACTCGGCCCCGCAGGCGTGGTGCTGGAACAACGCTCGCTGGCGTCGGGCATCATGCATCTGCCCAGCGAACCCCGCGACATTGCCGGCGTGCGCTGCAGCGATGGTTTTGAGTTGGCGTTCGACGCGGCGTGTGGGGATTGGCTCGACGCCGAGCCACACCTGCCGGTGATCGCCTGCGGCATGGTGGGCAGCGCTCAGGGCTGGAGCGAAGCGGCATACCGCAATACGCCGGTGGACGTCGCCAGTCTCGGCAAAGCCTTGCACAGCGTACGCAGCCTGCGTGGCGTGGCGGTACACATCGTGCCCGGCGTGATCGAGCAAGGCCGCTTGCCCAACGTAATGCGCGGCGAAGAAACCCAGGTGCTCGGCGTGCTGCACAACCGGCCTGCCGGCGGTGAAGTGTTGATCGGCCTGCCGGGCAGCCACTCCAAGTGGGTCGAGGTGGTCGGTGGCTGCATCACCCATTTCGACACCTTTATGACCGGTGAAGTGTTCGCGATCCTCAGCAAGCACAGCATCCTGGGGCGTACGCAACAGCCTTGCGAGCATTTCCAGGCCGAGGCCTTTGATCGCGGCGTGCAAGTGGCGCGCTCTCAGGATGGCCAGCGCGGCGTGCTGTCGACGCTGTTCAGCGCTCGCACCCTGGGCCTGACCGCCGAACTCGCGCCCGATCAGCAAGCGGACTACCTGTCCGGTCTGATGATCGGTCATGAGCTGGCCGGTCTGCCTGAGCGCGCCCGGCACACCCCGATCATCCTGGTCGGCGCCGGCCCTTTATGCGCGCGCTACCAACGCGCCCTCGCCCTCTGCGGCTTTGCCCATGTCAGCCTGGCCGAAGAAGCCACCGAGCGCGGCCTGTGGCAATTGGCGCTGGCGGCCGGGCTCACTCAACCTGCAACGGAGGCCTGACATGCTCAAGCAAGCACTCGCTCAAAACGGTTTGATCGCCATCCTGCGTGGCCTGCGCCCGGAGGAAGCCCAGGCGGTCGGCCAGGTGCTGTACCAGGCCGGCTTTCGCGTGATCGAAGTACCCCTTAATTCACCGGACCCTTACACCAGCATCCGCATCCTGCGTGACAGCTTGCCCGCCGATTGCCTGATCGGTGCCGGCACGGTGTTGACGCCCGAGCAGGTCGAGCAGGTGAAAGCCGCCGGTGGTCAAGTGATCGTCATGCCCCACAGTGACGCCAAGGTATTGCGCGCTGCCAAAGCGGCGGGCCTGTACCTGTCGCCGGGTGTGGCCACGCCCACCGAGGCCTTTGCCGCACTGGCCGAAGGCGCCGACGTGTTGAAGCTGTTCCCGGCCGAGCAAATGGGCCCGCCGGTGATCAAGGCGTGGTTGGCGGTATTGCCGGCGGGCACGTTGTTGCTGCCGGTGGGCGGCATTACCCCGGACAACATGCAGGTGTTCACCGACGCCGGCGCCAAGGGGTTCGGGCTGGGTTCCGGGTTGTTCAAACCGGGTATGACAGTGGATCAGGTAGCGAGCCGCGCCCAGGCTTATGTCGCCGCCTGGAAAGCCCTGAGCTGAATTCAAGTTCCGCGCCCCTGGCGCTGCATCTACAAGAGAGATAACAGATGAAAATCACCAAACTGACGACCTTTATCGTCCCGCCGCGCTGGTGCTTCCTGAAGGTCGAAACCGACCAGGGCGTGACCGGCTGGGGTGAGCCTGTGGTCGAAGGCCGCGCCCACACCGTGGCTGCTGCCGTTGAAGAACTGTCCGACTACCTGATCGGTAAAGACCCACGCAACATCGAAGACATCTGGACCGTGCTCTACCGCGGCGGTTTCTACCGTGGCGGCGCGGTGCACATGAGCGCCCTCGCCGGTATCGACCAGGCGCTGTGGGACATCAAAGGCAAGGCCCTCGGCGTTTCCGTCAGCGATCTGCTGGGCGGCCAGGTGCGCGACAAAATCCGCGTGTATTCATGGATCGGCGGCGACCGCCCCGCTGATACTGCCCGCGCGGCCAAAGACGCCGTGGCGCGTGGTTTCACTGCGGTGAAAATGAACGGCACCGAAGAGCTGCAATTCCTCGACAGCTTCGAAAAAGTCGACCTGGCCCTGGCCAACGTCGCCGCTGTGCGTGATGCGGTCGGCCCCAACGTCGGCATCGGCGTCGACTTCCACGGCCGCGTGCACAAGCCGATGGCCAAGGTGCTGATGAAAGAGCTGGACCCGTACAAGCTGATGTTTATCGAAGAGCCCGTACTCAGCGAAAACTACGAAGCGCTCAAGGAGCTGGCGCCGTTGACCAGCACCCCGATCGCCCTGGGCGAGCGCCTGTTCTCGCGTTGGGATTTCAAGCGCGTGCTCAGCGAAGGTTATGTCGACATCATCCAGCCGGACGCCTCCCACGCCGGCGGCATCACCGAAACCCGCAAGATCGCCAACATGGCCGAAGCCTATGACGTAGCGCTGGCCCTGCACTGCCCGCTGGGCCCGATTGCGCTGGCGGCGTGCCTGCAACTGGATGCGGCCTGCTACAACGCGTTTATCCAGGAGCAAAGCCTGGGGATCCACTACAACGAGAGCAACGACTTGCTCGACTACGTGCGTGACCCCGGCGTGTTCGACTATGAGCAGGGCTTCGTCAAGATCCCTAACGGCCCGGGCCTGGGCATCGAGATCAACGAGGAATACGTGATCGAGCGCGCGGCCATCGGCCACCGCTGGCGCAACCCGATCTGGCGCCACGCCGACGGCAGCTTCGCCGAGTGGTGATCACCCAATGAAGAGCGCCGGTTAAAAAATGTGGGAGGGGGCTTGCCCCCGATTGCGATGGCCCTGCCACTGACGATGTCGACTGACACTCAGCTATCGGCGGCAACCTCCCCTCCACATTCAATCCGGTTTCTTCAGTAAGACTTGTCCTCAATAAACATAAGAAGAGACTCCCCCCATGCAACCTGAATCCTTGACCGGGCAGGCTCCTTTAGTCACGCCTAGCCGAAAGCGCTTCTTCATCATGGTGCTGCTGTTTATCACCGTGGTGATCAACTACCTGGACCGCAGCAACCTCTCGATTGCAGCCCCGGCCCTGACCAGTGACCTTGGTATCGACCCGGTGCACGTCGGCCTGATTTTCTCGGCCTTCGGCTGGACCTACGCGGCCATGCAAATCCCCGGCGGCTGGCTGGTGGACCGGGTGCCGCCGCGCATTCTCTACACCGCTGCCCTGCTGCTGTGGTCTATCGCTACTGTGATGCTGGGGTTTGCCGCCAGCTTCATCGCGCTGTTCGTTTTGCGCATGGCAGTCGGTGCGTTGGAAGCGCCGGCCTATCCGATCAATAGCCGCGTGGTCACCAGTTGGTTTCCCGAGCGTGAACGCGCCACCGCCATTGGCTTTTACACCTCCGGGCAATTCGTCGGGCTGGCATTCCTGACGCCGGTCCTGGCCTGGCTGCAGCATCGCTATGGCTGGCACATGGTGTTTGTGGTGACCGGTGGCGTCGGCATTCTGTGGGCGGCGATCTGGTACGCGGTGTACCGCGAGCCGCGTGATTTCAAAGGTATCAACCAGGCCGAAATCGACCTGATCCGCGACGGCGGCGGGCTGGTGGACCTCAGCACTCAAACGGCCAAGACCAAGACGCCATTCAGCTGGGTCGACCTGGGTATTGTCCTGAGCAAGCGCAAACTGTGGGGGATCTACCTCGGGCAGTTCTGCCTGAACTCCACGCTGTGGTTCTTCCTGACATGGTTCCCGACGTACTTGGTGAAGTACCGCGGCATGGATTTCATCAAGTCCGGCATGCTCGCGTCGCTGCCGTTTCTCGCGGCATTCGTTGGGGTGCTGTGTTCCGGGCTGTTTTCCGACTGGCTGATCCGTCGCGGCGCGAGCGTGGGTTTTGCGCGCAAGTTGCCGATCATCAGCGGCCTGCTGATCTCCACGGCGATCATCGGCGCCAACTTCGTCGAATCGACCCCGTTGGTCATCGCCTTCCTGGCCGTGGCGTTCTTCGGCAACGGGCTGGCTTCGATCACTTGGTCGCTGGTCTCGACTCTCGCCCCGGCGCGCTTGTTGGGCCTGACCGGCGGGGTGTTCAACTTCATCGGCAACCTGGCGGCGATTACCACGCCAATCGTCATCGGTTTCCTGGCCAGCGGCGATTCGTTTGCGCCAGCGATCACCTACATCGCGCTGCTGGCGTTGCTGGGGGCGTTGTCCTACGTGCTGCTGGTAGGCAAGGTCGAGCGCATCGAGCTGTAAACCAGCCACCCGCTGGCGAAGGCGCAATGCCCTCGCCAGCGGGGCTGTAGCCTAAGAGGCCGGTCGTTATGGGAGTGGCACCGACATTTCGTTGCGGAACACATTCAATGGGTCCCAGCGTTGCTTGGTTCTACGCAGACGGCTCTCGATGAGGGGGTTGGGGAAGAAAATTCCATACCACGACGGGTTCTTGGCATTGGCCGGGTCGCCGCCGATGTAGGTCATATCCAAGTCCGGGTAGTTGATGTAGCAGCCCTCGAATTGCGCATCGTCCGGCACGCCGGTGCTGAACGCCGCTTTAAAAAGTCCGCGAATCCAGTTGGCATGGGCCTGGTCCACTGCATCGTCCGCCGAATGCCAATAGCACTGCGGTTGCCATTTGAGGTACGAGGAACGCTGGGCGGCGGAGGTCTGCGCCAGGATCGGAGCCTCCATTTCGTTGATGCGCCCGCCGAACGATTGGATCTGTATCAGGCTCTGGGTCAGGTATTGCGCTGGGTCGGGCCATTTCAATGTGTTCCAGATCGCGTCCTTGACCTGTAGCGTGAACGCGCCTTTCTGATACGCCGATTTATAGCGACCGCGCTGATTGTCGCCAGAGCCGTTGAGCGATTGCGTGGCGTACAGCCAGTCCAGGCGCCTGGCGGCGTCATGGGCGGTGCGCAGGGAGGTGATGTGGCGGCCCTTATTCATGCCGCTGGGCTGGTGCACCACATGAAACGGCAACAATGATTCCCGTGCACTCCCGCCGACCGCAGCGAGCATGCTGCTGACAAAGTCGTCGAAGGGCGCGAGGTCATCGAGTTGGCCATCCTTGTCGACGTAATGAATGCCTAGAGTGACGTTGCCGGTATTGGCGTGACGCATCTCCAGCTTGGTGGCCAGGCCCCAGGTGCTGGGGTCCGCCTGATGGCTTGCAAACCAGAGCTGATAAGCGTCCAGCAGCCCGCCGAGCTTGGTGCGGTCCAGTTCGTTCAAATCCCATTCCAACGGCAGCCAAAGCACTTCCTTCGGTGCCGGCGGCAGCGCCTTGAAGTAGTAACTGGTGATGATGCCGAACTGGCCGCCACCGGCACCGCAGCAGGCCGCGAACAAATCCAGCTCGTCGCTATCGGTGCTGTCGCGTGACACATGCACCGGTTCAAGGCCTATGCCGGTGGCATCGGCCACCAGGATATCCACACCGTCCAGCCAGTCGCAGACCAGCCCGTATTTGCGCGATAGCAACCCGTAACCGCCGCCGCAGATATGCCCGCCGAGCCCCACCGAATAACAGGAACCGCTCGGCAAGGCTTTGCCCGCCAGCTTGTACAGCGCGACGCTGGTGTCCCAATTCTGGCAACCAGGTTCCAGGCGCACGCTGTAGCGGTAGGTCGAGTCGGGCACCAGCACTGAGCCAATCTGCCCATTGGGGTCGTAGGCCACTTGGTTCATCTGGCCTACATCCAAAATCGATAATGCCTCGCCAGGCGCATTGGGCATCACGTTGGAGACGAAGCCCTCGTAACAGTGGCCGCCGCTGCGCACGGTGATGCGGCCGTTGGGCATCGCCAATGCCTGGGCGGCGGCGTCGATGATGTCCTGGGGGGTGTGACACAGGTATATCAGGTTGGCGCCGTCGGGCGACGACTCGCCCTGAACGTTGCCTTTTGGCCAGCGCAGGTTGAAGCCTTTTTGCAAGGTGGAGTGACGCGGGTCTGAAGGTGGGACGAGATCAAATGCCATGATGGACTCCAGGGAGACAATGATGACTTCTGATGCAACTAACTTAACGACCGACGGAGCAAGAACGGTGGGGCTTGCAGAGGTGGTTAGACAGCAATAGGCAAGAAGTGCGTTGAAGGTGGGGCGCAATGCCCACCTTCAGCCTAGCCTAGATCAGTCGGGAGCCTGAGGCCTTTACTTACGAGCGTTACGTACACCTTCCGACAATGCTGCGCAGTGGCTGAGCACGCCGTCGATAGCCTGCTGGTCGCTGCTGGCATTGGCGATGTGATCGATCAACGCCGAGCCCACCACCACACCGTCCGCCAGCCGTGCAATTGCGGCGGCCTGTTCCGGCGTACGAATACCGAAACCGATGCTGATCGGCAGATCGGTGTGCCGACGCAGACGCGTGACGGCTTCTTCGACGTGTTCCAAGGTGGCGGCGCCCGCGCCGGTCACACCGGCCACCGACACGTAATACACAAACCCGGAACTGCCGTTGAGTACGGTCGGCAGGCGCGCGTCGTCGGTGGTCGGCGTGGTGAGGCGGATAAAATCCATGCCTGCGGCCTGGGCCGGGTCGCACAGCTCGCCGTTATGCTCAGGTGGCATGTCGACCACGATCAAACCGTCCACACCGGCGGCTTTGGCATCGTCGATAAAAGCGGGCACGCCGTATTTGTGGATCGGGTTGAAGTAGCCCATCAACACCAGCGGTGTTTCGTTGTTGTCCTTGCGGAACTCGCGAACCATCTGCAGGGTTTTCGCCAGGTTCTGCTTGGCGGCCAGCGCGCGGATGTTGGCCAGTTGAATGGCCGGGCCGTCGGCCATTGGGTCGGTGAAGGGCATGCCCAGCTCGATCACGTCGGCACCGGCAGCCGGCAAGCCCTTGAGGATCGCCAGGGAGGCGTCATAGCCAGGGTCGCCGGCGGTGACGAAGGTCACCAGGGCGGCACGGTTTTGTTCCTTGAGTTGCGCAAAGCGGGTTTGCAGGCGGCTCATTTAGTGTTTCTCCTGCTGAGACTGTTCCATGTGGTGCATCACGGTCTGCATGTCTTTGTCGCCACGGCCGGACAGGTTGACCACCATCAGGTGATCCTTCGGCAGCGTCGGTGCGCGCTTGAAGACCTCGGCCAGGGCATGGGCGCTCTCAAGTGCAGGAATAATCCCTTCCAGACGGCAGCATTTGTGGAAAGCATCGAGGGCTTCGTGGTCGGTCACCGAGGTGTACTGGACGCGGCCGATATCATGCAACCAGGCGTGTTCCGGGCCGATGCCGGGGTAGTCCAGGCCGGCGGAAATCGAGTGGGCGTCGATGATCTGGCCGTCGTCGTCCTGCAACAGGAAGGTGCGGTTGCCGTGCAGTACGCCCGGTACGCCGCCGTTGAGGCTGGCGGCGTGCTTGCCGGTCTCAATGCCGTGGCCGGCCGCTTCGACGCCGATGATTTCCACGCTCTTGTCGTCCAGGAATGGGTGGAACAGGCCCATGGCGTTGGAACCACCGCCGATGCACGCCACCAGGCTGTCCGGCAGGCGGCCTTCCTGGGCTTGCAGCTGGGTGCGGGTTTCCTTGCCGATCACGGCCTGGAAGTCGCGCACCATCGCCGGGTACGGATGCGGGCCGGCTACGGTGCCGATCAGGTAGAAGGTGCTGTCGACGTTGGTGACCCAGTCGCGCAGGGCTTCGTTCATCGCATCTTTCAGGGTGCCGGTGCCGGCGACCACTGGGATTACTTCAGCGCCCAGCAGCTTCATGCGGAACACGTTGGCCTGCTGGCGCTCGATGTCGGTGGTGCCCATGTAGATCACGCATTGCAGGCCGAAACGCGCAGCCACGGTGGCAGTGGCCACGCCGTGCATGCCAGCGCCGGTCTCGGCGATGATGCGTTTTTTGCCCATGCGTCGCGCCAGCAGGATCTGGCCGATGCAGTTGTTGATCTTATGCGCGCCGGTGTGGTTCAGCTCTTCGCGCTTGAGGTAGATCTTGGCGCCGCCGCAGTATTCGGTCAGGCGTTCGGCGAAATACAGCGGGCTTGGGCGACCGACGTAGTCGCGCTGGAAGTAAGCCAATTCCTCGTTGAATGCCGGATCGATCTTGGCCGCTTCGTATTCGCGGGCCAGGTCGAGGATCAACGGCATCAGGGTTTCAGCGACGTAGCGGCCGCCGAACGCGCCAAACAGGCCGCTGGCGTCTGGGCCGTTGCGTAGATCGGTCTGGGACTGAGTCATGGGACGCTCCAGGAAAGAATTCGTGTGGGAAGCAATGAGGGCCACTCTACCCCTCACATTCGATGCTGAAAACCGATAAGATCGCCGCAACCTGTCAGGAAAACTCACAGATGAGCCGAGACCTTCCGCCCCTCAATGCCTTGCGCGCATTTGAAGCCACCGCGCGCCTTAACAGCGTCAGCCAGGCCGCTGAGCAACTGCATGTGACCCACGGCGCAGTGAGTCGCCAGTTGAAGGTGCTCGAAGAACACCTGGGCGTCAGCCTGTTCTTCAAAGAAGGTCGTGGCCTTAAACTCACAGATGCCGGGGTAAGGCTGCGGGACGCCAGCGGCGAGGCGTTCGAGCGCTTGAGGGATGTGTGTGCCGAACTTACTCAGAGCAGCGTGGATGCCCCGTTTGTGCTCGGTTGCTCAGGCAGCTTGCTCGCGCGCTGGTTGATCCCGCGGCTGGGCCGGCTGAATGCCGATCTGCCGGACCTGCGCCTGCATCTTTCGGCGGGCGATGGCGATCTGGACCCGCGTCGGCCTGGGCTGGATGCCTTGCTGGTGTTCGCCGAACCGCCATGGCCGGCGGATATGCAAGTGTACGAGTTGGCCAGTGAACGTATCGGGCCGGTAATGAGCCCGCGCTTCAGCGGCTACGAGCGTTTGCGCCAGGCGCCCGCCTCGGCGTTGTGTGGCGAGGCGCTGTTGCACACCACTTCACGACCCCAGGCTTGGCCCAGCTGGGCGCAGCAATATGGCATCGCACCGGCGGCGTTAAAGCACGGGCAAGGCTTTGAGCATTTGTATTATTTGCTGGAGGCGGCAGTGGCCGGGCTGGGCGTGGCGATCGCGCCGGAGCCGTTGGTGGCAGAGGATCTGCGGGCCGGTCGCCTGGTGGCGCCGTGGGGTTTCAGCGAAACCCCGGCGCACCTGGCGTTGTGGCTACCCAAGCGCGCCGCGGATGGGCGCGCTCGGCAGTTGGCGCAATGGCTCAAGGCTGAGCTGTCGCGCCAACCGGTTTAGTCACCGCGCTTGCACAGCAGGTAAGCCGCCAGCAGGCCCAGTGCGCCAACGGCGACGCCGGCGGTGGTCCATGGGTGCTCTTGTGCGTAATCGCGAGTCGCCACGCCGGTTTCGCGCAGTTTGACTTTGCTTTCTTCGTAGGCATCGGTGATCAGGTGACGGGAATGCTTGAGCGCGTTCTCGGCATTGCTTTTCAGGGCCTTCAAGGTTTTGCGCGACTCATCGGACGCATCGTCCTTGAGACTTTCAAGGGACTTGAGCAGGCTCGAAATCTCGGCTTCCATGCTTTCCAGCGACGCTTTGCGTAAAGAAGTGTTGGCCATGTGGACTCTCCTGAAGTGATTGAGTGGCGTGTGTAGATACCGACTGCGGGGTTTGCAGAAAGTGCAGTAAATCTGAACTTTCGGGTAGGAACGGCCGCCAGAAGCAGTACGAAGATTGACTGCTAGGCTGCATAAACCACCCTTAGGAGAAACACCATGAGCGATCATCACACGTACAAGAAAGTCGAATTGGTGGGTTCGTCCACCACCAGCATTGAAGACGCAATCAACAATGCCATCGCCGAAGCGAACAAGAGCCTCAAGCATCTGGAGTGGTTCGAAGTCACCGAAACCCGTGGCCATATCGAAAACGGCAAGGTGGCGCATTACCAGGTGACGTTGAAAGTGGGATTCCGGATTGCCAGCAGTTGATCCCGTGAGTTGAACTTGCTGACTGGCCGATTGCCATAACCTGCGCTACACCGTTCGGGTGCCGATGCCATTGCAACGGTATGTCCATTTCGATCAGCGCAAGGAAGTAACGGATGAAGAAGCTCCTGTTAGCAGTAGGTTTGTTGAGCATTGCAGGCTCCGCACTGGCCGCGGGTAAGCCGTGTGAAGAGCTCAAAAGCGAAATTGCCGCGAAAATCGACGCCAAAGGTGCTTCGGGCTATTCGCTGGAAATCGTCGACAAAGGCGCTTCGACCGACGCCCAAGTGGTCGGTAGTTGCGAAGGCGGTACCAAGGAAATCGTCTACAAACGCGGCTAACCCCGTGTTGCAGACATAAAAAACCGACGCGGGTGCGTCGGTTTTTTTTCGCCTGAGGTTGGGTCAGCCCTTCATCAGCTGCGCCAGCAACTCGTAGGAATGAATCCGGTCGGCGTGTTCGTACAGATCGCAGGTGAAGATCAACTCGTCCGCGCCGGTCTGTTCGATCAGCACCTCAAGTTTGGCGCGGATCTTCGCCGGGCTGCCCACCATGGCCAGGCCGAGGAAACTTCCGACTGCGTCCTTTTCATGGGGCAACCACAGGCCGTCCATGGTTTTCACCGGTGGGCGCTGCACCAGGCTCTGGCCGCGCATCAAGGCGAGGATGCGCTGGTAGACGGACGTCGCCAGGTAATCGGCCTGCTCGTCGGTATCAGCTGCCACCAGCGGAATGCCCAACATCACGTAGGGTTTATCCAACACGGCTGAAGGCTTGAAGTGGTTGCGGTACACGCGAATCGCTTCGTGCATAAGGCGTGGTGCGAAATGGGAGGCGAAGGCGTAAGGCAAACCGCGCTCGCCGGCCAGTTGCGCACTGAACAGGCTCGAACCCAGCAGCCACACCGGTACGTTGGTGCCGGTGCCGGGTACGGCGATGACCCTTTGATCTGGCGTGCGCGGCCCCAGGTAGACCATCAGTTCGGCCACGTCTTCGGGGAAGTCATCGGCGCTGCCCGAGCGCTCACGGCGCAGGGCGCGGGCGGTCATCTGGTCGGAGCCAGGCGCGCGGCCCAGGCCCAGGTCAATGCGCCCGGGGTACAGGCTTTCGAGGGTGCCAAACTGCTCGGCGATCACCAGCGGCGCGTGGTTGGGCAGCATCACACCGCCGGAGCCGACGCGAATCGTCGAGGTGCCGCCGGCCAGATAGCCGAGCAATACTGAAGTGGCTGAGCTGGCGATGCCATCCATGTTGTGGTGTTCAGCCACCCAGAAGCGGTTGTAGCCGAATTTTTCCAGGTGCTGAGCCAGGTCCAGGGAATTGCGCAGGGACTGCGCCGGGCTGCCATTGGCCCGCACGGGCACCAGGTCGAGGGCGGAAAACTTAATGTCGGACAGCGATTTCATAAGCCTGCTTCTCCAGTAGGGGCGCAGGCTTCTTAAGACGAACCAAAACCTGCCGCTTCATGTGCATGTTCTATGCAATGAGGGCATATACCCGAGATTCAATAGCGTGCGTAAAAAATCCTACTTAATTGCTGGGTTTTTCCTATGACTGAACTTTGCCAGAGCTTCTATCCTCAGAACCTTACTGAAGCAAAACCACCGTTCGAGGAGAAAGCTATGAGTATCGTTAAAAAGGCATCCGCGCATTGGGAAGGTGATCTGAAGACAGGTGTGGGCTCCATTTCCACCGAAACCGGCGTACTGCGTGAAGCGCATTACGGTTTCAAGGCCCGTTTTGAAGGCGGCAAAGGCACCAACCCGGAAGAACTGATCGGCGCGGCCCACGCCGGCTGTTTCTCCATGGCGTTTTCCATGATTCTGGGCGATGCCGGCCTCAAGGCTGACAGCATCGACACCCAGGCCGACGTGACCTTGGACCAGGTCGACGGTGGCTTTGCGATCACCGCCGTGCACCTGACGCTCAAGGCCAAGATCCCAGGCGCCAGCCAGGCCCAGTTCGATGAACTGAGCAAAAAGGCCAAGGAAGGTTGCCCGGTATCCAAGGTGTTGAATGCAACCATCACCCTGGATGGCACGCTCGTAAACTGACACAAGGTCCATCGTGGGAGGGCGTAAGCCGCCTCCCGCGATGTTCTGCGTTAAATCAGAACTCCCGATTCGCAACTGTGGTCCTATACCCTATGCAGCCTAGTCGCACACTCGTGCGCAATGCATTCAGGGAGCTTCAACATGAAACGTTTTGCCTTGGCGATCATCTGCGGTGTGTTGGCCACATCGGCCGTGGCCGCTCCAAAAGATTGTGAAGAACTCAGGAAAGAGATCGAAGTGAAGATCCAGGCCAAGGCGATTCCGTCCTACACCCTGGAAATCATCACCGCCGAAGAAGCGAAGAACCACGACAGCGCCATGATCGTCGGTACGTGCGAAAACGGCACCAAACGCATCATCTACCAGAAAAACAACGACTGATTAAAGGCAGTTCACACTGCGCTCCTCTGCCAGCAACTGACGGCCCGAGTCGTAGAGCCGGATGTTGGGCGTGAAGGCCAGCGAGCGACCTTCCAGCAGGTAGCGCTGGCCGGCCTGGAAGTGGTCGTACTGCAACGTCATAAAGCAGGTTCGGTACATCATCTGGCTGAGGCTACCTAGGCCGCCACCCGCCGGCACCTCAAAATCAAACCGCACCATCAGTTCATGGGCGCCGGGCGGCATTTGGAAGTAGCGCCCGTCGTCGAGATTCTTGCCGTCCAGACGCTGTGCCATCACCAGCTTCGCCCCCGGAGTGGGCGTGATGAAATCGACCCATGCCTGTTGTGGGTCGGCCGACGGCACCGGTGTTGTGGTGCAGGCACTCAGAAGTAAGGCAGCGGCGGCAAACAGCAATGGGCGCATGGCACAGTCTCTATGCAGGATGAGGTTTGAGTATAAACACCTCAGGCCGTGGAAAAATTCCCGGCAGGCACGCTAGTCTGGCGCGCACATTACCCAGGAGCAGTCGGAATATGGTCAGGCGTTTTGTTGTTGCGGCGTTGACTGTGCTGCTGAGCGGTTGCTCCAGTGTCACTTACTACAGCCAATTGGCGAGCGGTCAATGGCAGTTATTGCGCGCCCGCGAGCCCGTGGCCCAAGTCATTGCCGACCCGACGCGCCCGCAAGTACTGCGCGAACACCTGGCACAAGCGCAGAAGGCACGCACCTTCGCCAGCGACCATCTGCACTTGCCCGATAACCTGAGTTACAGGCTGTACGCGGACATCGGTCGTCCCTATGTGGTCTGGAATGTCTTTGCCACGCAGGAGTTTTCTCTGACGCCTCAGACCCATTGCTTTCCCATTGCCGGCTGCGTGGCCTATCGCGGTTATTACAACCAGGGCGCCGCACGGGGTGAGGCGGCAATGTTGAAGCTGCAAGGCATGGATGTGGCGATCGGCGGCGTGGAGGCTTATTCCACCCTGGGGTGGTTCGACGACCCGATCATGAATTCGATGTTGAACTGGGGCGATGAGCGGCTGGCCACGTTGATCTTCCATGAATTGGCTCACCAGCGTTTCTATGTAAAAGACGACACGGAGTTCAACGAGTCGTTTGCCAGTTTCGTCGAGCAAGAAGGCACGCGCCAATGGCGTGCAGCGAGGGGGCTGGGGCCGATCAGCGATACCCAGGCGCGGCAGCGCGAGCAATTTATCCGCCTGATCCTCGACACCCGCCAATGCCTGGAAAAACTCTACGTACAGCCCTTGGCCCCGGAGGTGATGCGGCAGGCCAAGGCGGCGCAGTTCGAGCAATTGCGCCACGACTATCGACAACTGCGCGACACCCAGTGGGCGGGCGATAAACGCTATGACGCCTGGATCAATCAGCCGATGAATAACGCTCGGCTGCTGCCGTTTGGGCTGTATGACCAGTGGGTGCCGGCGTTTGCGGCGTTGTTTGCCCAGCAAGGTGGGGATTGGCTGAAATTCTACGCCGCGGTGGAAAAGATGGGCGAGATGCCGCAGATGCAGCGCAAGGCTGCGTTAAGGCAGTTGGAGGGTGTGGGCTTGTAGGGCCTCATCGGGGGCAAGCCCCCTCCCACCTTTTTACGCTGCACAGCTTGCCCCCGGTGACGATTTTTAAGGCCGCTGCAAAAACGCCCCGTGCATCGCGGCCAATGTCTCGAAATGCCAGGTCGGCGCTTCGGCATTCAATTCTTCAAAGCTGCCAAATCCATACCCCACCGCCGCCGAATCCAGCCCGTTGCTACGGGCGCCGATCAGGTCGTGCTTGCGATCGCCGATCATCAGGGTGTTGGCCGGGTCCAGGCTCTCTTCTTTGATCAGGTGGGCAATCAGCTCGACCTTATTTGTGCGGGTACCGTCCAGCTCGCTGCCGTAAATCACCTTGAAGTGCTTGGCAAAGTCGAAATGCCGCGCAATTTCCCGGGCAAATTCCCACGGCTTGGAGGTGGCGATGTACAGCTGGCGGCCTTGGTTGTTGAGTGCCTCCAGCAACGGCATCACCCCGTCGAATACGCGGTTTTCGTACAGCCCGGTGACCTTGAAGCGCTCGCGATAGAAATTCACCGCGTCCCAGGCCTTGGCTTCATCGAAGTCATAGAACTGCATAAAGGCTTGCAGCAACGGCGGGCCAATGAAGTGTTCCAGGCGGGTCAGGTCTGGTTCATCAATGCCCAACTTGGCGAGGGCGTACTGGATCGAGCGGGTGATGCCTTCGCGCGGGTCGGTGAGGGTGCCGTCCAGATCGAACAGCACGGTGGAGTAATGCAGGGTCATCGGTCGAATCCTTCCGCCAGGTGCAGGTCTTTGAGCTTCACGTAGTTCGCCGCGCTGTAGGTGAAAAAGGCGCGTTCCTTGTCAGTCAGCGCACGGATTTGTTTCACCGGGCTGCCCACATACAAAAAACCGCTTTCCAGCGTCTTGCCCGGCGGCACCAGGCTGCCGGCGCCGATGATCACGTCATCCTCCACCACTGCGCCGTCCATCACGATGCTGCCCATGCCGATCAGGATACGGCTGCCCACCGTGCAACCATGCAGCATGACCTTGTGGGCGATGGTCACATCGTCGCCGATCAGCAGCGGGAAACCGTCGGGGTTGAAGGGCCCGGCGTGGGTGATGTGCAGCACGCAGCCATCTTGGATGCTCGTGCGCGCGCCGATACGGATGCGGTGCATGTCGCCGCGAATCACGGTCAGCGGCCATACGGAGCTGTCGGGGCCGATTTCGACATCGCCGATCACCACCGTCGAAATATCGACAAACGCCCCGACGCCCAGGGTTGGCGTGTGGTTCTGATAGGTGCGAAGGGTCACGATAGCTTCTCTCTCTTTTGCTGATAGCTGCGGTGGGCATTGATTGTAATTAAGATGGCCCCATCTTTGTTCTTACATGTTTCTCCAGCCAAGGTACCCACCGTGAGCGCGAACAACCCTCTTCTGCAGCCCTACGACCTGCCGCCGTTCTCGGCGATCCGTGCCGAGCACGTTCAGCCGGCCATTGAACAGATCCTCGCCGACAGCCGCGTTGCCATCGAAGGCATCCTGCAAAGCCAGGGGAAAAATCCGACATGGGCCGGCTTGGTCCTGGCCATGGATGAACTCAATGATCGCCTGGGCGCGGCCTGGAGCCCGGTGAGCCACCTCAACGCCGTGTGTAACAGCGCTGAATTGCGTGAAGCCTACGAGGCGTGCCTGCCGGCACTGAGTGCTTATTCCACCGAAATGGGCCAGAACCGCGAGTTGTTCCAGGCCTTCGAAGCCTTGGCCAATAGCCCGGAAGCCGCTGGCTTCGATGTGGCGCAAAAAACCATCCTCGAACACTCCCTGCGCGACTTCCGCCTGTCGGGTATCGATTTACCGCCCGAGCAGCAGAAACGTTATGCCGAAGTGCAAAGCAAACTCTCCGAGCTGGGCAGCAAGTTTTCCAACCAACTGCTCGACGCCACCCAGGCCTGGACCAAGCACGTCACCGATGAAGCTATCCTCGCCGGCCTGACTGACTCGGCCAAGGCGCAGATGGCCGCCGCCGCACAGGCAGTGGGCCTCGAAGGTTGGCTGATCACCCTGGAATTCCCTAGCTACTACGCGGTGATGACCTACGCCCAGGACCGCGCCCTGCGTGAGGAAATCTACGCAGCCTACTGCACCCGTGCGTCGGACCAAGGCCCGAATGCCGGTCAGAACGATAACGGCCCGGTGATGGAACAGATTCTCGACCTGCGTCAGGAACTGGCCAGCCTGCTGGGCTACGCCTCGTTCTCCGAACTGAGCCTGGCCACCAAAATGGCCGAGTCCAGCGACCAAGTGCTGAGCTTCCTACGTGACCTGGCCAAGCGCAGTAAGCCGTTTGCCGCTCAGGACCTGGAGCAGCTGAGAGCCTACGCCGCCGAACAGGGCTGTGCCGATTTGCAGAGCTGGGACAGCGGTTACTACGGCGAAAAACTGCGCGAGCAGCGCTACAGCGTGTCCCAGGAAGCCCTGCGCGCCTACTTCCCGATCGACAAAGTGCTGAGCGGCCTGTTCGCCATCGTGCAGCGCTTGTATGGCATTGAGATCGCCGAGCAAAAGGGTTTCGACACCTGGCACCCGGACGTTCGCCTGTTCGAAATCAAGGAAAACGGCCAGCACGTCGGACGCTTCTTTTTCGACCTGTACGCCCGCGCCAACAAGCGCGGCGGCGCCTGGATGGACGGCGCGCGCGACCGTCGTCGCACCATCGATGGCGTGCTGCAAAGCCCGGTGGCCAACCTGGTGTGCAACTTCGCCCCGGCCGACAGCGGCAAGCCTGCTCTGCTGACCCACGATGAAGTCACCACGTTGTTCCACGAATTCGGTCACGGCCTGCACCACCTGCTGACCCGTGTCGACCACGCTGGTGTCTCCGGGATCAACGGTGTGGCGTGGGATGCGGTGGAGTTGCCGAGCCAGTTCATGGAGAACTGGTGCTGGGAGCCCGAGGGTCTGGCGCTGATCTCCGGCCACTATGAAACCGGCGAGCCGCTGCCCCAGGACCTGCTGGAAAAAATGCTTGCGGCGAAGAACTTCCAATCCGGCCTGATGATGGTGCGGCAGCTGGAGTTCTCGCTGTTCGACTTCGAACTGCATGCCACTCATGGCGATGGTCGCAGCGTGGCGCAGGTGCTTGAAGGAGTACGCGACGAGGTTTCGGTCATGCGCCCGCCGGCCTACAACCGGTTCCCCAACAGCTTTGCGCACATCTTCGCCGGTGGTTACGCGGCGGGGTACTACAGCTACAAATGGGCCGAAGTGCTATCGGCGGATGCCTTCTCCAAGTTCGAAGAAGAGGGCGTGCTCAATGCTGAAACCGGCCGTGCGTTCCGTGATGCGATCCTGGCGCGTGGCGGTTCCCAGGCACCGATGGTGCTGTTCGTCGATTTCCGCGGCCGCGAGCCTTCCATTGACGCTCTCTTGCGTCACAGCGGCTTGAGCGAGGAAGCAGCATGAGCCAAGGACCTGTAATCACCAAAAAGCAATTTATCGCCGGGGCTGTGTGCCCGGCGTGCAGCGAGCCGGACAAGCTGAAAATGTGGACGGAGGACAACGTGCCCCATCGCGAATGCGTGGCCTGCGGCTATACCGACACGCTCAATGACCAAGGCTTGTCGGTGCCCAAGGAACTGGGTACGCGGGTCAATACCTCGGCGCTGAAAGTGCCGGATCCGAAGGTGCAGGCGGTGCAGTTCTTTCCGAACCCAAAGCTGAAAAAAGACTGAAGAAACCTCACGCAATCATTTAGGAGCTGGGGGCTCGCAAAGAGCCTCAAGACAATGCGGTCATTCACGTGGCTGCATTGTTTTGATCACGTCCGCCCCTACTGCATCTGCTCCCTCCTTGTTTGAGGTGGAGATCCAATCCTTCATCGAACACAGTGCAAACGCGCTAGTGCTGCAATCTCCGTTTGCCAAGGCTGTGCGCAATTTGCCGACATCGGCCCGCATCATGTAGCGAACGCCGTCCTTGAAACCATTACTGTTGCCAAATCCACCCAGGGTCATTTCGTTCAGCGCGTCTTCTTTGCTCCACCCTTGAATTACTACCCGGTACATCGCTGCCATCAAGCCCGTACGGTCCGAACCATGCTTGCAGTGCATCAGCACTGGGCCGTTGCTCTCTGCTTGCTGAATGGCGCGTAGCGCCGCCAGTACGTCCGAATCATCAACGTGATTGGTGCGATAAGTCAGTTGCACTTGCTTGATATCGGCTGTTTTAAGCCAAGTGGCATCGGATTCCGGTAGGAAATTGATCACCGTGCCGATCTTCAGCTTTTCCAACAATGGCAGCGCGCCGCTATCCGGTAAGCCACTGCGGTACAACGTGGGGGTCATCTGGTGCAAGTTGTAGTGGGTATCAATCGGTTGCGCCCATTCGGGTGAGCGCACGGAAGTGATGATCTCATCGGCCTGCACGGGGGTAGTGGCGAACAGGCTGACGAGCGTGAGGCAGAGAGCCGCAAATAAGGCGTGTTTCAACATGGTCGACGTAACCGAAAGGAGCTAATGGCTTTCAGATTGGGTGACGTCGGGTCAATGCCGTGTGAGTCGGTCGTCAAAGAAGCGTGATTTGGCGGGCTTTGTGGCCGGTGATTTTCAGCTGAATCGATTTTCCTCGATGCTTAGCCTGCTATCATTCGTAACTATTCATGTCAGCTGTGTTCTATCTCTCTGAAACAGTTGGATCCAATTGCCCTGTAGACGCTCAAGCCGCTCGCCAGAAGCGGCTGTTCAATCCGTGACCACATGATGAGGTGCTCCATGTCTGATCAAGATCAAGACAACCCCCGGCGTGACTTTTTACGCAAATCCTTGACCTTGATCCCGGTGGTCACGGTTGCCAGTACCGGCCTGGGTGGTTCGATGCTGATGGCCACGCCTGAGCCGGCGCAGGCCAGCGCGGCCAAGCCAGCGGTTAGCGAAAAAGCCTACGAACCCAGCTATTTCACGGCTGAGGAATGGGCGTTTATCCAGGCTGCCGTCGCGCGCTTGATCCCTGCCGATGCCCAAGGTCCCGGCGCCCTTGAAGCGGGTGCGCCGGAGTACATCGACCGTCAGATGAACACGCCCTATGCCAGTGGGGCGTTGTGGTACATGCAGGGGCCATTCAACGCCGATGCCGCCCCAGAGATGGGCTGGCAGAGCAAGTTGGTGCCCCAAGAGATTTACCGCCTGGGCATTGCCGCGACCGATGCCTGGTCGAAGGCATTCAATGGCAAAGCCTTTGCCGCTCAAGACAGCGCTACCCAGGACGATATGCTGCGTCGTCTTGAAGCCGGCGGCGAGGTGTCGGCCCATTTCGAGGCGGTGCCGGCGAAGATGTTCTTCAACCTGTTACTGCAGAACACCAAAGAAGGGTTTTTCTGCGACCCGATTCACGGGGGCAATAAAGGCATGGTCGGCTGGACACTGATCGGTTTCCCCGGCGCGCGCGCCGACTTTATGGATTGGGTGGAACGCAACGAGCAATACCCCTTCCCGGCAGTTTCCATCCGCGGCGAGAGGGCATAAGCGTGGCGACCATCATGAAGAAAGTCGATGCAGTGATCGTAGGCTTTGGCTGGACCGGCGCGATCATGGCCAAGGAACTGACGGAAGCGGGCCTGAACGTGGTTGCGCTGGAGCGCGGCCCGATGCAGGACACCTACCCCGACGGCAACTATCCCCAGGTCATCGACGAACTGACCTACAGCGTGCGTAAAAAACTCTTCCAGGACATTTCCAAAGAGACCGTAACCATTCGCCATAGTGTGAATGACGTGGCCTTGCCCAATCGGCAGCTCGGTGCATTCTTGCCCGGTAATGGCGTGGGCGGTGCGGGCTTGCACTGGTCGGGCGTGCATTTTCGCGTCGACCCAATCGAGCTGCGCATGCGCAGCCACTACGAAGAGCGCTACGGCAAGCACTTCATTCCAAAGGACATGACCATCCAGGACTTCGGCGTCAGCTATGAAGAGCTGGAGCCGTTCTTCGACTATGCGGAAAAAGTCTTCGGCACCTCCGGCCAGGCCTGGACCGTCAAAGGTCAATTGGTGGGCGAAGGGCGCGGCGGCAACCCTTATGCGCCGGACCGCTCCAACCCGTTCCCCCTGCAAGCGCAGAAAAATACCGTCTCTGCACAGCTGTTTCAGAAAGCCGCTACAGAGGTAGGTTACAAGCCCTACAACCTGCCGTCGGCCAACACCTCGGGGCCTTATACCAACCCCTACGGTGCGCAAATGGGGCCGTGCAACTTCTGCGGTTTCTGCAGTGGCTACGTGTGCTACATGTACTCCAAGGCGTCGCCGAACGTGAACATCCTGCCGGCCCTGCGGCAGGTGCCGAATTTCGAACTGCGGCCCAATTCTCACGTACTCAAGGTCAACCTCGACAGCACTAAGCGCAAGGCCACCGGCGTGACCTACATCGACGGCCAGGGCCGCGAGTGCGAGCAACCGGCGGACCTGGTGATCCTCGGTGCGTTCCAGTTCCATAACGTGCGTTTGATGCTGTTATCGGGTATCGGCAAGCCCTACGACCCGATCAGCGGCGAAGGCGTGGTCGGCAAGAACTTCGCTTACCAGA
Organism: Pseudomonas sp. ARP3; assembly: GCF_001029595.1. Lineage (NCBI taxonomy): Bacteria > Pseudomonadati > Pseudomonadota > Gammaproteobacteria > Pseudomonadales > Pseudomonadaceae > Pseudomonas > Pseudomonas sp. ARP3. The sequence continues at coordinate 89,817 of NZ_LEKF01000014.1, forward strand.
ACATGGCCACCATCAAAGCGTTCTTTGACAAGGACACCCACACCAACAATTTCATCGGTGCCGGCGGCAACGGCGTGGCCATTGATGACTTCAACGCCGACAACTTCGACCACGGCCCCCACGGCTTTGTGGGCGGTTCGCCGATGTGGGTCAACCAGGCCGGCAGCCGGCCGATTGCAGGTACGTCCAACCCGCCGGGCACCCCAGCCTGGGGCAGTGCATGGAAGCGCGCCACCGCCGATTACTACACCCATCAGGTGTCAATGGACGCCCACGGCGCTCATCAATCCTACCGGGGCAACTACCTGGATCTGGACCCGGTATACCGCGATGCCTACGGCCTGCCACTGCTGCGGATGACATTCGACTGGCAGGAAAACGACATCAAAATGAACCGCTTCATGGTCGAGAAAATGGGCAAGGTGGCGCAGGCCATGAACCCCAAGGCGATCGCTCTGCTGGGCAAGAAGGTCGGTGAGCACTTCAATACCGCGTCCTACCAGACCACCCACCTCAACGGTGGCGCGATCATGGGCACCGACCCGAAAACCAGCGCGGTCAACCGCTACCTGCAGTCCTGGGATGTGCACAACGTGTTTGTCCCGGGCGCATCCGCTTTCCCACAAGGCTTGGGTTACAACCCTACCGGCCTGGTGGCGGCGCTGACCTACTGGTCGGCCCGAGCGATCCGCGAGCAGTACCTGAAAAACCCCGGCCCGCTGGTTCAGGCATAAGGAGCGATGACCATGAAAGCATTTGTTATCGCGACCTTGGCGCTGCTCAGCAGTTGCTCGATCAGCGCCGCTGAAACCGACCTGATCAAGCAAGGCGAGTACCTGGCCCGCGCCGGTGACTGCGTGGCCTGCCACACCGCCAAGGGCGGCAAACCCTTTGCCGGTGGCCTGCCGATGGAAACCCCCATCGGTGTGATCTATTCCACCAACATCACCCCGGACAAGACCGGCCTGGGTGATTACAGCTTTGAGGACTTCGACAAGGCCGTACGCCATGGCGTCGCCAAAAGCGGTAGTACGCTTTACCCAGCCATGCCCTATCCGTCTTACGCTCGTGTCAGCGAAAGCGATATGCAGGCGTTGTACGCGTATTTCATGAAAGGCGTCGAACCGGTCGCCCAAGCGAACAAGGACAGCGACATTCCCTGGCCCTTGAGCATGCGCTGGCCGTTGACGGCGTGGCGCTGGATGTTTGCGCCGGCCGTTGAGGATTATCAGGCTGCAGCGGGGGCCGACCCGGTGATCAGTCGCGGCGCCTATCTGGTGGAGGGCCTTGGCCACTGTGGCGCATGCCATACGCCGCGCGCCCTGACCATGCAGGAAAAAGCCCTGAGTGCTCAGGACGGCAGCGCGTTTCTGTCCGGCAGTGCGCCGTTGGAAGGTTGGATCGCCAAAAGCCTGCGCGGCGACCACAAGGACGGGCTCGGCAGCTGGAGCGAAGAGCAACTGGTGCAATTCCTCAAGACCGGTCGCAGTGACCGCAGCGCGGTGTTTGGCGGCATGAGCGATGTGGTTGTGCATAGCATGCAATACCTGTCGCAAGACGACCTGACCGCTATCGCCCGGTACCTCAAGAGTCTACCGGCGGTGGATCCCAAGGATCAGCCGCACCAGTACGACAAGCAGGTGGCGCAAGCCCTGTGGAAAGGCGACGACAGCCAGCGGGGTGCGTCGGTGTATATCGACAACTGCGCGGCCTGCCACCGTACCGACGGGCATGGTTATACGCGGGTGTTCCCGGCGCTGGCGGGCAACCCGGTGTTGCAGACGGCGGATGCGACGTCGCTGATCAACATCGTGTTGAACGGCGGCACATTACCGGCCACCCACGCGGCACCGTCCACCTTCACCATGCCGGCGTTCGCCTGGCGTCTGTCGGACCAGGAAGTGGCGGATGTGGTGAGCTTTATCCGCGGCAGTTGGGGCAACCAAGGTGGGCCAGTCAAGGCCAGCGACGTGGCGGACCTGCGCAAAGACGACATGCGCACCACCTCCGGCGATGACCTGGGGCAAGTGACGAAAAAGCACTGATCTTGCATTGACCGCCAAACGGCACTGGTCAGACACCCTGCGCCTCGATACTGTATATAAAAACAGTATCGAGGCGTTCTTATGTCGACTGCGCTGCCACCCCGGGGCCGGGGCACGGCCACCAACCTGCACAACCGCTTTGCGCCTACGGTCAGCGTGGTCGAGGATGACGGTTGGCATCAGGAAGTACCGCCGACCCAGGGCACCGAAGTGCGTATCGAGATGGCCAAGACCATCATCACGCGCAACAACTCACCAGACTTGCCGTTCGACCGCTCGATCAACCCTTATCGTGGCTGCGAGCACGGCTGTATCTACTGCTACGCGCGGCCCAGCCATGCCTATTGGGACATGTCCCCAGGGCTGGATTTCGAAACCCGCCTGATCGCCAAGCACAATGCCGCCCAGGTGCTGGAGCAGCAGCTGTCGAAACCGGGCTATGTGTGTGCGCCGATCAACCTCGGTTCCAACACCGATCCCTACCAACCCATCGAGCGCGAGCACCGCATCACCCGACAGATCCTGGAAGTGCTGCTGCGATACCGGCACCCGGTGACTATCATCACCAAGGGCTCGCTGATCCTGCGCGATCTGGACTTGCTCACCGAGTTGGCGCGCCAGCGTCTGGTGGCGGTGATGATCAGCCTCACCAGCCTGGACGATGAGCTCAAGCGCATCCTGGAGCCACGCACGGCGGCGCCCAAGGCGCGTCTGCGAGCGATTCGGGTGATGCGTGAGGCGGGGATCCCGGTGGGCGTGCTGTGTTCGCCGATGATCCCGATGATCAATGACAGCGAGCTGGAAAGCCTGCTGAGCGAAGCCCATGCCGCCGGGGCCCAGAGCGCGGCCTACATGATGCTGCGCTTGCCGTTGGAGGTGGCGCCGCTGTTCGAAGAATGGCTGGCGGCGCATTATCCGCAGCGTGCGGCCCATGTGATGAGCCTGGTGCGCCAGGTGCGCGGCGGAGAGGTGTATGACAGCCGTTTCGGCGTGCGCATGCGTGGTGAAGGGCCGTTTGCCGATCTACTGGCCCAGCGCTTCAGCAAAGCGATCAAGCGTTTGGGTCTGAATCGTCGGGAAGGCTTCAATCTGGATTGCGAGGCGTTCTGTCCACCTGGCCGACAAATGGCATTGTTGTAGACTGGCTAGGAAGAATGCACCATTCCTGTAGGAATAGTCGCGTTTTGACATCACTGAAACCCGCGATCTAGAGCGGTTCATTCAGTTTGAGTTAAGTTTCGATGGTTACCTTGTTCAGCGAGTGACTGATGAGTCGGCCCTGGAGTCCGTGGCGGTTTACAACTATTCCACTAGCCAGGCGTCGAACTGACCTGAAAACTCCCCTGCATTAATTAAGAGGATGAATCATGAGTGACAAGGATAAACAGCCGTTGGCTGCGTCGGCATCAGCCCCTCAGGTGGCAGAATCCGCCGATGCAGCGTTGCAACATATCGTTGACGGTTTTTTGCATTTCCATCACGACGTCTTCCCTCAGCAGGAAGAACTCTTCAAGAAACTCGCCACGGCCCAGAGCCCAAGAGCGATGTTCATCACCTGCGCAGACTCGCGCATCGTCCCTGAATTAATCACCCAAAGCTCGCCCGGCGACCTGTTCGTTACCCGTAACGTCGGTAATGTGGTGCCCCCTTACGGGCAGATGAACGGCGGTGTTTCCACGGCGATCGAGTACGCGGTGCTTGCCCTGGGTGTACAGCACATCATCGTCTGCGGGCATTCCGATTGCGGCGCCATGCGCGCGGTGCTCAACCCCGACAGCTTGGAGAAAATGCCCACGGTCAGGGCCTGGCTGCGGCACGCCGAGGTCGCCAAGGCCATGGTTCATGACAACTGCGACTGCGCCAATGAAGGCGAGAGCATGAAGGTGCTGACCGAAGAAAACGTCATCGCCCAGTTGCAGCATTTGCGCACCCACCCTTCGGTGGCTTCGCGCATGGCCAACGGTCAATTGTTTATCCACGGCTGGATTTACAACATCGAGACCAGTGAAATTCGCGCGTACGACGCGGAGCAATCAGCGTTCCGACCGTTGAGCGGTTCCGGACCTATCCCTTGCGCGACGCCTAAAGCGCGCTTCTAAAACACTTCCCTGCCGGGTAAAGCGGTGGCTGCCATGGACGCAGCCAGGCTTTACCGCGCCCGGCGAATGCCTCGGGAGAGCCATCATGCGTGCTGCTCAATTGAAAGCTGTACTGCCACGGGAGCTGCTCGCTTCGGTGGTTGTGTTTCTGGTCGCCCTGCCCCTGTGCATGGGCATCGCCATTGCGTCCGGCATGCCGCCGGCCAAAGGCCTGATCACCGGCATCATCGGTGGCCTGGTGGTGGGCTGGCTGGCGGGGTCGCCGTTGCAAGTCAGCGGTCCGGCGGCGGGTTTGGCAGTGCTGGTGTTCGAGTTGGTGCGCCAGCACGGCATGCTGATGCTCGGGCCTATCCTGCTGCTGGCGGGTTTCCTGCAACTGGTGGCCGGACGATTGCGCCTGGGCTGCTGGTTTCGTGTGACCGCACCGGCGGTGGTCTACGGCATGCTGGCGGGGATTGGCGTGCTGATTGTGCTGTCGCAGGTCCATGTGATGCTCGACGCCGCGCCCAAGCCTTCAGGGCTGGATAACCTGGCGGGCTTCCCGGCCGCGCTGGCCGAGGCGATCCCCACCCTTGGCGGTGGCCTCGGCTGGCAAGCGGGACTGCTTGGTTTGTCCACCATGCTGGTGATGTACCTGTGGGACAAACTGCGCCCGCAGTCACTACGATTCGTGCCGGGAGCCTTGCTCGGTGTTGGCCTGGCGACGGTCACCAGCCTGGTGCTGGCGCTGCAGGTCAAGCGGGTGGAGGTGCCGGAGAACCTCGCCGATGCCATCGACTGGCTGCGCCCCAGCGACCTGCTCAACCTGGCTGACCCCCAACTGCTGATCGCCGCGTTCGCCGTTGCTTTCATTGCCAGCGCCGAAACCCTGCTCTCCGCGGCGGCTGTGGATCGCATGCACAGTGGTCAACGTTCCGATTTTGATAAGGAATTATCTGCCCAAGGTGTAGGCAACATGCTGTGTGGTCTGGTGGGCGCCCTGCCGATGACCGGTGTGATTGTGCGCAGTTCGGCCAACGTCCAAGCAGGCGCTACCACGCGGCTGTCAGCGATGTTCCACGGCGTGTGGCTGTTGGGTTTTGTGCTGCTGCTGTCGAGTGTGCTGCAAAGCATTCCGGTCGCAAGCCTGGCGGGTGTGCTGGTGTACACCGGGATCAAGCTGGTGGACGTCAAGGCGTTCAAGGCGCTGGGACGCTACGGACGGATGCCGATGTTCACCTATGCCGCCACAGCGCTGGCAATCATCTTCACTGACTTGCTGACGGGTGTGCTGGTGGGCTTCGGGCTGACCCTGGTCAAGCTGGCGTTCAAAGCGTCGCGCTTGAAAGTCAGCCTGATCGATCTGCCTCAGGACGGCGAGATGGAACTGCGGTTGATTGGCGCGGCGACATTTCTCAAAGTCCCGGCGCTGACTCAAGTGCTGTCGACCGTGCCTACCGGCACCACGGTGCATGTGCCGCTTAACAACCTGAGCTACATCGACCATTCCTGCCTGGAGTTGCTGGAAGAATGGGGCCGGGCAAATGCGGCCAAAGGGTCGAAGTTGGTGATTGAGGCGCGGGGGTTGAAGCGCAGGCTCGAAGGCCGAATCAGGACGACGACGGGGATCGGTTCGGCACCCTCTATCGGCTGACGGAGCCGGATCAAATGCGGGAGAGGGTTACCACCCTCCCGCATTAGATTGAAAGTTCAAGCCGGCTGATCCAGCTCCAGCTCAACACCCAACTGGCGCGACAGGCACGGCCAGCGCTTCCACGCGGCTTCCGTTTCCGGGCTTTTGAGCTGCTCGCGATAGGTCTCCACAGACTCCAGCGCAAAGCTGTCCTCGTTGAGCATTTCATCCACGGCGTGGTGTACGGCTTCATCCAGCTGGTTGGCGAATGCCTCGCCGATCAACTGATGGGCGATCACGTTGGCGACGGTGATATCCACCGGAATCAATGGCTGGCCAAAGTGCTTGATATACAAGTCGTTGACCTCTTCAACCAGACGATGGGCCAGGTACGCTTCATCCAGCAGACCGTCGAGCCCTTCGTGGCCTTGCAGCAAAGCGGGCGGTTGCAGGAAAAAATGCTCGGCGATCTTCAGGACGGGTTTGATCTGACTTTCGATACCGGCCTCGCGCGCCACCTCGTTGGCCGCATCCAGCAGGTCCGGCACGAGGTCGATGTAGGCAGTGACAAAGCGGGTCATGATGGCGACGTGATCACCGTCAGCCAGGGAAATGGCCGAATGCAGGTGCGGCAATTGTTTTTCCAGCTGGCAACCCAGCTGGCCCGTTTCGGTCTCGTGTTGATGGGCACGGGAAATCTGCTCGCGCAATGCGGCGGTGTTCATGAACGCTCCAGTAGTGCAGGCATAAGAAGAAAGAGCATAAGGTAGCTCGTTTATACGAGAGCCTCAGATGCATTTGTCATAATTATTTCACGGTTATACGCAGGCGTTATATCGGATAGCCATCGTTCGTCGGAAAAACGATTCCGCCCCCCGCTTCCATTGGGTTTCCACCCAGCCTTTTCGGCTCATTTGCCCCTACACATTGCGGGGTTGCAGACCCTGTCTATACTCGGATTTGTACGCGATTAGCTGATGACGCCAGACTGCATAAGCAGGCAAGGCTAAGCGGTTGTAAGCAGTATGGAAGCCGCTCCCTTCGACGCAGGTGCAAACCGGCGGGATAACAAGAACGATAAGGGGAACCCGCAATGATGCGACATCCACACGTTTGGATGGGCCTCCTGTTGTGGTCGGTATTCGGCCAGGCGCACGCCGCCTGGACAACGAATATGGCGCCAGGGGCGACAGAAGTCAGTCACGCTGTGTTCGACCTGCATATGACCATTTTCTGGATCTGTGTGGTGATCGGCATCGTCGTGTTCGGCGCCATGTTCTGGTCGATGATGGTCCACCGCCGCTCCACCGGGCAGGTCGCCGCCAAGTTCCACGAGAGCACCACCGTGGAAATCCTCTGGACCGTGGTCCCTCTGCTGATCCTGATCGCGATGGCCATCCCGGCCACCAAGACCCTGATCAATATCTACGACAGCAGTGAATCGGATATCGATATCCAAGTCACCGGCTATCAGTGGAAGTGGCACTACAAATACCTGGGCCAGGATGTGGAGTTCTTCAGCAACCTGGCCACACCCGCCGAACAGATCCGTAACCAGGCCACCAAGGGCGAGCATTATCTGCTGGAAGTCGACCAGCCGCTGGTGCTGCCGGTGGGCGCCAAGGTGCGCTTTCTGGTGACGGCCGCCGACGTGATCCACTCTTGGTGGGTGCCGGCCTTCGCGGTCAAGCGCGATGCCATTCCGGGGTTCGTCAACGAAGCCTGGACCCGTGTCGAGAAGCCCGGCCTCTACCGTGGCCAATGCGCCGAGCTGTGCGGCAAGGACCACGGCTTCATGCCCATCGTGGTGGAGGTCAAGTCCAAGGCCGACTACGACACCTGGCTGGGCGAGCGCAAGGCCGAAGCCGCCAAGCTTAAGGAGCTGACATCCAAAGAGTGGACCTTCGACGAGCTGGTGGCTCGTGGCGACAAGGTCTATCACACCACCTGTGTGGCCTGCCACCAGGCCGAGGGCCAGGGCCTGCCGCCGATGTTCCCGGCGCTCAAGGGCTCGAAGATCGCCACGGGGCCTGCGGCCGATCACCTGAGCATCGTGTATCACGGTAAGCCGGGAACCGCGATGGCCGCGTTCGGCAAGCAGCTCTCGGAAGTTGATATCGCCGCCGTAGTGACTTACGAGCGCAACGCCTGGGGCAACAACAAAGGCGACATGGTCACGCCTAAAGACGTGTTGGCCATCAAGCAGGCGGAAAGCAAATGACTCCTTTCATTGCAAATGCCCTGAACCGCCCCGCCCCTTCGTTTGCAGGAGAACGGCCATGAGCGCTGTGATCGATGACCATGGCCACGCCAGTGACCATGCCCACGGCCCCGCCAAAGGTTTGATGCGCTGGGTGCTGACCACCAACCATAAAGACATCGGCACGATGTACCTGTGGTTTGCCTTCACCATGTTCTTGTTGGGCGGCTCCTTCGCCATGGTGATTCGCGCCGAGTTGTTCCAACCGGGTTTGCAAATTGTGGAACCCGCATTCTTCAACCAGATGACCACCATGCACGGCCTGATCATGGTGTTCGGCGCGGTGATGCCGGCATTTGTCGGCCTGGCCAACTGGATGATTCCGCTAATGATCGGCGCCCCCGACATGGCCCTGCCGCGCATGAATAACTTCAGTTTCTGGCTGTTGCCGGCGGCGTTCCTGTTGTTGGTGTCGACCTTGTTCACGCCAGGCGGTGGGCCGAATTTCGGCTGGACCTTCTACGCGCCGCTCTCCACGACCTATGCGCCGGAAAGCGTGACGTTCTTCATCTTCGCCATTCACCTGATGGGCATCAGTTCGATCATGGGTGCGATCAACGTGGTCGCTACCATCCTCAACCTGCGTGCGCCCGGCATGACATTGATGAAGATGCCGCTGTTCGTGTGGACCTGGTTGATCACCGCGTTCCTGCTGATCGCGGTCATGCCGGTGCTGGCCGGCTGCGTGACCATGATGCTGATGGATATCCACTTCGGTACCAGCTTCTTCAGTGCCGCCGGTGGCGGTGATCCGGTGCTGTTCCAGCATGTGTTTTGGTTCTTCGGCCACCCTGAGGTGTACATCATGATCCTGCCGGCCTTCGGCGCCGTCAGCTCGATCATCCCGACCTTCTCGCGCAAGCCATTGTTCGGTTACACCTCGATGGTCTACGCCACGGCGAGCATCGCGTTTCTGTCGTTTATCGTGTGGGCGCACCACATGTTCGTGGTGGGCATTCCGCTGGTGGGCGAGTTGTTCTTTATGTACGCCACGTTGCTGATCGCCGTGCCCACGGGGGTGAAGGTGTTCAACTGGGTCAGCACCATGTGGCAAGGCTCGCTGACCTTCGAGACGCCGATGCTGTTTGCCGTGGCCTTTGTGATTCTGTTCACCATCGGCGGCTTCTCCGGCCTGATGCTGGCGATTGCGCCGGCGGACTTCCAGTACCACGACACCTACTTCGTGGTGGCCCACTTCCATTACGTACTGGTGCCCGGCGCGATCTTCGGCATCTTCGCCTCGGCGTACTACTGGCTGCCGAAATGGACCGGCCATATGTACGACGAAACCCTGGGCAAGCTGCACTTCTGGCTGTCTTTCGTGGGCATGAACATGGCGTTCTTCCCGATGCACTTCGTGGGCCTGGCGGGCATGCCGCGGCGGGTGCCGGACTACAACCTGCAGTTCGCCGACTTCAACATGGTCTCGTCGATCGGCGCGTTTATGTTCGGCGCCACGCAAATCTTCTTCCTGTTTATCGTGATCAAGTGCATCCGTGGCGGCCCACCGGCACCGGCCAAACCGTGGGATGGCGCCGAAGGGTTGGAATGGAGCATTCCATCGCCGGCGCCGTACCACACCTTCACCACGCCGCCGGAGGTCAAATGAAGACGCTAATCCCCTGTGGGAGGGGGCTTGCCCCCGATGATGGTATGCCAGCCGACATCACCCTGGTTTGCGACGCAGCAGGTGGACGTCATGGCTGACCCCGTGCCCCTCAAGCGCCTGGTCACGCGGCTGTTGATCCTGGTGGTGGCGATGTTCGCCTTCGGGTTCGCCCTGGTGCCCATCTACGACGTGATGTGCAAGGCATTTGGCATCAACGGCAAGACCGCTGGGCAGTACGAGGGCTCGCAGGTAGTGGACCCGTCGCGCCAGGTGCGCGTGCAGTTTCTGGCCACCAATGCCATCGACATGGTCTGGGAGTTTCGCTCCAAGGCCGATGAACTGGTGGTTAACCCTGGGGCGGTCAACGAGATGCTGTTCGTGGCCTACAACCCCAGCAATAAACCAATGACTGCCCAGGCGATTCCGAGCATTTCCCCGGCCGAAGCGGCGGTGTATTTCCACAAAACCGAGTGTTTTTGCTTCACCCAGCAAGTGCTGCAGCCTGGCGAGCGCATCGAAATGCCCGTGCGTTTCATTGTCGATCGCGACATGCCCAAGGATGTAAAGCATTTGACCCTGGCGTACACGCTGTTCGATATCACTGCGCGCCAACCGCCCGTGGCTGCCCATAGCGGCGGCTAGCTACTGTTTGCCCGCTCAATCAGGAGAGCGAATACATGTCGACTCATGATACGTACTACGTACCAGCGCAAAGCAAATGGCCAATAATTGCCACGTTCGGCCTGTTGATCACCGTGTACGGCCTGGGCCTGTGGTTTAACGACCTCAAGGCCGCGCGCCCGGAATCCCACGGGCCGTGGATCTTTTTCGTCGGTGGCCTGCTGTTGGCCTACATGCTGTTCGGCTGGTTCGGCGCGGTGATCAAGGAAAGTCGCGCCGGTTTGTACAGTTCGCAGATGGACCGCTCGTTCCGCTGGGGCATGAGTTGGTTCATCTTTTCCGAAGTGATGTTCTTTATCGCGTTCTTCGGTGCGCTGTTTTATGTGCGGCATGTGTCCGGTCCGGCGTTGGCGGGCGAAGGTCCTAAGGGCATTGCACACATGCTGTGGCCGAACTTCGAGTTTGCCTGGCCGTTGCTCAACAACCCGGACCCGAAACTCTATCCAGCGCCGGAGGGCACCATCAGCCCGTGGGGCTTACCGTTGGTCAATACGATTTTGCTGGTCAGTTCCAGCGTGACCATCACCATTGCCCACCATGCCCTGCGTAAAGGCCATCGCGGTGCTCTGAAACTCTGGCTGGCGATCACCGTGCTGCTGGGCTTGGCGTTCCTGGGGTTCCAGGCTGAGGAATATATCCACGCCTATAAAGAGCTGGGTCTGACTTTGGGCTCGGGCGTGTATGGCGCGACCTTCTTTATGCTCACCGGTTTTCACGGCGCCCACGTGACCATCGGCACGATCATTCTGTTTGTGATGCTGATGCGCATCCTGCGCGGGCATTTCAATGCCGAGCACCAGTTCGGCTTCGAAGCGGCCAGTTGGTATTGGCACTTTGTGGATGTTGTATGGATCGGCCTGTTTTTCTTCGTTTACGTGCTGTAGGGCGTTTCACCACGGCGCGTGCGACACCAGCTGGCCGCTGAAAAAGCCCCAGGTAATCAAGCCGAGGGTGATCACGGCCAGGACCACGCGCACGGTCAGGGCAGTGACGAGGCGGTTGGAGTGGCCCTCGTCCTTGACCAGAAAGAACAAGCCACTGAACAGGCTCACGATGGTCGCGATCAGCATCAGGGCAATGGCTGCTTTGAGCATGGTGCGGCTCCTGGGCTTTCGAGGGGAGGGGCGATGAAATCCAGTATAGCCAGTGCCTGGCAGCGCTTTCGTCCCGGTATTGCGCCGACGGTGGTAGTGCTTGTGCTGCTGCCGCTGATGGTGGGGCTGGGATGCTGGCAGCTGTCTCGCGGCCAGGAAAAGCAGGTGCTGGTGGACAGCTATGCCGAGCGCCGTGCGGCCGAACCGATCCATGGTGACCAGCTCGCGGCGCTCGCAGACCCTGCGTTTCGTCGGGTTCACCTGCGCGGGCAGTTCGATGCCGAGCACAGCGTACTGCTCGACAACCGCATGCGCGATGGCAAGGCCGGTGTCGAGCTGCTGCAACCCTTCCATGACCAGGCCAGCGGTCTGTGGCTGTTGCTCAATCGCGGCTGGCTGCCCTGGCCGGACCGGCGCACCCCGCCGGCCTTCACCACCCCTGAACAACCGGTGAATCTCGACGCCTGGGTGTACGTGGCGCCGGGCGAAACCTTCCAATTGCAGGCCGACTCGGTGGCGTCCAATTGGCCGCGCTTGCTCACCGCGCTGCACCCCTCCGCGTTGTGGGCCGAGCTGGGTCGCAGCGGGTATGCCTACGAGTTGCGCGCCGAACCCGGCCCGGGCACGTACGAAACCCGCTGGCCGGTCGTGGCCATGGGCCCGGAAAAACACCTGGCGTATGCCGTGCAGTGGTTCGCCATGGTCTTGGCGTTGCTGGCGCTTTATCTCTATCTCGGATGGCACCACACAAAAAAGGAGAAGCCCCATGAGAGCGGCCATGAATCCACCCAACATGTCTGAGCTGCCCGACCGTCGCAAAGGCCGCTGGCAGTTGATCCTGATTCTGCTGATGGTCATCGGCCCGATGGTGTTGGCCACACTCATGTACAAGCTGCAGTTCTGGGTGCCTGACAGTCGCAGCTATCACGGCGAGCTGATTGGTGATGGTCAGACCCGCGCCGACATCGGCGTGCAGGCCGACGAGCAGCGCTGGCAACTGCTGGTTACGGCACCCACGGCCTGCGCCGCCGACTGCCAGCAACTGGTGTACCTGGCGCGGCAACTGCAGATTGGCCTGGGCCGCGATGCTTCGCGCGCCAGTCATGCCCTGGCCAGCGCGCAACCTTTGAGCACTGACTATGACGCCAAGCTCAAGGCCGAATACCCCCAGTTGCAACGCTACGCGCTGGACCTGTCGACCTTCGGCAAAAACGCCGCTGCGCCGGGGGACGCGCAGCTTTGGATCGTCGATCCCCACGGCAACCTGGTGCTGCGCTATGACGCCACGGTCAAGGGCAAGGATCTGCTCAACGACCTGCGTCATCTGTTGAAACTGTCCAACATCGGATAAGGGCATCGTCATGGCCAAACCTGGATTTCGCCTCGCGTTGTTTGCCACCCTGCTGGCGCTGATCGTCGTGCTGCTGGGTGCCTATACCCGCCTGACCCACGCCGGTCTCGGCTGCCCGGATTGGCCCGGTTGCTACGGTTTTATTGGGGTGCCCAACAGTGAAGCCCAACTGGCCCATGCCGAATTGCATTTTCCCGACACGCCGGTGGAGGCCGACAAAGGCTGGAGCGAGATGATCCATCGCTACTTCGCCGGCACCTTGGGGCTGCTGATCGGCGTGTTGGCGGCGCGGTGCTGGAGCCATCGGCGCGATCCCGGACAGCCGGTGAAGTTGCCGCTGTTTCTGCTCGCCGTGGTATTCGCCCAGGCGGCGTTTGGTATGTGGACGGTGACATTGAAGCTGTGGCCGCAAGTGGTCACAGGGCACTTGCTGGGCGGCTTTGCCACCCTGAGCCTGCTGTTTTTGCTGACCCTGCGTTTGTCGGGAGTGTTACCGGCGTTGATCGTGCCGAAGCGCCTGCAGTATTGGGCCACGGCCGGGCTGGTGCTGGTGATCGGCCAGATCGCGCTGGGCGGCTGGGTAAGTTCCAACTATGCGGCCGTGGCCTGTATCGACCTGCCCACCTGCCACGGTCAATGGTGGCCGGCGGCGGACTTTGCCAACGGTTTTCACCTGACCCAACATATCGGCCCGAACTACCTGGGCGGGCAGCTCGACAGCGAGGCGCGTACGGCGATTCACCTGACCCACCGCTTGGGCGCGGTCATCGTCACCTTGGCCCTGCTCGGTTTGGCCTGGCAACTGCGCGCGGTGGGCATGACGCGACTGGCGGGCCTGTTGCTGATTGCCTTGGCCGCGCAAATCGGCCTGGGCTTGAGCAATGTGTATTTCCATCTGCCGCTGCCGGTGGCCGTGGCCCATAACGCCGGTGGCGCCGGGTTGTTGCTGACGCTGGTGCTGGTCAATTACCACGCGCGTACCAGCCTGGTACGGGTGCGCAGTCAGCGGCCGTTCGGCTGGCGCTTTATCCCGCGCAAACAGATATCGGGCCTGACCACCCTTAAAGGAGAAATGCCATGGCGACCTTGACCGGCGCGCGGCACGACCAGGCGCTCTGGCGCGACTATCTGGAGCTGACCAAGCCGAAAGTGGTGGTGCTGATGTTGATCACTTCCCTGGTCGGTATGTTTCTCGCGACCCGCGCTGGCGTGCCGTGGACGGTGCTGATTTTCGGCAATCTGGGGATCGCTCTGTGTGCAGGCGGCGCGGCGGCGATCAACCACGTGGTGGACCGGCGGATCGACGCTGTGATGGCTCGCACCCATAAGCGCCCGTTGGCCCAGGGGCGCGTGCAGCCTGTGGCCGCCCTGGCCTTTGCGTTGGTGTTGTCAGTGGCTGGGCTGACGCTGCTGCTGGCGTTCACCAATCCGCTGGCGGCATGGCTGACCTTGGCATCGTTGTTGGGGTATGCGGTGATCTATACCGGGTTTCTCAAGCGCGCTACGCCGCAGAATATCGTTATCGGCGGTTTGGCCGGAGCGGCGCCACCGCTACTGGGCTGGGTTGCCGTCACTGGGCATGTCAGCGCCGAACCGCTGCTGCTGGTGCTGGTTATCTTCGCCTGGACCCCGCCACACTTCTGGGCTTTGGCCATTCACCGCAAAGAGGAGTACGCCAAGGCCGATATTCCGATGCTGCCGGTAACCCACGGCGAGCATTACACCAAGGTGCATATTCTGCTTTATACCTTCGCCCTACTGGCAGTGAGCCTGATGCCCTACGTGATCCACATGAGCGGCCCGCTCTACCTGGGTTGCGCGCTGGTCTTGGGTGCGCGCTTTCTGCAATGGGCCTGGGTGTTGTACCGTGGCGGTCGGCCGCACGCGGCGATCAACACCTTCAAGTACTCTATCTGGTACCTGTTCCTACTGTTTATCGCGCTGCTCGTAGACCACTACTTACTGTTGAACCTATGACTCGAACTCAAAAAACCGTCTTTATCCTGGTGGCCATCGTCGCGTTGATCATGGGCCTGACCGTTAACAAAGTGCTCAACGGCAAAGGCCAGGGCGACCCCACCGCGCTGATCGACGCCGGCATCATCCTGCTGCCGCAAAGCCGCGCGCTGCCGCCGGTGACCATGACCAATCAGGACGGCCAGCCGGTGGTGATCAATGAATTGAAGGGTAAGTGGAGCCTGCTGTTCTTCGGCTACACCTTCTGCCCGGACATTTGCCCTACCACCCTTGCTCAACTGCGCCAGATCAAGAGCGAACTGCCCAAGGACGTTGTGGATAAGCTTCAGGTGATCCTGGTGAGTGTCGACCCCAACCGCGACACTCCGACCCAGCTCAAGCAGTACCTGGGCTATTTCGATCCGCAATTCCAGGGTTTGACCGGCGCAAATGTGGCTGAGGTGCAAAAGGTCTCGAACGCCGTGAGTATCCCGTTCATCCCGGCCGATACCAGCAAGCCGAACTACACCGTCGATCACAGCGGTAACCTCGCGCTGATCGGCCCGGACGGAACGCAACGTGGTTTTATCCGCGCGCCGTTGAACAACCAGAAGCTGGTGGCGCAATTACCAGGGTTGTTACAGCGTCAGTAGTAGCCGACACAAAAAATGTGGGAGGGGGCTTGCCCCCTCCCACATTTGCTTTGTGTTGCCTGAGGGGTCGGGGCCAGCGTCTGCTGTTGATTGGGATCGAGTTCACGCCGTAATGCTGAATTGAGATGCAAGCCCATCAGGTTGCCGATGTCAGAGGCACTACGGTTGGTCGTCGATTGGCACATTCGAGTCTTGCACAAACCTAATTTGGGAGGGGGCTTTGTGTTGCCTGAGGGATCGAGTTCACGCCGTAATGCTGAATTGAGATGCAAGCCCATCAGGTTGCCGATGTCAGAGGCACTACGGTTGGTCGTCGATTGGCACATTCGAATCTTGCACAAACCTAATGTGGGAGGGGGCTTGCCCCCGATAGCAGGTGCCAGTCGATGTAGATGCCGACTGAAGCACTGCTATCGGGAGCAAGCCCCCTCCCAGATTGTCGATCGCCAGTGGACTGGGGATCAGTTTGTTTCTTCAGGATCAGAAAGCCGGCTTGATCGCACCTTTGTATTTTTCTTCGATGAATTGCTTCACCTCAGGGGTATGCAGCGCGGCGATCAGTTTCTTCACGGCGTCCGCGTCCTTGTTGTCTTCGCGGGTGACTAGGATGTTCACATACGGCGAGTCGCTGCCTTCGATCAACAGGGCGTCCTTGGCAGGGTCCAGCTTGGCTTCCAGGGCGTAGTTGGTGTTGATCAGCGCCAGGTCGACCTGGGTCAATACGCGTGGCAGGGTGGCGGCTTCCAGTTCGCGGAACTTCAGGTTTTTCGGGTTGGCGGTAATGTCTTTGATGGTCGACAGGATGTTGGTTGGGTCCTTCAGGGTGATCAGGCCGTTGTTGGCCAGAAGCAGCAGGGCGCGGCCGCCGTTGGTGGCGTCGTTAGGGATCACGACGTTGGCGCCGCTTGGCAGCTCGTCCATTTTTTTGTACTTGCTGGAGTAAGCACCCAGGGGCTCCAGGTGTACCCCGCCCACGCTTACCAAGTGAGTGCCCTTGGTCTTGTTGAACTCATCGAGGTACGGTTGGTGCTGGAAGAAGTTGGCGTCCAGGCGCTTCTCGGCCACTTGTACGTTGGGCTGCACGTAATCGGTGAACACCTTGACCTCGAGGTCCACGCCTTCTTTAGCCAGGGCCGGCTTCACGAATTCGAGGATTTCCGCGTGGGGCACCGGCGAGGCCGCGACGGTGAGGGTCTCGGCCGCGTGAGCGGAAAACGCGGCAACGGCGGCGAAAGCAACCAGTAGTTTTTTCATCCAGCAAGCTCCTTATTCGGGCATCTGCCGGCAGTTGGCCGGCAATGGCCGTTATTTTCGAGAATAGTGTGTCACCAGCTTGTCGCCGATGGTTTGCAGAATCTGCACCAGCACAATCAACATGATGACGGTGACGACCATGACGTCGTCCTGGAAACGCTGGTATCCATAGCGGATCGCCAGGTCGCCCAACCCGCCGGCACCGACCACGCCGGCCATGGCGGTATAGCCCACCAGTGCAATGGCGGTCACGGTGATTGCGGCAATGATGCCAGGCTTCGCCTCGGGCAAAAGTGCCTTGACGATGATCTGCCGAGTAGTGGCACCCATGGCTTGCGTAGCTTCGATGATGCCGCGATCCACTTCGCGCAGAGCCGTTTCCACCAGCCGCGCGAAGAACGTCGAGGCGCCTACCACCAACGGCGGAATAGCGCCGGCCACTCCCAGGGATGTGCCGGTGATAAAGATCGTTGTAGGAATCATCACAATCAGCAGAATGATAAACGGGAGTGAGCGTATAGCGTTGACGATAAACGCCAGAACGCCGTAGGTGGCTTTCTGCTCCAGCAACTGACGTGGGCTGAACAAGAAGAGCAGGATGCCGAGCGGCAGGCCGACCAGCACGGTGAACAGCAGTGAAGTGCTGAGCATCAGCATGGTGTCACCGGTGGCGACCCAAATGTCGGCCCAATCCACCTTATCGAAGTAATGCAGTAACACGTCCATTAACGCAGGACCTCCATATGCACGTCGGCTGCGGTGAAGCGGGCGAAAGCTGCTTCCATATCACCGCCGGTGATGGCCAGAGTCAGTTGCCCGTAGGGAATGTCTTTGATGCGATCGATACGACCGGCAAGGATGCTGTAGTCCACTCCCGTCTCGCGCGCGACGGTACCCAACAATGGCGCGTAAGTCGCTTCGCCCTGGAATGTCAGGCGCACGATACGGCCAGGCACGTGAGCGAAGTCATCGCGCTGTTCGCTTTCGTCGATTTGGTCGGCTTCCTGCACAAAACGCTTGGTGGTCGGGTGCTTAGGGTGCAGGAACACATCCGCCACCGACCCCTGCTCGACGATCACACCGGCGTCCATCACGGCGACTTGGTCGCATACGCGACGGATCACATCCATTTCATGGGTGATCAGCACGATGGTCAGTTTCAACTCGCGATTGATTTCGGCCAGCAATTGCAGGACCGACGCGGTGGTCTGCGGGTCGAGGGCGCTGGTGGCTTCGTCGCACAGCAGGATCTTCGGCTTGGTTGCCAGGGCGCGGGCGATGCCGACGCGTTGCTTTTGGCCGCCGGAGAGTTGCGCGGGGTACTTCTTGGCGTGGTCGGACAGGCCCACGCGAGCGAGCAGTTCTGCCACCCGTTGGTCGATTGCCTTGCGCGACATTTCGCCGGCCAGGGTCAGTGGCAGCGCCACGTTGTCGGCGACGGTCTTGGAAGCCAGCAGGTTGAAGTGCTGGAAGATCATGCCGACCTGCTGACGGAAACGACGCAGGCCGTTGGCGTCCAGGGCGGTGACTTCTTCGCCATCGACCGTGATCTGACCGCCGCTGGGTTCTTCCAGGCGGTTGATCAAGCGCAACAGCGTGCTTTTACCTGCACCCGAATGGCCGATCAGGCCGAACACCTGGCCGTTCTCGACTCGCAGGCTGGTGGGATGCAGCGCGGGGATATCCCTACCGTCGACACGGTAGGTTTTATGGACGTTTTGAAACTCGATCACGTAGCGAACCTTGTGGGGCGCATGAAAAGGGATCAGCGGTTAGCCGGGCGCGCATTTTAGCCTGTCCGTATAGCGTTTCTTAGCATTTATTTCGTATCCAACCAGCGATTTGGCAATAACGCGATCAAAGGTCATAAAAAAGGAACGGCGCAAAACCCTGTCAGTCCCTACTTAAGCAACTCAATTTCCCAGGTGCCGTGCCTGGGGTTTTGCTCAAACGAGCCGGGGAACGCTCTGGCCACTTTGAATAAGGAGTTTTGACTGATGAGCACCAAGAAGCCAGCTACCCCGTCCAAGAGCGAACTCGCGGGGACCGATACCCTGGACCGCGGCAATACCAACGCCAAGCTGCAGGCCCTGGAAGCCTTTCGCTCCGATGCCACCGGCCAGGCTTTGCGTACCAACCAGGGCGTGAAGATTTCTGACAACCAGAACAGCTTGAAGGTCGGCTCCCGCGGCCCGTCGCTGCTCGAAGACTTCATCATGCGTGAAAAAATCACGCACTTTGACCATGAGCGCATCCCGGAGCGCATCGTGCATGCTCGCGGTACCGGCGCCCATGGCTATTTCCAGACCTACGAAGACCATTCGGCACTGACCAAGGCCGGATTCCTACGGACCCCCGAGCATAAAACCCCGGTATTTGCGCGGTTCTCCACCGTACAGGGCCCGCGTGGTTCCGGTGACACCGTGCGCGATGTGCGCGGCTTTGCCGTGAAGTTTTTCACCGAGGAAGGCAACTTCGACTTGGTGGGCAACAACATGCCAGTGTTTTTCATTCAGGACGCGATCAAGTTTCCTGACTTCGTGCATGCGGTAAAACCTGAGCCCCATAACGAAATTCCGACCGGCGGCTCGGCGCACGACACTTTCTGGGATTTCGTTTCCCTGGTGCCGGAATCGGCCCACATGGTGGTGTGGGCAATGTCCGACCGCGCCATTCCGAAAAGCCTGCGCGCCATGCAGGGTTTTGGCGTGCATACCTTTCGCCTGATCAACACTGAGGGCAAGTCCAGCTTCGTCAAATTCCACTGGCGTCCGAAGGTCGGCACCTGCTCCCTGGTGTGGGACGAAGCGCAGAAGCTTGCCGGTAAAGACACCGACTACCACCGCCGCGACCTGTGGGAATCCATCGAGAGCGGTGACTACCCAGAGTGGGAGCTGGGCGTACAGATCGTCGCCGAAGAGGACGAGCATAAGTTTGACTTCGACCTGCTCGACCCGACCAAGATCATCCCCGAAGAGTTGGTGCCCATCACGCCGCTGGGCAAGATGGTGCTTAACCGCAACCCAGACAACTTCTTTGCCGAAGTCGAGCAGGTGGCGTTCTGCCCGGGTCATATCGTGCCGGGTATCGATTTCACTAACGACCCGCTGCTGCAAGGCCGTCTGTTTTCCTACACGGACACGCAGATCAGCCGCCTGGGTGGTCCGAACTTCCATGAAATCCCGATCAATCGACCAGTCGCGCCGTTCCATAACGGCCAGCGCGACGCGCAGCACCGCAGCGTGATTGATAAGGGACGTGCCTCTTACGAGCCGAACTCCATCGATGGCGGCTGGCCGAAAGAAACCCCGCCGGGCCCGACCGACGGTGGCTTCGAAACCTATTACGAGCGCGTCGACGCCAACAAGGTACGTGAGCGCAGTGAGTCGTTTGGCGATCACTTCTCCCAGGCCACGCTGTTTTTCAACAGCATGAGCCACCATGAGAAAGAGCACATTATTGCCGCTTACAGCTTTGAGCTGGGCAAGGTCGAGCGCGAGCATATTCGTGCGCGCCAAGTGAACGAGATCCTCGCCAATATCGATTTGGAACTGGCCAAGCGTGTGGCGCAGAACCTGGGTCTGCCGGCACCGACCAAGGGCACCGTGCCGCCACGCGAAACCTCGGTGAAAACCTCGCCGGCGTTGAGTCAAGTGAACTTGCTGTCGGGGGATATCAAGACGCGCAAAGTGGCGATTCTGGCCGCCAACGGCGTGGATGGCGCCGCGATTGATGCGTTGAAAAAGGCCTTGGAGGCCGAAGGGGCCCACGCCAAATTGCTGGGGCCGACTTCGGCACCGGTGAAGACGGCCGATGGCAAAACCCTGGCGGTGGATGCGTCGATGGAAGGCATGCCGTCCATTGCGTTCGACGCGGTGTTTATCCCTGGCGGCAAAGACTCTGTGAAAGCCCTGAGCGGCGACGGTGTGGCATTGCACTACGTACTGGAAGCCTACAAGCACCTGAAGGCGATTGCCGTAGGGGCGGACGTGAAGCCGCTGCTGGATCAGCTGAAGCTAGAGGCGGATGCGGGGCTGATCGTCGGCTCGGATGCCAAAGCGTTCAAGGCGTTCTTCGCCGCGATTGCACAGCACCGGGTCTGGGAGCGTGAGCCGAAGGCCAAGGCGATTCCGGCTTAAGGCAGGAGTTGCTAGTTAGATAGCTATCGGGGGCAAGCCCCCTCCCACATTTGAATGTATTCACAGTTCAATGTGTGGGAGGGGGCTTGCCCCCGATGCTTTTACTTCACTGCGCCTTGCGCGGAATCAGCACGATCTGCGCCGGGATCTTCTTCAGAATCTGCCGGTGAATCTTCAGGTCATATCCCGAATCAATGCGCTTCACCCGTTTGGTCAGCAGGCTGGCCAGCCACGGGTAATCTTCTGTGCGCGGCACCTGGATGCTCACGTCGCACTGGTAATTCACCACGTCGGTGGCGATGGCGTCGAGCTGATGGCGCATGTCTTCGATGTTGGTGAGGTTCAGCGCCACGGTGGTGCTCGGTGCTGCCGGGTCGATGACCTTCGCGGCGGGCTTGGCTTCGGCGGCTTTAAGGGCCTCTTCGGCTTGATCCAGCTCGGCTTTACGGGCGTGAGTGATAGCGCTGTTGACGCCGCCGGTCAGCGCCGGTGCTTTTGGCATCAATGCCCGGGCGCGGCTCAAGGCGGTGGCGGCCGCGTTGACGTCGCCTTTTTGCAGCACGATTTGGCTGCGTTGTAGATAGGCTTCGGCCAGTTGGCGCTGGTAGGTTTCCAGCGCCGGATCATTGGGCGTCTGGGCCTGCAGGGTGGCGAGTTGGTCTTCGGCGGTGGCCAACTCACTGCTGGCCAGGTTTTGCTCCAGCTGCGCGATGGCCGCAGCACGCGGGTCCGTGGCCTCCGGGGCAGCGGGCGGTGTGCTTTGACAGGCACCCAGCAGCAGGGAAAATGCGGCAAGGAGCAGATAACGTGCGGTGAACGGCTTCATTCCTGCGACTCTCTATTTGCGCAAAAAGCGAGCAAGTCTACACCCCTCGACGGGGCAGGACAAAACTCAGCAGAAACAGGGCGGCGGCGGTGACCACGATCGACGGTCCGGCCGGCGTGTCCTTGAACCACGACAACGCCAGGCCCCCACACACCGCAAGCATCCCCAGCAGGCTGGCGCCAATCGCCATTTGCTCCGGTGAGCGGGCGTGACGCTGAGCGGCCGCGGCGGGGATGATCAGCAACGATGTGATCAACAATACGCCGACAATCTTCATCGCGACAGCAATCACCACCGCGATCAATAACATCAAGGCCATGCGCAGGGCGGGCACCGGCAAGCCTTCGACCCTGGCCAGTTCCTCATGCACGGTGATCGCCAGCAGCGGGCGCCACAGCGTCACCAGCAACACCAGCACCATCGCGCTGCCGCCGAGGATCCAGGCCAGGTCGGTGGGGCTGATTGCCAGCAGATCGCCGAACAGGTAAGCCATCAGGTCGATGCGCACTTCATGCATAAAGCTCAGCACCACCAGGCCCAGGGACAAGGTGCTCGGTGCCAGGATCCCCAGCAAGGTGTCGGAAGCCAGCGGCTGGCGCTGTTGCAGCGTCACCAGCAGCACGGCCAGCAGCAGGCAGCCGGCGGTCACGGCGATGGTCGGGCTCACATCCAACAGGAAGCCCATGGCTACGCCCAGCAGCGCGGCGTGTGACAAGGTGTCGCCGAAATAGGCCATGCGCCGCCAGACCACGAACGAGCCCAGAGGGCCCGCGACCAGTGCCAGAGCCAAGCCTGCCAGCAGGGCGTAGAGCAGAAAATCAGCCATGCTTGCAGCTATCTCCGTGAACGTGGGTATGGGGGACGCTCGGGTCGTCGACCACCGCGCCATGCAGGTCATGGGCGTGGTCATGATGGTGATGGTAAATCGCCAGGCTTTGCGCGTTTTTGCCGAACAACTCGACAAATGCCGGGTCGCCGCTGACTTGTTCCGGGTGGCCCGAGCAGCACACATGGCGGTTGAGGCATACCACTTGGTCGGTGGTGCTCATCACCAGATGCAGATCGTGAGACACCATCAGCACGCCACAGCCGTGGCGGTCGCGCAGGCGGGTGATCAGGCTATACAGTTCGGCCTGGCCGGCGACGTCGACGCCCTGCACGGGCTCGTCCAGCACCAGCAGCTCCGGTTCGCGCAGCAGTGCGCGGGCCAGCAGCACGCGTTGCATTTCGCCGCCGGAAATACTTTGTACCGGGCTGTCGATCACCTGTTCGGCGCCGACTTCCTTAAGTGCGGCTTGGGCGCGGGCGCGGTCCACGCCGGGCACCAGACGCAGGAAGCGCAATACGGACAGCGGCAGAGTTGGGTCCACATGCAGTTTCTGCGGCATATAGCCCACGCGTAGCTTGGGCTTGCGCCACACACTGCCGCTGTCGGGCTTGAGCAGGCCGAGCACGGCGCGCACCAGCGTGGTCTTGCCGGCACCGTTAGGGCCGATCAGTGTGACGATCTGCCCCTGCTCCACGCTGAGCGCGATGTTATCCAGCACGTTTTGCCCGGCGAACTTGACGCCGACCTGCTCCAGACGGATTAACGCGTTGCTCATCAAGCCCCCTGGCAACCCGAGCACAAACCGACCACTTCGACGGTTTGCCCTTCGACTTGGAAGCCAACGTCGGCGGCGCTGTGGATAATCGCATCGCTGATGCTTTTTTGTTCAAGCTCGATGGCCGCATGGCACACCCGGCAGATCAGGAACTGGCCCTGGTGCGCATGCTCCGGGTGGTTGCACCCGACAAACGCGTTGAGGGAGGCGATACGGTGGACCAGGCCGTTTTCCAGCAGGAAATCCAGCGCGCGATAAACCGTAGGCGGCGCGGCGCGGCGGCCGTCCTGCTCGCTGAGCACGCCGAGAATGTCGTAGGCGCCCAGTGGTTTGTGGCTCTGCCAGACCAATTCCAGCACGCGCCGCCGCAGCGCGGTCAGGCGCAGGCCTTGGCGTGCGCACAGCGCATCGGCCTCCGACAGCGCGCTGTGCACGCAGTGAGAGTGGTCGTGGGGACGGCTGGCAAGCGGTGTTATAGGCATGAGCGGCGACAGATATTTGATAGAGACGTTATTATGTTACCCGTTCCTACGCCATTGAGTGGTCATCGTGTCCCGACTTTTTCCCGTTTTTGTCGTATTTGTCACCAGTTTATTCATTGCCGGTGCCGCTCAGGCCGACGTCAAGGTGCTCACCAGCATCAAGCCGTTGCAGCTGATCGCCGCGGCGGTGCAGGACGGCGTGGCGGTTCCGGAAGTGCTGTTGCCGCCGGGCGCGTCGCCGCATAACTTCGCCTTGCGCCCATCCGACGTACGGCGTGTGCAGTCGGTCGACCTGCTGTATTGGATCGGGCCGGACATGGAAACCTTCCTGCCTCGCGTGCTCAAAAATCGTACAGCCACAACTGTGGCCGTGCAGGACCTGCCTGGCATGCAATTGCGCCGTTTCGCCGAAGATAGTCATTCCCACGCCGATGAAGCCGACGAACATGATCACGATCACCGTCCAGGCGGCTTGGATGCCCACTTGTGGCTATCGACAGTGAACGCCCGCGTGATTGCCGCGCGCATGGCCTCCGATCTCGCCAGCGCCGACCCTGCCAATGCCGCGCGTTATCAGAGCAACGCCAAGGCTTTCGCCGCACGCCTGGATGCGTTGGACGCGCGCTTGAAGACACGTCTGGCTGGCATCGGCGACAAGCCCTACTTCGTCTTTCACGAAGCCTTCGATTACTTCGAAGCTGCCTACGGCCTCAAGCATGCCGGCGTGTTCAGTGTTGCCGCTGAGGTACAGCCGGGGGCTCAGCACGTCGCGGCAATGCGTACGCGGTTGCAGGAAGTGGGCAAAACCTGTGTGTTCAGCGAACCGCCGCTGCGTCCGCGTTTAGCTGAAACCCTGGTGGCAGGGTTGCCGGTAAAACTGGCGGAATTGGATGCTTTGGGCGGTTACACCCCGGCGACCGCGCAAGGTTATGAGCAGGTGCTGGAAAAGTTGGGTAATGACCTGGCTGGGTGCCTGGAGTCGTTGTAAGTCTTAGTGCAGTTCAAATGCAGGAAGGGTTTGCCCCTTCCCGCATTGTTGACCGGATCGGCGCTTAGAGCGCGAATGGCAGGTTGACCGTGACCTGCTGACGCTGCGCTAGGCGATGTTCGAACTCGGCGGGATCGTGAATGAGAACATCCTGCCCGGCAAACGACTCGGCCGCGATCAAGCGCGAGAGCCAGAAGCGTACACACGCTACCCGCAGCATGGTCGGCCACAGTTCGGCTTCCTTGGCGGTAAATGGCCGCAGGCTCGCATAGGCGCCCAACAGTGCGCGAGCGCGGGGTGCGTCGATCACACCGTCGGCGTCCGAACACCAGTCGTTCAGGGCAATCGCCACGTCGTACAGCATCGGGCCCGAGCAGGCGTTGTAGAAGTCGATCAGGCCGGTCAGATGTGTGCCTTCGAACATCGCGTTGTCGCGGAACAGGTCCGCGTGCACGTTGGCCCGAGGCAAGGCGAGGATCTGAGCCTTATGGGCGGCGATTTCATCCAGCGCGCCTTGCAACAGGCGCTGTTGGGCATCGTTAAGATGTGAAATCAGTTGGTTGCCCTCACTGAGCATCCAGTCCAACCCGCGATCGGTCTTACGCTCCAGCACCTTGTCGCCCTGAGTCGCCAGATGCAGGTGACCGAGCAATTCGCCGACCTGGGCGCAGTGCTGGGCATTGGCATCTTTGATGTGCTTGCCGGCAAGACGCGGCTGCAACAGCGCCGGTTTGCCGGCCAGTTCGCGCAGGGCCACGCCATCGGTTGTACGCAGGGCGTATGGCACGGGCAGGTTGGCGTCGTGGAGTACGTCCAGCAGCTCGATGAAGAACGGCATTTCCTGCACCGGGCCGCGCTCAACCAGGGTCAGGACAAACTCGCCCTGCTCCAGGCTGATAAAGAAGTTGGTGTTTTCGCTACCAGCGGCAATCCCCTGGAAGTCAAGCAGGCGGCCGAGCCCATAAGGGGCAAGAAAGGTTTCCAGCTCGGGCCGAGCCAGGGGGGTAAACACAGACATGGTTAAAACTGCCAGTACGGGCGCCGCGGTGGGCGGCGCCAATTGAAGTTAAGAAGTCATTTCCATTCGAAGATCTTCCATGACGGGATCAGCATATCCGGCTGGTCGGAGCGGATGAAGTTCGCATCGGTTCCGTCTGCGCGCACCAGGAAATAGGGCGGGCCCTTCTTAGGGATCACCTTGATTGCGTACAGGAAGCCATTCTGACGATATTCCTGAATAGTCTTATCGCCTTCCGTGCGAATGGTAACTTGCGGGTCGCCCGAAGGCGCATCGTCTGCCGCCATGGCAGCCATCGGAGCGAGTGCGATCAAGCCGGTCAACAGCAGGCGATTGAATGTACGCATGATAACCTTGTCCCTTTGTTTTCATTGGTCCGGCTATTCTAGCGCCTGACCCGCCGAAAAGGTTGATCCTGCTCATGAGCCAAGCCCCCCTCGTCCTGGTGGACGGTTCGTCCTACCTGTACCGCGCCTTCCACGCGCTGCCACCGCTGACCACCTCCAAAGGCCTGCCGACCGGTGCGGTCAAAGGCGTCTTGAACATGCTCAAAAGCCTGCGCAAGCAGTACCCGGACAGCCCGTTCGCGGTGGTGTTCGACGCTAAGGGTGGGACTTTTCGCGATGACATGTACGCCGAATACAAGGCCAACCGCCCCAGCATGCCTGATGACATGCGCCTGCAGATCGAGCCGCTGCACCAGAGCGTGATCGCCTTGGGCTTCCCGTTGCTGTGCGTCGAAGGCGTCGAGGCCGACGACGTGATCGGCACCCTGGCGCGCAGCAGTGCGGCCGCTGACCGTCCGGTAGTGATCTCCACCGGTGATAAAGACATGGCGCAGTTGGTCGACGGGCACATTACCTTGGTCAACACCATGACCGGTAGCGCCTTGGACGTGGAGGGCGTAAAGGAGAAATTTGGCGTCGCTCCCGAGCAGATCATCGACTATCTGGCGTTGATGGGCGATTCGTCCGACAACATCCCCGGCGTACCGGGCATCGGCCCCAAGACTGCGTCCGGCCTGCTGGTGGGCGTCAATGGTGGCCTCAAAGAGCTTTATGAGCAGTTGGATATCGTGCCGACGCTGCCGATCCGTGGGGCCAAGAACCTGCCGGCCAAGTTGGAAGAACACAAGGAAATGGCGTTTCTTTCCTACCAATTGGCGACGATCAAGATCGATGTGCCGCTGGACGTGGGCTTGGATGACCTGCATCTGATCGAACCGGACCGTGAAAAACTGCTGGAGCTGTACACCCTGCTGGAGTTCAAGAGCTGGTACGACGAAGTGCAGCGTGAAACCAAACGCGTCGAACTGAAGGCGTCGACCGAAGCGGCCCCCGTCGCGGCGGTAGCGGAGGCAGTGGTCGTGGCCCCTGTTGAAGCGGTCTACACCACCATCTTGGATCAGGCCACGTTCGACGTCTGGCTGAAGAAGCTGGACGCTGCAACGTTGATCGCGTTCGACACGGAAACCACCGGGATCGACGCTCATCAGGCGCAATTGGTCGGCGTGTCCTTTGCTGTGCAGCCCCACGAAGCGGCCTACGTCCCCCTAGCCCATTCCTACATCGGCGTACCGCAGCAACTGGATCGCGACAGCGTATTGCTCGCCCTGAAACCGCTGCTGGAAGATCCGAACAAGCTCAAAGTCGGCCAGCACGCCAAGTTCGACATGAACATCCTGGCCAACTGTGCCATCGGCGGCGACCCCGCGCACGGCATCACGGTGCGCGGCATTGCATTCGACACCATGCTCGAATCCTACGTGCTCAATTCCACCGCGACCCGGCATGACATGGACAGCCTGGCGAAGAAATACCTGGACTACGACACTGTCAGCTTCCAAGACATCGCCGGCAAAGGCGCCAAGCAACTCACTTTCGACCAGATTCCACTGGAGCAGGCCGGCCCTTATGCGGCTGAAGATGCCGATGTGACGCTGCGTCTGCATCAGGCGCTGCATGCGCGACTGGCCGCCATCCCGAGCTTGGCCAGTGTGCTGACGGACATCGAAATGCCGTTGGTGCCGGTGTTGGCACGTATCGAGCGTCAGGGTGCCTTGGTGGATGCGCAGCTGCTGGGCGTCCAGAGCATCGAACTGGGCAACAAGATGGTGGAGCTGGAGCGACAAGCATTCGAGATCGCCGGTGAGGCGTTCAACCTGGGCTCGCCCAAACAACTAGGGGCGATTCTTTACGAAAAGCTCGGGCTTCCGGTACTGAAGAAAACCGGCAAAGGCCAGGCCTCCACCGCTGAAGAAGTGCTGGCCAAGCTGGCCGAAGATGACTACCCGTTGCCCAAAGTACTGATGCAGTACCGCAGCATGA
The DNA here is from genome assembly GCF_001029595.1 of Pseudomonas sp. ARP3. Taxonomy (NCBI): domain Bacteria; kingdom Pseudomonadati; phylum Pseudomonadota; class Gammaproteobacteria; order Pseudomonadales; family Pseudomonadaceae; genus Pseudomonas; species Pseudomonas sp. ARP3. Next base: position 117,815 of record NZ_LEKF01000014.1, read on the forward strand.
GCAAGCTCAAAAGCACATACACCGACCGCCTGCCGGAGCAGATCAACCCGCGCACCGGGCGTATCCACACGTCTTATCACCAGGCAGTGGCGGCGACCGGTCGACTGTCGTCCAGTGACCCGAACCTGCAGAACATTCCGGTGCGTACCGCCGAGGGGCGGCGGATTCGCCAGGCGTTTGTCGCACCCAAGGGCTACAAGCTGCTGGCGGCGGACTATTCGCAGATCGAGCTGCGCATCATGGCGCACTTGTCCAAAGATGAAGGGCTGATGAATGCCTTCCGTCATAACCTGGATGTGCACACGGCCACGGCGGCCGAAGTGTTCAAGGTCGAGCTGGGGGCGGTCACGTCCGACCAGCGTCGCAGCGCCAAGGCGATTAACTTTGGTCTGATCTACGGCATGGGCGCGCAAAAGCTGGGTAAGGACATTGGTGTCGATACCAAGACGGCCAAGGCTTATATCGACGTCTACTTCGCCCGCTACCCGGGAGTGCGCGAGTATATGGAGCGCACTCGGGCCCAGGCGGCCGATCAAGGTTATGTCGAAACCTTCTTCGGGCGCCGGCTGTACCTGCCGGATATCAACTCCAATAAACCCCAAGAGCGCGCCGCGGCGGAACGCACCGCGATCAACGCGCCGATGCAAGGCACGGCGGCGGACATCATCAAGAAAGCCATGGTGCGGGTGGATAACTGGCTTACCGACTCGGGCCTGGACGCCAAGGTGATCCTGCAAGTGCACGACGAACTCGTACTGGAAGTGCGTGAAGACCTGGTTGCGCAAGTCAGCGAGAAGATCCGCGAGCATATGAGCGCCGCAGCCCAGCTGGATGTGCCGTTGCTGGTGGAAGTGGGCGTGGGTGATAACTGGGATGAAGCGCACTGATAACGGGCGCTTTGCCATCGCTAAGGGTGGTGGCATTGCGCTTTATGTCGGAAAGACCTGACAGTTATTTCCAATAGTTTTCGGGCAGTTCGGAACTTAACCTGTGAACTGCCACTCAGAGTTACTGAATGGGTGGTGAAGCCCTTCAATGCTCCTATGTTGTGTTAAGTGTTGGCAGATATCTGGACCCCGCCCTAGCGGTCCGGAACTTGAACCCCGAACTTCCCCTCCCCATAAGAAGTCCGGGGTTTTTTTTGCCCGCAGAAAAGTTACTCGGCGATTTCCGCGCCCTTGTCCGCCAATTCCATCCAGCCCGCTAGAACGGTGTAAGCCTCTTCCAAGCCCATGCGCTTAGGCGCGGAGAACAATTGGATGGTGATCGTATCGCCCCAACCCTTGCGGATTTCCGACTGCACTTTGAGCAACGTATTCTTGGCCGCGCCGTAGGTCAGCTTGTCGGCTTTGGTCAACAGGATGTGCATCGGCATGCCGCTGGCGACCGCCCAATCGAGCATCAGCAGGTCGAAGTCGGTCATTGGGTGGCGGATATCCATCATCAGGATCAAACCCTTCAAACTCTCCCGGCCACCCAGATAAGCCTCCAGGTGACGCTGCCAGTGCAGCTTCAACGGGATCGGTACTTTCGCATAACCGTAGCCTGGCAGGTCGACCAGACGCCGATCATCGTCTAGCTTGAAGAAATTGAGCAGTTGCGTGCGGCCCGGAGTTTTCGAGGTGCGCGCCAGGCTGGCGTGGGTGAGCGTGTTCAGGGCGCTGGATTTACCGGCATTGGAGCGGCCGGCGAAGGCGACTTCAAAGCCTTCGTCATCGGGGCATTGGTCAACTTTGGCGGCGCTGAGCATAAACGTGGACTGTTGGCACAGGCCGAGGATGGGATTCTTGAGTTGCATGAGATTTCCGATGTGGGCGGTGCCGAAAAAGGGTGCGGCAAGCGGTGTCGTTTCCGTTTCAGTGGCGCCAGTATATAATGCCGCAGATTTTGTGTGTGCTTTGTCCCAGCGAAGGATGAAGTTCACGGGAGCGATAGACCTTCATTGCGCATTAGAACGCAAAACGCTCTCAAACCCTGAAAAGGTCGATGTATGACCAGATGGTTGCTCGCTGTCGGTGTCCTGATTCCGCTTTACGGCGCTCAGGCTACACAGGAACCGGAAGCGCTGTACAACCGAGTTTGCGTGGCTTGCCATGCTGGCCAGTTGCCGAACGCCCCGAAGCGGGGTGATCAGGCAGCCTGGGCGCCGAGATTGGCGCAAGGTATGGACACGCTGGTACAGCACGTGAGCCAGGGTTTCAAGGCAATGCCGCCGCGTGGTTTGTGCATGGACTGCAGTACTGAGGATTACCAGGCCGTCATTGAATGGATGGTGAGTAAACCCGGTAGATAACTCTTAAACCCTTAGCCGTAGTTGGATTAGCTGATGAACAAACTGATCGTGAGTCTGCTGTTGACCCTGGGCATCACCGGTGTTGCCCATGCTGCAGGCGACGCTACTGCGGGCCAGGCGAAAGCCGCCGTGTGTGGTGCTTGCCACGGACCGGATGGCAACAGCCCGGCGCCGAACTTCCCCAAACTGGCCGGCCAGGGTGAGCGTTACCTGACCAAGCAGATGCAGGACATCAAGTCAGGCAAGCGCACGGTGCTGGAAATGACCGGCTTGCTGACCAACCTCAACGATCAGGATCTGGCGGACATCGCGGCGTATTTCGCCAGCCAGAAAGGCAGTGTGGGAGCTGCCGATCCGAAACTGGTAGCGCGTGGCCAGAAGCTGTTCCGTGGTGGTGACCTGGATAAAGGCCTGCCGGCTTGCACCGGTTGCCACTCGCCCAATGGCGCGGGTAATGCCGCCGCCGGTTTCCCACATCTGGGCGGCCAGCACGCTCAATACATCGCTAAGCAACTGACCGATTTCCGCAAGGAAGAAGCCGGTCGTGCCAACGATGGCGATGCGATGACCATGCGCACCATCGCCCGCAAGCTGAGCGACGAAGACATCGCGGCAGTGTCCAGCTATATCCAGGGCCTGCACTGATCGGCGCGGCGACGTTAACGCTCGATTAATCCCGCGATGCAAGCATAAAAAGGGTGGCCCTGGCCGCCCTTTTTTGTGGCCGCTGCCGTTACACTAACGAACTCATGCCTGCGTCGACCGGTCACAACTAAGGTCGCGTGAGGCGACTTTATTTGTCCAGGAGTAAAGCATGCGTAATCTGATCCTCAGCGCCGCTCTCGTCACTGCCAGCCTTTTCGGCATGACCGCTCAAGCTGCCGATGTGCCGCTTGAAGCCGGTAAGACCTACGTCGAATTGGCCAACCCAGTGCCCGTCTCGGTGCCGGGCAAGATCGAAGTGGTTGAGCTGTTCTGGTACGGCTGCCCGCATTGCTACGCTTTTGAACCGACCATCAACCCGTGGGTTGAGAAACTGCCTAAAGACGTGAATTTCAAACGCATCCCGGCCATGTTCGGCGGCCCTTGGGATGCCCACGGCCAACTGTTCCTGACCCTCGAAGCCATGGGTGTCGAGCACAAGGTCCACAACGCAGTGTTCAACGCGATTCAGAAAGAAGGCAAGCGCCTGACCAAGCCTGAAGACATGGCTGACTTTGTTGCTACCCAAGGTGTCGATAAGGATAAGTTCTTGGCCACCTTCAACTCCTTCGCTATCCAGGGCCAGATCAAACAGGCCAAGGAGCTGGCGCAGAAATACGGCGTGCAAGGCGTTCCGACCATGATCGTCAACGGCAAATACCGTTTCGACCTGGGTTCCACTGGTGGGCCTGAACAGACCCTCAACGTTGCTGACCAACTGATCGCCAAAGAGCGCGCAGCCAAGTAAGGGGCCTTTCATGCGCCGCTGGGGTACCGAACGTGTCGTTGGCCTGCATGATCCGCGGGTCAACGAAGATCACCTGGAATCCACTGGCCAGCTCGCGGACAGCCGTCTGCGCCTGCTCAGTTTCAATATTCAGGTTGGCATAAGTACCGAAAAGTATCGGCACTACCTCACCCGTGGTTGGCAGCACTTGCTGCCCCACAACGGGCGGGCCGGTAATCTGCAGAAGATCGGCGACCTGTTGAGCGATTTCGACCTGGTCGCGCTGCAGGAGGCCGATGGGGGTAGCATCCGTTCCGGTTACATCAATCAGGTGGAACACCTGGCCAGGCTCGGAGCGTTCCCCTACTGGTACCAGCAGCTCAATCGCAACCTCGGGCGCCTGGCGCAGCACAGCAATGGCGTGCTGAGTCGCTTGAAACCCACCGCTATCGAAGACCACCCGCTGCCAGGCCCTAAGGGCCGTGGTGCGATCCTCGTACGTTTCGGCGAAGGGCCGGAAGCGTTGGTGGTGGTTATGATGCACCTGGCGCTCGGGGGGCGTACGCGCAACCTGCAGTTGGCTTACGTGCGCGAAATGATCGGCAACTACAAGCATCAGGTGCTGATGGGTGATATGAACACCCATGCCAATGATCTGCTGCAAAACTCGCCGTTGCGCGACCTCGGGTTGCTGGCGCCGCAAGTCGAAGCGACGTTTCCCAGCTGGCGTCCGCAGCGCTGCCTCGACCATATCCTGCTCAGTCCCACCCTCACGCTGGAAAGTGTGCAGGTGCTTGCGCAGCCCATTTCCGATCACCTGCCGGTCGCGGTAGAGATTCGTCTGCCGGGTTCGCTCACGGCTGATGCATTGCCCGCGTTGAGCCCCGGCCCTCGCGGACCCCTTGCATGAGCGACGACGCCCAGCGCTGGAAAGAAAAATACCTGTTAAGCATCGAGCAACAAGACAAACTCGAACGCCGCTGGGCTGCGCGCCTCGACCTGCTGCGCCGTGGCCTCGTGCGCAGCACCTTGGCGGCTGAAGGCACCGACCGCGCGGTCGACCAGTGCATGAAGGAGATGCGCGACGTTGTCCGCACCGACGACATGGACGCCGCCCTCGCCGCGCTGCTGCCGCGTCTGGAAAAAGCCGTTTTGGATTCGGAGCAGCGCCGCGAAACCCGGGTTGAACAGATGAGCACCGCGCTGACGTCCCTGGTCACGCAGTTGCAGAAACTGCCGCTGCCACGCGAGGTGGCGCGACCGTTGAAAACCTTCGCTAAACAGTTGGATGGCCGTGTCGGCCAGGCCCGGGAAATTCCGCTATTGCTCAGCGAGCTGAGCGACTTGCAAGGGCAGGCGCTGACTAACCTGGACCCGGATGGTGAAACTCCACGTCCCGGAGCAGGGCTTTTACAGCGTTTGTTCGGAACCAAGGACACCCACGTAGAAGCACCTGCCAGTGAGCCGGCTCCCGGCCCCTCAGCTGCACCGGTTGCGACTAAATCCGCATCGGAAACCCCGCAGCCCGAGCAATCCGAAGAGCTGACCCAGGCTTTGCGCGCCTTCGCGCCACAACCCGAAGCCGCGGCGCCTCAACCCGCCACACCGATCCAGCCAGCCCAAATTGCCGTCGAGACCTTCGTCTACGAATCTCCGCCTCAAGCCGACGCAGTGGCCGAGCCGGTCAAAGCTGCGCTGGCCCGCACGGAACCCAAGGCGCCTGAGCTCGAACCGCAGGCGCAAGAGCCGGCCAACGAAAGCGCCCTCGCCGCCTTTATCGACGCACCGCAGCCCGACGTCATAGAGGCACCGGAGCAGACGGTAATTGGCAGTCTGTCGCTGCCGCCTGTGTTGGACGTGGAGGCGCTTGACCCCGACGCGATGCAATCGGACGGCCAATACGCTTTGCCGGACTCGCCCGAGCCGTCCTACAGCTCCGTGGCCAAGCACATCGAAGACACGCTTATCGGCTTGCTCGAAGAGCTGGACCTGCCCGAGCGTCATCGCCCTCAGGCTGAAGCGATGCGCGAGCGTCTGGCCCACGGTTTGAACTGGTATGAACTGCTACCGATCCTGGATGATCTGGCGGTACTGATGTTGGCGATCACCGACAGTGGCCATCTAGAATTCGAGGCTTATCTCAAGCAACTCAATGAGCGCCTCGAAGCCTTCCAGGGGCATCTGAAGGTGGCCAGTGACGGGCATGCCGACAGTAGCTCTGCCGCGCGTGAACTGGATACGCAGATCCGCGAGCAGGTCGATGGGCTGCAAACCAGCGTACAGGACGCCGCCGACCTGGACAGCCTCAAACAGGTGCTGGAGAGCCATCTTGAGGGCTTGCTCGGCACCATGGACGAGCATCGGCAACAACGCGATCTGCGCGAGCAGGAGGTTGCCGAGCGCCTCAAAGGCCTGGCCGAACGCGTCGCCAACATGGAGCAGGAAGCCCAGGGCTACCGTGAACACCTTGAAGTGCAGCGCCAGAAGGCCCTGATCGATCCATTGACCGGCCTGCCCAATCGTGCGGCCTGGAGCGAGCGCCTGGACTACGAAATCAATACCTGGCACCAGCGCGGCAACAGCCTGTCGCTGGCCATGCTGGACCTGGACCACTTCAAACGCATCAACGATGGTTACGGCCACCTGGCCGGCGATAAGGTGCTGAAGATCATCGCCAATGTGCTCAGCAAGCGCCTGCGGCCCACCGATTTCATCGCGCGTTTTGGCGGTGAAGAGTTTGTCTTGCTGATGCCCGATTCGACCCTCGCCGAGGCCTTGGCGGTGGGTGAAGGGCTGCGCGAGGCAATTCAAGCGTGTCCGTTTCACTTCAAAGGCGAACCGGTGACGATCACGGTGTCGATGGGCGTGGCGCAATTGCGCTCGGGTGAGCGCAGCGAACTGGCGCTCAAGCGCGCCGATGAAGCGTTGTATCGAGCCAAGGCGGCGGGGCGTAATCAAGTGCAGGCGGCGTAAAAGATGTTGCCTGTTTGTAATTAGGCCGCTCTGTTTCAGTCGGTACGTTACACTGTTGCATTGTCGTCTTCAGCGTACTGTCATCCGCCATGAAATCCATTTGTCTCGCCCTTGCGTTTCTCCTGCTTGCCGGCTGCGCCAGCGGCCCCCGCATCAACACCAGTCATCCCTCGGTCAACTACGACAATCGCGTGCAGTTTGTGATCGTTCATTACACCTCGGCCAACCTGGAACGCTCCCTGGCCTTGTTGACCCACGGCCAGGTCAGTAGCCATTACCTGATTGGCGATGACGCCTCGGCCACCATTTATAAATTGGTGGATGAAAGCCAGCGCGCCTGGCACGCAGGTGAGAGTGAATGGATGGGCCGCACATGGCTCAATTCAAGCTCCATCGGTATCGAGATTGTGAACCCGGGTTTCACGGACACCCCGACAGGCCGTCTGTGGTACCCGTATTCCGAGGCGCAGGTGAAGTCGTTGGTCGTGTTGCTTAAAGACATCAGCAAGCGCAACGGCATCGACCCGAAGAACATCATCGGCCACAGCGATATCGCGCCGTTACGCAAGTTGGACCCGGGGCCCTTGTTCCCCTGGAAGCGTTTGGCCGATGAAGGGTTGGGGGTTTGGCCGGATGCACAGGCTGTCGCGCGTTTTCAGGTGCAATACACCGCAGAGCTACCGAGCATCACTTGGTTCCAGGAGGAGTTGGCCCGATTGGGCTACCAGACGCCTCAAACCGGTGAGCTGGATGTCGCCACGCGTCATGTGCTCGCAGCGTTCCAGATGCACTTCAGGCCGTCGCGGTTCGATGGCACGCCGGATGCCGAAAGTGCCGCCATTCTGCGCGCCCTCAACCGGCGCTGACCGTCAGAGCGGCAGCGCCATGTAAAACTGGGTGCCCTGCCCCGGCCGCGAATACACCCCCATGCGGCCGCCGTGCAACTGCACGATCTCTTTGCACAACGCCAGCCCCAGACCGGCGCCGCCTTTCTTGCGGCCCACCTGCACAAAGGGCTCGAAGATGCGCCCTTGCTGCCCATAGGCAATCCCTTCGCCGTTGTCTTCGACGCTGATAATCACCCGCTCGCCATGGCGACGCGCTTGCAGGCGAATTTGCCCGCCATCGGCGGTATGGCGCAGTGCGTTGGCCAGCAGGTTGTCGAGTACCCGTTCCAATTGCGCCTGGTCTGCATATAAGCGTGGCAGGTCGGGCTGGGCTTCGATCAGCAGCTCGATTTGCTGCGCATTGGCCTGTTCTATAAAGCGCCCGCGGGCTTGCTCCAGCAGGTCGGGAATCTCACAGGGGCCGAGGGTCAGTTTCTGCAGGCCATTCTGGTAGCGCGAGAAGTTGAGCAAGTCATTGATCAGCTGCATCAGGCGCTGCATTTCCTCGTTAACGGTGTCCAGCAGGTCCGCTTCCCGGGACTCCGTGGGGAATTTCGCGCGTTCGCGGAACAGCCCGAACGCCATGTGCATGCCGGTTACCGGCGTGCGCAGTTCATGGGAGGCACGCAGCACGAATTCACTGCGCACGCGTTCGAAGGCGCGTTGCTCGGTCACGTCGTGCATCACCATCACCGCGCCGAGAATATGCCCTTGGGTGTGGCTGACTGGGGTCAGGCTGTAGGTCAGCAGGCGCAGTTCGCCGTCGACTTCCACCTCAAGGTCTTCCGGCGCGCGCTCCAGATTGCCGCCACGCAGCACCAAGTGCAGTTGTTCATCCAGCTCCGGGCGGCCCAGCGCTTCGCCCAGGCCTTGGCCGAGGCGTTCTTCATCCCAGCCCAATTGGCGTTGGGCAACCGGGTTCAGGTGCTCCAGACGCCCTTGGCGATCAATCATCAGCAAGCCGTCGTCGATGCTGTCGAGTACCGCCTGTAGCCGCTGCTGGCCGGCCAGTAGTTCGTCCACATTGGTGGCCTGATGCTGACGCAGCGCCTCGGCCATGATGCCGAAGCGCCGAGTCAGTAGGTTCATTTCCGCGGCTGACGAGATCGGCAGCGTGACCTCGAAATCGCCCTGGCCGATCTTGTCCGCGGCCTTGGCCAGCGCTTCGATCGGCCCGCCAAAACGCCGAGCGATACCGTGGGCAGTCACGAAGCCGATGATCAGCACCGCCAGGCCCACCAGCCCCATGAGACCGGCGATCAACAGCGCGCGGTCGCGGGATTTGCGTTCACTGGTGTTGATGGCTTCCAACGCGCGTTTGTGCTCGGCGATCAAGCCATTGCGCAGCACGTTGAATGTCTGGGTGAGTTTGTCGTTATTGCCGCTTACCAGCGATGCAGGTTGGGACTCGTCGAATGCCTTGAGGAAATTCAGGTAGTCGATGCGGGCCTGACTGAACCCACCGCCTGTGCCGTCCTGCCGCTCGTGGGCGATGCCCTCGTCCAGCAGTGCGAAATACTGTCGTTTGGAAGCGTCCAGGGCGTTCGGGTTGGGCCGCTCGTCGAGCATTAGGATCAACTGGTCGCCCAGGCTTTGGCGCAATTTCAGGCCAAGCTCCAAGGTGACGAAATTGCTGCGGATCAGCGACTCTTGGGTCTTGGCCATCTGCATGACGCTGACCAGGCCCAGGATCAATCCAAGCAGGGCGACGGTGATCAGCGCTGAGATACTCAAGAACAGCCGAGTCCGCAGCTTCATCGCTAACTTCATAAGGTACAGCTCACAGGTTGTACTGTTTTCGTTTGCGGTACAGCGTCGACGCGTCAATGCCGAGGGTGCGCGCCGCCTGATCTAGCGTGTCGCTGGTGGCCAGTACAGCACCGATGTGGGCTTTTTCCAGTTCGTCCAGGCTCAGCGCCGCACCGATGCGCGGGGCATTGTTGGTCGGTTGCTCGGCCATCCCCAGGTGGCTGATTTCAACCTTTTCCTGCGGGCAGATAATGCTTGCGCGCTCCACCACGTTACGCAGTTCACGGATATTACCCGGCCAACGGTAGTTGAGCAGGGCTTCCCGCGCCTGATCGCTGAAACCGCGCGCCGGACGGGCATACTCCTTGACGAAGCGCGCCAGGAAGCGGTCGGCCAGGGTCAGGATGTCCTCGCTGCGCTCGCGCAGCGGTGGCAGGTGCAGGGTGATGACATTCAGGCGGTACAGCAAGTCTTCCCGGAAGCGGCCGTCGCGCACCATGTCTTCCAGGTTCAGGTTAGTGGCGGCGAGGATACGTACGTCGGCGCGCCGGGTAACCGGGTCGCCCACGCGTTCGTATTCCTTATCCTGAATAAAGCGCAGCAATTTTGGTTGCAACGTGAGGGGAAAGTCGCCGATCTCGTCGAGGAACAGCGTGCCGCCGTCAGCCTGGTTGACCCGGCCCAAGGTGCTTTCGCTGGCGCCGGTAAAGGCGCCGCGGCTGTGGCCGAACAGTTCGCTTTCCATCAGTTCGGCGGTTAGCGACGGGCAGTTGATGGTCACGCAGGATTTTTTCGACCGCTTGCTCCAACCGTGGATGGCCCGCGCCAGTTCACCTTTACCGGTGCCGGACTCGCCCAGGATAAGGATGTTGGCATCTGTACCGGCCACTTGGCGCGCGGTTTCCAGCACCACCATCATCGACGGGCTATGGGAGTCGAGTCCGTCCTTGGGCTGGCGCACCGCGCCTTCCAGGGCTTCCAGACGTGCAGAAAGTTGGCGGACTTCCAGCTGCTTGGCGGTGGCCAGGCGCAGTTGGTCCGGGCTGCACGGTTTTACCAGATAGTCGGCGGCGCCGGCCTGGATCGCGTCCACGGCGGTGTCCACGGCCGAATGCGCGGTGACGATCACCACGCGCATCCACGGCGCCTGAATGCGCATCTGGGCCAGCACATCCAGGCCGTTATCTTCGCCCAGGCGCAGGTCCAGGAAGCACAGATCGAACACTTGGCGTTGCATCAGCGCGTCCGCTTGGGCAGCGCTGTTGGCGGTGGCGACGGTATAGCCTTCATCTTCCAGGCAATAACGGAAGGTGCGGAGGATCGCGGACTCGTCATCTACTAAAAGAATGCGGCCTTGAAGTTCCTTGGCTGATTCCATCTGTCCCGCGCTCCCTAACTGATAAATGATGGTGTTTAGTCCCGGAATAATCGGGCAAGTTGCATGGTTTATTCTGACCGACAAAACGAATCGTCGTGCAGGTATCTGCGCTTCTTCTCACAAAGGCCACAGCGAGTGGCCATTTCATGTCATTCGCTCAGTTGGGCAGCGCCCATGTCGTGATGTATCCCTTGACCCGACCGCTGGCCATCGTGCATTTCGCACGGCCCCTAGAGGCCCATCGTGCAGGATGCTGCCCCTATCATCGAGCAACTATCTATAACTTATTGATTTTATTGGGTTTTATTTTGTTAAAAACCTGGCATGCGCTCTGCAATACCTCTCCCAAGAGTGTCATGAACGAATAATCAGAATGCGGGAGTACAGCAGCATGACTCGCCAAACCCTCAGCCAATTGCGTGTATCGCCACTGCATGTGCAGCAAGGTTTGTTTGCCAGCCTGGCCTTGATGGTCACGTTGATTGCAGGCCAGCAGATTCAACATTGGCAGGAGAGTCAGCAGCAAGCCCAAGTGTTTGAGCGTCCGGCCATGACCCAGACCCATTTCAGTTCGATGCAGAGCCGTCCCGCCGCCAGCGCTGTTGGCGATGTGAGCGTCAAGCAATTGCGAGTAGCTGACCAGAATTCAACGCTGGATCAGCTGCCAGCTCAGGAACGTTGGGTGTTCTAGGCAAGAAAAGCGGTCGTCCGCACTGGGCGTCCGTACGGCATGACCGCTGTACCCTCTAATAGAAGCGTAAGGAGAATCACCATGTTGAGTTGGGCAATCACATTTCTGATCATCGCCATTGTTGCTGCAGTCCTGGGCTTCGGTGGTATCGCAGGCACCGCAACCGGTATCGCCAAGATCCTGTTTGTCGTCTTCCTGGTGATGTTCATTGCTTCGTTCTTCTTTGGTCGTCGCGGCCGAGGCTGAATATGACCACTTTGTCTCTCAAAGCCATTGCTGCCGCCCTGTTGCTGGGCGGTAGCGGTCTGGCGATGGCCGCCAATGACGGCCAGTCGCGGGCTAACGAATTGCTCAGTGCGGACCCGCAATACCGTGAGACCTGGCAAGGCGTGGTGAAGAAAGAAGAGCGCCTGCCGGAATGGGTGATGAACCTAACCGGTACGGCCGAGCAAATGAATGCTGTCGAAGAGGATGGCGACAAGTACTTGGTAGGGCCGCTCTGCGAGACCGCGGACACGTGCCTGAACAAGCGTCTGATCGTCGCTTTCAGCTTTGACAAGGAAGATGCCTACGCCATGTTGGTGGAAGTGCCGGCCGGCCTCCCGGCTGACAAGTCGCCTACGCGGCACGCCGACTACCGCTTTATTGGTAAACCGGACGAAGGCATGCAGAAGCTGCTGATGGAACAGCTCAAGAAAGACCCGAATTGGTACTAGGTTTCGTTTAAAGCGCTTGCTGATAACGGGACCAGCGTCCATAGAAAGAAGATCTTCGCTTCTTTCTTCTGCACGCCCCGCCGCGGGGCGTGCATGACCAGGGGGCCGGGTTGCTCTGATCGATTGGGATCGGCGTGACCTACGGGTACAGGGAGTACCTGCGCAAGGGCCGGGTCAGGCGAAAAGCTGCGACGCAGGTTCACAAGTCGTCGACTTGTTGAACTTGCGGCGGGCTTATGCCTGTTATGCCGCCCGTAGCCCACCATTTTATTTTTGCCTGCCCTCAACCATTACTGAGTGTGTCGCGGCGACCATCTATCGAGAAAGTTTGCAGGGGTCTATAGGACATTTCAGACACTACTGCGCTGAATCCTCAAGCATTTGTGCTGATTCTTCGATCAATGCCTGCAACCCTGCGTGAGCCTGAATTGGCCGTTTCACGGCATATTCGTCGGGCAAAATGTCGCATTTGAACTGACCGTTCGGACAGTTATTATCTAAAAAAGCCATGCCGATTCGGCATAGGGTAGGCGTTTACGGCATTAGACGTCGCCCCCTTGCATGGGAATAGTTGCGCCTTTTTTCGCCTGCCAGTAAGTCATTTCGGCCACGCGGCGGCGACCTTTCATGGAGGCGGATGCTCACACTTTTTCGCTTTCGAGCGTTGCAGCTGGCGCATTTGCCTTAAGTTCACTTGAAGTAAGGGTAATGACATGAAGAAGGCAAAGCTAAGCCTCGCCTGGCAGATCCTCATCGGTTTGGTACTGGGGATCGCAATCGGAGCAGTGCTCAACCATTTCAGTGCTGAAAAGGCCTGGTGGATCAGCAATGTGCTGCAGCCGGCGGGCGATATCTTTATTCGCCTGATCAAGATGATCGTGATCCCGATTGTGATTTCCTCGCTGATCGTCGGTATTGCCGGTGTCGGTGACGCGAAAAAGCTCGGTCGCATCGGCGTCAAAACCATCCTCTACTTCGAAGTGGTCACCACCATTGCCATCGTGGTCGGCTTGTTGCTGGCAAACCTGTTCCACCCCGGTGCCGGGATCGACATGAGTACCCTGGGTACCGTGGACATCTCCAAATACCAGGCGACTGCCGCCGAGGTACAACACGAGCATGCGTTTATCCAGACCATCCTCAACCTGATCCCGTCCAACATCTTCGCCGCCGTCGCCCGTGGCGAAATGCTGCCGATCATCTTCTTCTCCGTGCTGTTCGGCCTGGGCCTGTCGAGCCTCAAGCCGGAGCTGCGCGAGCCGCTGGTGACCATGTTCCAGGGTGTATCCGAGAGCATGTTCAAAGTGACCCACATGATCATGAAATACGCCCCCATCGGTGTATTCGCGCTGATCGCGGTGACTGTGGCCAACTTCGGCTTCGCCTCCCTGCTGCCGCTGGCCAAGTTGGTGATCCTGGTTTATGTCGCCATTCTGTTCTTCGCTTTTGTGATTCTCGGCCTGATCGCGCGCCTGTTCGGTTTCTCGGTGATCAAGCTGATGCGCATCTTCAAGGATGAACTGGTGCTGGCCTACTCCACCGCCAGTTCCGAAACCGTGCTGCCGCGCGTGATCGAGAAGATGGAAGCCTACGGCGCGCCGAAGGCGATCTGCAGCTTTGTGGTGCCGACCGGCTACTCGTTCAACCTCGACGGTTCGACCCTGTACCAGAGCATCGCCGCGATCTTTATCGCCCAGTTGTACGGCATTGACCTGTCAATCGGTCAGCAACTGATGCTGGTACTGACCCTGATGGTCACCTCCAAAGGCATCGCCGGTGTACCGGGCGTGTCCTTCGTGGTGCTGCTGGCCACCCTGGGCAGCGTTGGCATTCCGCTTGAGGGCCTGGCGTTTATTGCCGGTGTCGACCGTGTGATGGACATGGCGCGTACCGCTCTGAACGTGATCGGTAACGCCCTGGCTGTGCTGGTTATCGCCCGTTGGGAAGGCATGTACGACGACGCCAAGGGCGAGCGCTACTGGAATTCCCTGCCGCACTGGCGCAGCAAGGAAGCATTGCCGGTCGGCGAGGTCAGCCGCGGTTGAACCCCCTGAGCTGAACAACGCAAACCCCGGGTAAATCCGGGGTTTGTCGTTTCTGCCGGCCCCGCTATCATTCGCCCCATCATTCGAGGGGATTCAACTGATGCTCAATGGCCTGTGGCTTGGCTTCTTTGTCGTGGCAATGGTGTCAGCACTGGCGCAATGGCTGGTCGGCGGTAACGCTGGGATCTTCGCGGCGATGGTGGAAAGCATTTTCGCCATGGCCAAACTGTCGGTTGAAGTGATGGTGTTGCTGTTCGGCACCCTGACGTTATGGCTGGGCTTTCTGCGCATCGCCGAAAAGGCCGGCATCGTCGATTGGCTGGCCAAGGCCCTCGGCCCGCTGTTTCGTCGCCTGATGCCGGAAGTGCCGGCGGGTCACCCCGCTATCGGTCTGATCACCCTTAACTTCGCCGCCAACGGCCTGGGACTGGACAACGCCGCGACCCCCATCGGCCTCAAAGCCATGAAGGCGTTACAAGAACTCAACCCGCTGCCGACCACCGCGAGCAATGCGCAGATTCTGTTCCTGGTGCTCAATGCCTCGTCGCTGACGCTGTTGCCAGTGACCATCTTCATGTACCGCGCCCAACAAGGCGCCGCCGACCCGACGCTGGTGTTCCTGCCGATTCTGCTGGCGACCAGTGCGTCGACCCTGGTGGGCCTGCTCTCGGTTGCCGCCATGCAGCGCCTGCGGCTGTGGGACCCGGTGGTGTTGGCTTATTTGATTCCAGGCGCGCTGATGTTGGGCGGCTTCATGGCATTGCTGGCGACCCTGTCCGCCACGGCACTGGCCGGGTTGTCATCGATTCTCGGCAACCTGACCCTGTTCGGCCTGATCATGCTGTTCCTGCTGATCGGCGCGTTGCGCAAGGTGAAGGTGTACGAAGCATTTGTCGAAGGTGCCAAAGAAGGCTTCGATGTCGCCAAGAACCTGCTGCCGTACCTGGTGGCGATGCTGTGTGCGGTGGGCGTATTACGTGCCTCCGGCGCGCTGGATTTCGGCCTGGAAGGGATTCGCCATGTGGTGGCGTGGACGGGCATGGACACGCGCTTTGTCGATGCCTTGCCGACTGCAATGGTCAAGCCGTTCTCCGGCAGTGCCGCGCGGGCAATGCTGATCGAGACCATGCAGACCCAAGGCGTGGACAGCTTCCCGGCGCTGGTGGCCGCGACGATTCAGGGCAGTACCGAAACCACCTTCTATGTGTTGGCGGTGTACTTTGGTTCGGTCGGTATCCAGCGCGCGCGGCATGCGGTGGGTTGTGCGTTGCTGGCGGAGTTTGCCGGCGTCGTGGCGGCTATCTCGGTGTGCTACTGGTTCTTTGGCTGAGACTTAGATAGCTATCGGGGGCAAGCCCCTCCCACCCATTGACCTGTGAATACATTCAAATGTGGGAGGGGGCTTGCCCCCGATGACGCCCTCAGCGCTTCACGCCCCGGTTGCCCTGAGCCACCACCCAATCCACCACCTGCTTGTTCAACTGATCCCCTGCCTGGCCAAACGCAGCCACCACCCCTGGCACCTGGGTATCGCTCACCGGCTGGCGCACTTCAAAGCGCCGACTGGCCAGAATCCGTTGATCGCTCCCACGTACCAGGCGTGCGTCCAGGCGAATCACCACCTCCACTGCACTGCCTCGGTATTGGCTCTGAAACGCCTGCAACTGCCCGCCCAGCTCATAGTCGGCCTGCAGGTTGGTGTCATCGGTGCTGAGCAGCGTGACCCGGCCATCGCGCTGGAAGCCGTCGAGCAGGCGATTACGCAACAGCACTGGCGCCGGATCGCTCCAGCGCGAGTTCGCGTAGCTGCTGATCAAGTCGCCATTGGGCACCACGGCAATGCGCGGGCTGTCGAGAAATTCGCTGGTTTGCGGCTTGGTCACGCGTAGCGACCAACTCACCGGAGTGCCTTGGCTGGTGGCTTGGGCCGAAGCCAGGCGGTACACGTCGGACGGGTCGGCTTTGGGCAGGATCGAGCACGCGCTGATCAGCGCCAAGGCCACAGGGACGATCAGTTGATATGCACGCTTCATGGCGTGAACTCCTTGTTCTTGTCGCTGCCCAGCAGGTAGCCGCTGGGGTTGGCCTCCAGGCGGCGGGAGATGGCACGCAGCGAGCCGAGGGTTTCGCGCAGTTCGCGCACGGCCGGCGCCAGTTCGTTGAGCCCTTGCATGCCGCTGTTGACCGAATCCTTGTTGTTGGTCAGCAAGGTATTAATGGTGGCGGTGCTTTGCTCAAGGGACTTCATGGCCTGTTCGGCGCTGCCGAAGGCTTGCTTGCCCTGCTCGTTCAACAGGCCATTGGCATTGCGCATCAGCACGGTGGTCTGCTCCAGCGCGGCGTTTGCCTGTTTGCTCACTTGCATCAGCTGCTGCATCACAACCTTGATATCGCCACGCTGGTCAGCGATGGCGCCGGTCGTTTGTTCCAGATGTGCAAGGGTATTGCTCAAGTGCTCGACGTTTTCCGCGGAGAACATGCTGTTGGCGTTGTGCAGCAGCACGTTGATGCTGGTCATCAGATCATTGCTGTTGTTAAGCAAGCGCGCGATGGGCGAAGGTGAGGCGATGATTTCCGGCAGGTTGCCATTTTTGCCTTTGAGTTCGGGGCTTTGCGGCGTGCCGCCACTGAGCTGGATGATCGAGGTACCGGTGATGCCGGTCAGCGCGAGTTTGGCCTGGGTGTCTTCCTTGATCGGCGTCTGCCCGGCCAGGCGAATACGGGCGAGGACGCGACGCGGGTCTTTTGGGTCCAGGCGCAGGCTGATCACATCGCCCACCTTGATCCCGCTGTATTGCACCGCACTGCCTTGGGACAGACCGCTGACCGCTTCATTGAAGACCACTTCGTAATCCTGGAACGCGCTGTCGACGCTGGACTTGGCCAGCCACAAGCCAAACAGCATGGCGCCGACCACCACGATCACGCTGAACAGTCCGATCATCACATGATGGGCTCGGGTTTCCATGTCATACCTCGTTGAGCGATTGAGCGGCATCCAATGCCGCGCGGCCACGGGGGCCGTGGAAATATTCGTGAATCCACGCGTCGTCCGTTTCCGAGACGACATCGATAGCATCGGCCACCAGCACTTTTTTCTGCGCCAGTACCGCCACGCGGTCGGTGATGGTGTACAGCGTGTCCAGGTCGTGGGTCACCAGGAACACGCTCAAGCCCAGCGCGTCGCGCAGGGTCAGGATCAGTTGATCGAATTGCGCCGCGCCGATCGGGTCGAGGCCCGCGGTGGGTTCATCAAGGAACAGGATGTCTGGGTCCAGCGCCAAGGCCCGGGCCAGAGCGGCGCGTTTGATCATGCCGCCGGACAACGAGGCCGGGTACTTGTCGGCCGCCGACAGCGGCAGCCCGGCCAGCGCCAGTTTCACCGCAGCCAAATGCTCGGCATCGGCGCGGCTCAGGCCCGCATGTTCGATCAGTGGCAGGGCGACGTTCTCGGTCACCGTCAGCGAGGAAAACAGCGCGCCCTTTTGGAACAGCACGCCGAAGCGCCGTTCCACCAGGGAACGCTCCTGTTCCGGCAGGCTCGGCAGGTTCTTGCCGAACACCCGCACTTCACCCTCGTTTGGCCGGCGCAGGCCGACGATACTGCGCAGCAGCACCGACTTACCGCTGCCGGAACCGCCCACCACCGCGAGGATTTCACCTTTATACAAGTCCAGATCGAGGTTCTCGTGCACGCGCTGACTGCCAAAGCGATTGCACAGGCCGCGCACCTCAATCACCGCCTCGGCGGGTGCCCGGTGTAGACGGCTCACCAGCTCATCTCCATGAAGAACAGAGCCGCGACCGCATCCAGCAAGATCACCACGAAAATCGATTGCACCACGCTGGAGGTGGTGTGGGCACCGACCGACTCAGCACTGCCGCTGACCTTGAAGCCCTCCAGGCAGCCAATCGCCGCGATCAGGAAAGCGAATATCGGGGCTTTCACCATGCCCACCAGGAAATGTTGAACCCCAATGTCCGATTGCAACAGCGAAAGGAACATCGCCGGTGAAATATCCAAGGCCACGGCGCATACCACGCCACCGCCGACAATCCCCGAGAGCATCGCCAGAAACGTCAGCATCGGCAGCGCCACCAGCAGCGCCAGCACGCGGGGCAGCACCAGCAGCTCCATCGGGTCTAGCCCCAGGGTGCGGATAGCGTCGATTTCTTCGTTGGCCTTCATCGAGCCGATTTGTGCGGTAAACGCACTGGCCGTGCGGCCGGCGATCAGGATCGCCGTCAGCAGCACGCCGAATTCCCGTAGGAAAGAGAACGCCACCAGGTCCACGGTAAAAATCGTCGCGCCAAAGCTTTTGAGCACGGTGGCACCGAGAAAGGCCACTACGGCGCCGACCAGGAAGGTCAACAAGGCCACGATGGGGGCGGCATCCAGGCCGACCTGTTCGAGGTGGGCAACCATGGGCGTAATGCGCCAGCGCTTGGGCCGGAACAGGCTGCGGGCGAAGGTTTCGAGGATCAGGCCGATAAAGCCCAGCAGTTTCTTGCTGTCCTGCCACACCTTGTCCACCGCTGCACCGATACGCGCCAGCACCTGAATACCGGTAGCTTCTTCGGGGGCCTTGTCCGGCACGCAGAAGTCGTTGAGGGAGCGATACACGGTTTTAAGCAGTGCGCGGTCGGCGGTGGACAGGCTGCAATCGGTCTGCTCGGCGGATTGCTCGATGCGGGTCGGCCCGAGCAGTTCCACCAGCAGTGACGCGCCAGCAGTGTCCAGGGCGCCGAGGCCATTGAGGTCGATGCGCGCGCCGGCGTCGTATTGGCCGTCGAGCTTGTCCGACAGCTTTTTCAGGCTGGCGTAGTGGGCAAGCGTCCAGTCCCCCGTAATCCTGAGTAACGGAGGGGCGGTGGACGTATCGAGATGGGCGGCGCCGGCCGTGGTGTGGGTGGTCATAAGCTCCGAGCTTGTTTGCTATCCACAAGTCCTACGTAATAGCACGAAGCAGCCTACTGTGGGTTGTCCGTTTGTGCTGCGTCGGTGACTTTAAAGCGCAGCACGCCGATCACTTGTCCGTCTTCGGTGAGCACCCTCACCTGCCAGCGCCCTACGGAGTCGGCCGGGAAGTTCTGCTTGTGGGTCCAGGCGCGGTAGCCCTCTTTGCGTCCGCCGTGAATATCCAGGGCGATACGGTCCACTTCTTTGCCGTTGAGTTTCCACACATGGTAGATACGCTCGTCCAGCCCCCGCGGCGCGTTGATCGCGGTGTAGGCATACAGCCCACCGTTGCGCAGTTGCGCGGCGCTGACTTGTTTGAGGTCGTCGCCCGGGGTGCGGTCCTGCAACTGCGTGCTGATGGCCACCTCGGTCATCCACAGCGTGGCCGGCGGCACCCAACTGCGCAGCAGCCAACCCGCCGCGCCGATGGCGGCCGTGACCCCAAGCAGCATCGCCCAGCCCTTGAGACTGCGCAGCGGCAGGCTCACGGCCAGGCTCGGAATCGACAAGGCCATGGCCACGCCGAGGGCGAGTTTGTAACTCTCGGCGGTGGTCAGGTGCAGGATGATCGGCAGTGCAGTGAGCAGCGCGGCGAACAGGGTCAGGGTGTGCAAGGCCAGGAACAGCGAACGCTTGGGCGCCAGCCACTTGTAGTACAGCGGGTCGATGATCGACACCAGCGCCGCGGCGCCGAGCAGCCCTGTAAATATCGATTGGCCGCTGTTCCAGGCCGTGGTGATGAAAAAGAACGGCAGCACGAAGAACAGACTTTCCTGGTGGATCATCTGGGTCGCATAGCGCAGCAGAGGTTCGGGAATTTCCCGTTTGAAGAGTTTGGTGAACAGCTGCGTGAAGCTGTTTTCGAGCATCAGCCATAGCCAGCTCACCAGCATGATCACCGCGATCCAACTGGCCATGCCCTGCTGACGGTCCACCAGGATGAAACTGCACACCCCCGAGATAAAACCACCGAGTGCGATCACCCCTGGGTAGCGCTTCATCAGTTCAAGGATGCGCTGGATATAGTGAGTCAGGTTTGGCATTCGGCGATTCGCAGTGTGTGTAGGAAAAATCCCAGACAGAATAACGTCTTAGCCGGGTGTTCGGTGCGTCATTGCACAACCCGTTTGCGATAACGCCGCACGCTTATCCACAGGATCGCGATCACCCCCAGCAGCCCGACGCCGAGCCCACTCAGGCTGTCGTAGCTCAACAGTGGTTTTTCGATGCGCCAGTAGCCGGGTTGCTTGAGCAACTCGCGCAGCGTCTGGTTGGCCTCGTCCAGTTTGACGGCCTTGATGCGTTTGGCAGGGTCGCTGAAATGGCCGTTGTCATAGTCGCTGGTGGCGCTCCAATAATAGTCGGCCAGCGCGCTGTTGCCCTGCACAGCCCAGGCTTGTCGGGCAATGGCCGCTTGTTGCAGGCGCGCAAAGGTGGCCGGGGCCAGGCCGTCTTTGAGCAATTGCGTCTTGAGGTCTTGCAGTACCTGTTCGGCTTCGCTGAGGTCTTCCCGTTCCAGGTCTGCGTTCAGGCTCAGAAAACCGACGCCGCCGAGCACTTCGCGTTCGGCCCAGGGGCCGTAGGACAGACCATGTTTGAGGCGCAGTTGGCGGTACAGCGCCCAGTCCAAGTAGTCCTTGAGCAGGTCGTAGGTTTCATCGTGCTGGTCGTCCAGCACCGGTTCCGGCAGCAGCCAGTGCAGTTTGACGCTGTTGCCCAGCCATCCGTGGATCAGTTCGCGATGGGCGGCGGCGGCCTGTTGGATCTGCGGCAGCGGTAAATGGTCGCTGGGCTCGACCGGCGTCAATTGGCCGTAGGTGCGTTCCAGATAGGCCGGCAGCAGTTTGTCGAGATCGCCGACGACGATCAGCGTCATGTTGTTGGGGGCGTACCAGTCCTTGCGCAGTTTTTGCAATTGATCACGGGTCAGGTGATTGACCTCGGCGCGTTCGGCACATTTAAGTCCCAGCTCGACGGCCAGTTGATTGCTGGCGGTGTGGCCCAGGTCCTGGCGGTCAAGCAGGCGTTGCAGGCGTGAGTAGTGGCCGCCGTCCTCACGTTCCACCACCTGTTTGGCTGCATTGATATGGGCGTCGGTCAGCTCGGTACGGGTGAGGATCGCCAGCAGCAGGTCCAGCACTTTGCGCTGGTTATAGGCGGGCGCTTCGATCACGAAGGTGGTATCGGCGTTGCTGGTGTAGGCATTCCATTCGCCGCCCAGGGCTTGCATGCGTTCTTCCAGATTGCCTTCGCCGCCGCCATCGATGCCGCTGAACAGCAGGTGTTCAAACAGATGTGGCAGCTCTTTGTCCTCGCACCGGAAGTCATCCAGGCCCACACCCACCACCAGGCGAATCGCCACATGCCCGCGCTCGGTACCCGGTTTGAGCAGCAGTTGCAGGCCGTTGGGCAAGGTGTAGCCCTCGACTTGCAGGCGGTCAAAGGCAAAGGCGTGAGCGGCGCCCATCAGCAGGCAGGCGAATAACAGGCGACGCATAACTGGCTTCCTGGCGAGTGAGGTCAGTTGTAACTGACTTCACGGGCCATCGTACGTTCAGGGTGAATGCGTGATGTCGGCAATATCTTCGGCCGAGAGTGCGCCGGTGTCGGACGTTTCCAACACCACATACGCACTGCTGCAAAACAACGAGTTCAGGCGCTTCATGTCGGCAATCAGCTCCAGATGCAGGGAACTGGTCTCCAGGCTTTGTACGATCTTGCGCTGCAGACGGCTGACATGGGCATGGGCCAGGCGCCGCTCCTGGGCGCGGAAGCGGCGCTTCTCACGCAGCAGCTGGCGCGCGCTGTGGGGGTCGGCGCTGAGAAACACCGACAGCCCCAGGCGCAGATTGGCGATCAACTGGCTGTGCAGGTCGGTGAGTTCTTCCAGGCCCACCTCCGAGAACTGCCGGCGCTGGGAGGTCTTCTGCTGCTGGACCTTGCGCAGCATGCGTTCGATCAAGTCGCCGGCCAGCTTGAGGTTGATCGATAGCTCGATGATTTCGGCCCAGCGGCGGCTGTCTTGTTCGCTGAGGTCTTCGCGGGGCATTTGCGCCAGGTAGAGCTTGATGGCGCTGTAGAGCGCTTCAACGTCATCGCTGAGGCTGCGCATTTCCTGGGTGATGGCCGTCTGTTTGCCGCGCAGTACTTCCTGCATGGCGGTGAGCATATTGTCGATCAGGTCACCCAGGCGCAGGGTTTCTCGCGCGGCGTTGGCTAGCGCCAAGCTGGGAGTGGTGAGGGCGGTAGGGTCCAGATGCCGTGGTTTGGCTTTGCCATTTACCTCTTCTCGCTCCGGCAGCAGCCACGCGCACAGGCGTGCCATCGGGCCGATGGTGGGCAGCAGGATCAGGCAGCGGCTGACGTTGTAGAGCAAATGAAAGGTGATGACCATGCCCTGGGCGCTGTAGTCCAGGTTATCCATCCAGCGTACGAGCGGGTCGAGCACCGGGATGATCAGCAGCAGGCCGATCAGTTTGTACAGCAAGCTCCCTAGGGCGACCTGGCGACCGGCCGCGTTCTGCATGCTGGTACTGAGAAATGCCAGTATGCCGCTGCCGATATTGGCGCCGATCACCAGGCCGATTGCCACATGCAGGCCGATCACGCCGGCGCCGGCCAGGGTGGCGGTCAGCAGCACCGCGGCGAGACTGGAGTAGGAAATCATGGCGAACAAGGCGCCGACCAAGGCGTCGAGCAGGATGTCGCCGGTCAGCGACGCAAACACGACTTTGACCCCCTGGGCATGGGTAATCGGTCCCGCCGCTTCGACGATCAATTGCAGCGCCAGGATGATCAGCCCCAGGCCGATGCCCACCCGACCCAACTGCCCTGCCCGCGTCTGTTTGCGCGACAGGAAGAAAATCACCCCGAGAAAAATCAACAGCGGCGACAGCCAGGAAAGATCAAAGGTGAGCACCCGCGCCATCAAGGCTGTGCCGACGTCGGCGCCGAGCATGGTGGCCATGGCCGGCATCAGCCCCATCAGGCCCTGGCCGACGAATGATGTCACCAGCATCGCCGTGGCGTTGCTGCTCTGCACCATGGCGGTCACCAGAATGCCGGCGATAAACGCCAGCCAGCGCTTGGCCATGTTCTGACCGATGACGTGGCGCAAGTTGGAACCGTAGACCCGCAGGATGCCGGTTCGGACGATGTGCGTGCCCCAGATCAGCAGGGTCACGGCGGAAAGCAGATTGAGCAAGGTCAGCATGCTCGGCCCCCCGTGTGGGTGGGCTCCAGAAGGAGCCAATGAGAATTGCCGCGTGCCGTTCTACGTCTTGTACTTAAGCTGTAGTTGGCGAATGGGCTCGGCGCCAGCATCGCATAGCTAAAGTGGGGATTGAAACAAAACTGTCATGAAATCAGCTTTTTGCGATGTAAAAAAAACGGGGCGCGAAGGCCCCGTTTTTGTTCAGGCTCGGGTTTACTGACCCGGAATGTCCTTGCGCAGTTTCACCGGATCCTGCTGCTTTTTCTTTTTCGCGATGGCGGTGCGCATCTTGATGTTTACCGCTTCCACCGCCAACGAGAACGCCATGGCGAAGTAGACGTAACCCTTCGGCACATGCACATCGAAGGATTCGGCGATCAGCACGGTACCCACCACCAGCAGGAACGACAGCGCGAGCATTTTCAATGACGGGTGCTTATCGATGAACTCGCTGATCTTGCCGGCCGCCAGCATCATCACCAGTACGGCGACGACGATCGCGGCGACCATGACCGGCACATGGGACACCATGCCGACCGCAGTGATCACCGAGTCCAGGGAGAACACGATGTCGATGATCGCGATCTGGATGATGGTGTAGATGAACTTGCCACCGGCGCCCTTGGGCTCCTCGTGGGTTTCGTCTTCGCCTTCCAGCGCGTGGTACATCTCTTGGGAGCTTTTCCACAGCAGGAACAGGCCACCGAAGAACAGAATCAGGTCGCGACCGGAAATGCCCTGGCCGAGGACCACAAAAAGGTCGGCGGTCAATTGCATCACCCAAGTGATCGACAGCAGCAGCATGATGCGCGTGACCATTGCCAGCGCCAGGCCGAAAATCCGGGTGCGCGCTTGCATGTGCTTGGGCATGCGGCTGACCAGGATCGAAATCATGATGATGTTATCGATGCCCAGGACGATCTCAAGGGCCGTCAGGGTGAAGAAGGCAATCCAGATCTCCGGATTGGTCAGCCATTCCATGTGTATTCCTTTGCGCAAGTGTTGAACCGCGCCGGTATGGAACCGGCACAGTGGGTTGTACGGTTATAGAGTGCTGAACAGCGGAAAAATCCCCATCAGCAAGGCGGCGAACATTATGCACAGGCACACCAGCACTGCCCACTTCAACGTAAAGCGCTGGTGATCGCCAAATTCGATACCGGCCAGGGCCACCAGCAGGTAGGTCGAGGGGACCAACGGGCTGAGCAAGTGCACGGGTTGACCAACGATGGAAGCGCGGGCCATTTCCACGGCGGTGATGCCATAGTGGCTGGCGGCTTCGGCGAGTACTGGCAGTACGCCGTAGTAGAACGCATCGTTGGACATGAAGAACGTGAACGGCATGCTCACCAGCGCGGTGATCACCGCCAGGTACGGGCCCAACGCTTCAGGGATGACCGCCAGCAGGCTCTTGGACATAGCATCGACCATGCCGGTACCCGACAGAATGCCGGTGAAAATGCCCGCCGCGAAGATCAGCCCCACCACCGCCAGCACGCTGCCGGCGTGAGCGGCGACGCGGTCTTTCTGCTGTTGCAGGCACGGATAGTTGACGATCATCGCGATGCTGAACGCCACCATGAACAGCACCGGCAGCGGCAACAGACCTGCAATCAGAGTGCACATCAGCGCCAGGGTCAGGGCGCCGTTGAACCAGATCAGCTTCGGACGGCGAGCGTCCGGGTACTGCGACACACTGATCTCGCTGTGGTCGATTTCGTCGCCTTGCAGGTGCAGTTCACCCAAGCGCGCACGTTCGCGCTTGCCGTACATGTAAGCGATCACCAGGATCGCCACCACGCCGGCGGCCATGGCGGGGATCATGGGTACGAAAATATCCGACGGGTCCACATGCAGCGCACTGGCGGCGCGGGCGGTGGGGCCGCCCCAGGGGGTCATGTTCATCACGCCACCGGCGAGGATGATCAGGCCGGCCATGATCCGCGGGCTCATGCCGATGCGCTGGTACAGCGGCAGCATGGCGGCTACGCAGATCATGTACGTGGTGGCGCCGTCACCGTCGAGGGACACCACCAGGGCCAGCACCGCGGTGCCGACCGAGACTTTCAGCGGGTCGCCCTTGACCATTTTGAGGATCTTGCGCACGGCCGGGTCGAACAGGCCGGAGTCGATCATCAAGGCAAAGTAGAGGATGGCGAACATCAGCATCACGCCGGTCGGCGCGAGCTTGGTGATGCCTTCGAGCATCATCGGGCCGATCTTCGGCGCGAAGCCACCGAACAGCGCGAACAGGATCGGCACAATGATCAAGGCGATCAGCGCGGACAAGCGCTTGGTCATGATCAGGAACATGAACGTGATGACCATGGCAAAGCCAAGGAAAGTCAGCATAGGAATACTCCAGGCGTAGCGCGGCTAGGGAATGGCGAACCGGAACGGTTCAGCGCAGAACGGCAGTCACGAGGCTTACGGGCGGAGTGGGAGTGAACAGGCGGGTACGGACGAACATCGGGGATCACCATTGTTGTTGTGTACAGCCGGTCTGTTGCCGGCAGTTGGGGGCGATCCTAGACGCGTAAGCTTTCAGCCAGCTTTCGCTGGCAAAACAGTTGTCGGTGGGAAGACGCGCGGTATTCAGGGGAACGCATGTCAACAATCGCGGGGGCTTCAGGGCAGTTCGAGGCCGCCCGCTGCCTTGTGCAGACTGCGCAGATGTTCTCCGACTTGCTTGAGGTTGGCTTCACAGGCTGCAATCTCGGCGGCACGGGACGGATCCAGCAGCGCCCTCACCTCTTTGTCCAACTCGCCGGTCAGCGACTGCAACTGCTTCTGGCGCTCGGCACTTTCCGACTCCAGGCGCGTGGCTTCCGACGGCTGCGGCAGACCGTAGCCGCCACTGCCCAGCAGTTCAGCCGGGCGACTGAGAAAGCCGCTGTTGGCAAGGATCTGCTGCAACGTAGCGTTGGCTTTCTCCATGCCGCCGTTTTTCAACTCGCGGGCGCCGAGGTAACGCTGCTTGACCTCATCCTGGGCCAGCATCAGCTGTTTACGGAAGCTCGCCTGTTCCAACAGCAGCAACGCCGCACTGGTGCGCAGATCGGCCTGGTTGAACCACACGCGACGTTGCTCGGCGCTGAGGGAGAGCCAGTCTTCAACCTGAGTCTGTTTGATCGGCAGATGTTTGCGCAGCACGTCGAACATGGCCTGATAGCGTTCGCGGAAGGAGTCGAAGTGATACCCCAGGCGCAGCGCTTCACGTTTGTTGTCCAGCACGCTGGTATCGGCCAGACCGCGAGCCTGCAGTACTTCCAGCAAACCATTGGGGGTGATGTTGTCCAGGCCGGTCAGCTGCGGATTGGCGCTGCCGCTGCGCAACAGTTTCAGGCTTTCCACGGCACAGTTATTGGACAGGAAGAAATAGTTGCCGTCGTAGCTCCAGTGCATTTCAGCAGCGTGCTCGACGGTTTCGTTGATCTCCCGGCGCGTGAGTTTCAGCGGGACGGAGGCCAGGCCGCGCAGTTCGGTCTTGGTGTATTCATCGATCACCTGCGCCAGCGGCAATACGAACAGCCGTGACGGGTATTTGCCCACCAGACCGTCCCAGCTCGACAGTTGCACGTCACCGACGAAAGCGCGGTAGGACAGCACCAGGTGCTGGTCCAGATCCAGCCGACAGTCCGGCCCACGCGGGCGGCCCGGGGCGCAGATCACCAGACGCAACATGCTGTGGCCCCAACGGCTCACTAGGTTCTGGTTGGCTTCGGCCAGCAAGTAATCAATCTGGTACACCCGCTCGGGATCGATATGGCCCAGCGGCGTTTTGGCGAAATCGTTGCCGGCATTGAGAAACGCGTAAGTCTTGGCGCAGGCATCCTGTTCGGGCGGGGCCCAGCCGAAGTGATCGCGGTAGTAACGGAACAGTGCCGGGCGCCGGCAAGCGTAGCTCGGGTCGAGGAGGAAGTACTCCATATTGACCGCGACGAATTCCAGCGGGCTGGTGGTTTCGTACAGGTCAGGGCTGCGCACCACCTGGCGGTTATGTTGTTCGCGTTCGCCGCGCCTGCCGACGTATTGTGGCCAGCCGGCGAGGTCGAGCAATCGCGGGTCATCGCTGAGGGTGAAGCGCCGGTCGTTCTGGCCACGGCACTGATCCGGCAGGCCGATCACGCCGGTGATGCTGTTCTGGCGACTGCAGCGCTGGATCAGCCTGCGTTCGTCTTCGGGCCACAGGCGCGCGCGATCATAGATGTGAGTCAGTTCATGCAGGACCGTGGCCAGCATTTCCCGGCGCACGGTGCCGTGGGGGCGATTGGTTTTATGCGTGGCGGCGCTGCCGTCGGTCAGGCTGGCCAACAGGTTGCGGTTGAGGTCCAGCTCAGACACTAGGGAGGCTTGGCCGTAAGCGTTTGCAGGCATCTGGTCGGTCCAGCCGACATCGATGCGTCGGTCCAGTTGCTCGATAAAGCGCGGCGGCAATGAGCGCATCGCGTCATCGAGCAATGCCTGGCTGGCCTGCTGTTCAGCCGGGCTCAAGCCCTCGGTCTTGAGCCGCAGTTGCAGGCTGGCCTGGGCAGCGCTGGCGCATAGCAGCACAGTCCCGGCCAGGAGCCAGGCCGCGAGGCGCCTCACAGTGCGAGGATGGCTTCGGCGAGAGTCTGATCGCTGGCATCGCGTGCTTCAGGCAGGCGGGTTCGAAGAGTATCGAAGGCGGCCTCCAGTTGCGCGCCACGGATTTCGCCGTTGGTGGCGACAAAACTGGCGGCGTCGTCGTGGGCTTCGCGTACGACCTTGGAGTCGCGGATGGAGGTGGTGGTGTCCGAGGTGAAATCAATGGTGCGACCGGAGGCGCGCACAATGATGTTACTGGTGGCCACCAGGGTATGCGCCTGGGCAACATCGGCCAACAACAGCAGGCCAAGGGTGGCGACGATCAGCGGGCTACGCATGGAATGACTCCGAAATACAAAGGTGATTATTGGACGAGAATTGCTTTCGCCAGTTCAAGGTCGCTGGCGTTAAGTTTTGGCTGGCTGTGGCGCAGGTAATCCAGCGCCGATTCCAGCCGTGCTCCCCGCCACTGGCCGTCAGTGGCAATGAAAGCGGCGGCATCATCCTGGGCCGCCATGACGACTTTTCTGTCGAAAGGTGCGGAGGTCACTTTGCTGGTCGCGTACGCGCTCGCGACGGTGCCCTGAATGGTCACGTCAAAAGCAGAGGCAATGGGCGACCAACTGGCAGAAAACAACATAGGGACGATGAGCAAACGGTATGAAAAAGCCATAGGACTCGACAACTGAAAACGAGCGGCAAGGCTAGCGCAAAGCCCCGGCAAGGGCCAGTGCGAAGGCATCCGGGAGCGGCATAGGCTCCCGTTGCATGGTGTTTCAGATCGCCAGGATGGCTTGGGCCAATTGTGCGTCCGTCGCGGTGTTCAATTGCGGAGCTTGTTGGCGGATCTGAGCCAGGGCGCTTTCCAGCTTCACACCACGAATTGCACCTTCGCTGGCGACAAAGCTGGCGGCGTCGTCACGGGCGGCGCGTACGACCTTGTTGTCACGTAGGGACGAAGTGGCATCGGAGGTAGCGTCGGAAGTGGCTTTCAGGGCGCCAACGATGGAGTCGGTGGTCACGATAAAGCTGCTCGCGTTGGCAGTGGTAGCCAGGGTCAATAGCGCAGCGGCACTCAGCAGGCGAAGACGGGACATGGTGTGACTCCTTTAAATGAACGATAAGTGGTGCAGAACAGTCGTTGGGGATCAGACGCCTGCTCCCCGTGCTTCGCCACTCGGTTGCTGGATATTAGTCGCCACTTCTGCCTTCGGATAGCTTCTTGACTGCTTAGTCACGCCAGAAGGGCTTGGACAGCTCGGCAATACGATCACCCTGCGTGATGCCTGCATCGGCCAAGTCTCGCGGATCAAGCTGAGCCAACTGGCGCCTACCGTGAGCACGCTGCGCCCAACGGCCAAGGCCGTCGACGATACGCCGTGTCAGCCGCTTATACAGAGCGTCTCGATTATTCATGGAAGGTGCCTTCGATTAGGTCTGAAGCACCATAGTGATCGCGCTATATCGAGCGATACAGATACACTGCGGGTAAATTGTACCGCTAAAGTGTTCTGTAATTATAACTGTACTGGTCTAGATATAGCGCTTCTGTTCAGCGCCAAAAATCGAATCCCCCAAACGACAAAGCCCGCCT
Organism: Pseudomonas sp. ARP3; assembly: GCF_001029595.1. Classification (NCBI taxonomy): domain Bacteria; kingdom Pseudomonadati; phylum Pseudomonadota; class Gammaproteobacteria; order Pseudomonadales; family Pseudomonadaceae; genus Pseudomonas; species Pseudomonas sp. ARP3. The sequence continues at coordinate 147,312 of NZ_LEKF01000014.1, forward strand.
CCGGTTTCCCGGGGCGGGCTTTGTTTTGTTCAATCTGGTTGCTGGCAGTGGACCTAAGCAGGTCAGGGCCAGCGAGCGCTCATTAGCGCCAGAACGGCTTGCTCAGCTCTTCGTAGCGTTGAGCTTCGCTGATACCAGCATCAGCCAGCAGACGCGAATCCAGACGAGCCAGTTGGTGACGGCTGGAGATGCGGCGCTGCCACAGCATCAGGTTGGCCAGAACGCGCAGAGGCAGAGCGGCTTGGTGGTTGACGGCTTTTTCGGAGAACAGTTCGGAACTGAGTGTACGTTCCATGATGACATCCTTCCGCTTGTGGCGGGATTAGGTAGTGGTTTAACTGATGCCAATGATCCTCTTCCAGGGCAAGACTCTCTAGATACAGTTCACCTGTATTGTGAGGGGCCAGTTAACTGTTTAATGAGGCTGTACGGTACGGAAATGGGGCAACTGTACCTGTCTGCACCTAAAGGGTGCGAAATTGGCATTTTTCAGAGGTTGAGTAGGAAAAGGAGGTAGGAAATGACCGGTACAGCAGTACAGTTTTTTAAATTTTGGCGGGTTGCTTAAGGAGCTGAGGCAACTGTACTTGCCTCAGCCCCGAGGTGTATGAATCAAGCCTTCAGCATATGCCCGGTTTCTTCCAGGTTGATGTGCCAGCTCAGTGCCTCGCGAAGGATGTGCGGGGTGTGGCCGCCTAAAGCGCGGGCGGTCTCGAAGTAGGTGTTCAGTGCATCGCGGTAAGCGGGATGTACACAGTTATCGATGATCACCCTCGCCCTTTCCCGTGGCGCCAGGCCACGCAGGTCGGCCAGGCCGACTTCGGTCACCAGGATGTCCACGTCATGTTCGGTGTGATCCACATGGCTCACCATCGGCACCACGCTGGAAATCGCGCCACCTTTTGCGATCGACTTGGTCACGAAGATCGCCAGATGCGCGTTGCGCGCGAAGTCGCCTGAACCGCCGATGCCGTTCATCATCCGCGTGCCGCACACATGGGTGGAGTTGACGTTGCCGTATATGTCGAACTCCAGAGCGGTATTGATACCGATAATGCCCAGGCGCCGCACCACTTCAGGGTGGTTGGAGATTTCCTGAGGGCGCAGCACCAATTTCTCTTTGTAGCGTTCCAGGTTGCCGAACACGTCGGCGTTGCGCCGTTCCGACAAGGTGATCGAACTGCCCGAGGCAAAGCTCAGCTTGCCGGCGTCGATCAGGTCAAATGTCGAGTCCTGCAGTACTTCCGAGTACATGGTCAGGTCTTCGAATGGCGAGTCGATCAAACCGCACATTACCGCGTTGGCAATGTTGCCGATCCCGGCCTGCAGCGGGCCGAGTTTGTTGGTCATGCGCCCGGCGTCCACTTCTTGCCTGAGGAAATTGATCAAGTGGTTGGCGATGCTCTGGGTGTCATTGTCAGGCGGGGTTACGGTAGACGCAGAGTCGGCCTGGTTGGTGATGACGATCGCGACGATCTTCTCCGGCGGAATCGGGATTGCGGTGCTGCCGATGCGGTCATCTACTTTTACCAGTGGAATCGGTGTGCGGGTCGGCCGGTAGGTCGGTATATAGATGTCGTGCAGCCCTTCCAGGTTCGGGTTGTGCGCCAGGTTGATCTCGACGATCACCTGCTTGGCGAAAATCGCGAAACTGGCCGAGTTGCCCACGGAGGTGGTGGGCACGATGTGACCCTGCTCGGTGATAGCAACCGCTTCGATCACTGCAATGTCCGGGAGCTTGAGCTGGTTGTTGCGCAGTTGCTCGACGGTTTCCGACAAGTGTTGATCGATGAACATCACCTCGCCTGCGTTGATGGCCTTGCGCAAGGTGCTGTCGACCTGGAACGGCATGCGTCGAGACAATACGCCGGCCTCGGTCAGCTGCTTGTCCAAGTCATTGCCCAGGCTGGCGCCGGTCATCAGCGTGATTTTCAGCGGGGAAGTCTTGGCGCGCTCGGCCAGGGCATGGGGGACGGCCTTGGCTTCACCGGCACGGGTGAAGCCACTCATGCCGACGGTCATGCCGTCTTCGATCAGTGCGGCGGCGTCAGCCGCGCTCATGACCTTGTTCAACAGCGAAGGCAAGCGGATACGATCACGGTACATGAATTGTTATCTCAGGCTACGGAAGCAAGGTGGGCAGTGTAGTGATTTCAAAAAAATTCGGCCCGCTACCATGGTCGAATGCGAGCTAGCGATTTAGAGCCTTTGGTCGGGATTCATCCCGCAATAAAAAACCCCAGCCTACTGCAGGCCGGGGTTTAGGGTATTGCGCTGGCGCAGTGTTATTCGACGGCCTTGACCATGTCCTCGATGACCTTCTTGGCGTCGCCGAAGACCATCATGGTTTTGTCCAGGTAGAACAGCTCGTTATCCAGGCCGGCATAACCGCTGGCCATTGAGCGCTTGTTGACGATGATGGTCTTGGCCTTGAAGGCTTCCAGGATCGGCATACCGGCGATTGGCGAGTTCGGGTCGTTCTTGGCGGCCGGGTTGACCACGTCGTTGGCGCCCAATACCAGCACCACGTCGGCCTGGCCGAACTCGGAGTTGATGTCCTCCATCTCGAACACCTGGTCGTAAGGCACCTCCGCCTCGGCGAGCAACACGTTCATGTGTCCAGGCATACGGCCGGCCACCGGGTGGATCGCGTATTTCACTGTGACGCCGTGGTGAGTGAGCTTCTCGGTCAACTCTTTAAGCGCATGCTGCGCCCGCGCCACTGCCAGGCCGTAGCCTGGGACGATGATCACGGTGTCGGCGTTGGTCAGCAGGAAGGTCGCATCGTCGGCCGAACCGGATTTCACCGGGCGCGCTTCTTTTGAGCCAGCGGCCGCCCCGGCGTCCGGTGCGTTACCGAAGCCGCCGAGCAGTACATTAAAGAAGGAGCGGTTCATCGCCTTGCACATGATGTACGACAGGATCGCGCCGCTGGAGCCCACCAGCGAACCGGCAATGATCAGCATCGAGTTGTTCAGCGAGAAACCGATACCGGCCGCCGCCCAGCCTGAATAGCTGTTGAGCATCGAGACCACCACCGGCATATCCGCACCGCCGATCGGGATGATGATCAACACGCCCAATACGAACGCCAGAGCCAGCATCAGCGCGAAAGCGGTGAGGTTGCCGGTGAACATGAATGCCAGCCCCAGACCCAGGGTTGTCAGGCCCAGTACCAGGTTCAGTTTGTGCTGGCCGCCGAACTGTACCGGTGCGCCCTGAAACAGGCGGAATTTGTACTTGCCAGACAGCTTGCCGAACGCGATCACCGAGCCGGAGAACGTGATGGCACCGATGGCCGCGCCGAGGAACAGTTCCAGGCGGTTACCGGCAGGAATCGCATCGCCCAGGTGTTTGACGATACCCAGGGATTGCGGCTCGACCACCGCCGCGATGGCGATAAACACGGCGGCCAGGCCAATCATGCTGTGCATGAACGCCACCAGCTCCGGCATCTTGGTCATTTCTACACGCTTGGCCATGATCGAACCGGCGGTGCCGCCGATCAGCAGACCGACGATCACATAGCCGATGCCGGCAGTGGCCAGCTCAGCGCCGAGCTTATAGATGAGCCCCACGGTGGTGAGCACGGCCAGGGCCATGCCCAGCATGCCGAACAGGTTGCCGCGACGCGACGTGGTGGGGTGCGACAGGCCCTTGAGTGCCTGGATGAAGCAGATCGACGCGATCAGGTAAAGCGTCGTGACGAGATTCATGCTCATTACTTCGGCGCCTCTTCTTTTACTTTCGCGGCTTTCTTCTTGAACATCTCCAGCATCCTGCGGGTAACCAGGAAGCCGCCGAACACGTTGACCGCAGCCAGGGCCACGGCCAGGGTGCCCATGGTTTTGCCCAGCGGCGTCACGGTGAGGGCGGCGGCGAGCATGGCGCCGACGATCACGATGGCGGAAATCGCGTTGGTCACCGCCATCAAAGGCGTGTGCAGGGCGGGCGTGACGTTCCAGACCACGTGGTAACCGACATAAATCGCCAGCACAAAGATGATCAGGTTGTAGATACCGGGGGAGATAAGCTCTTCCATCGTCTGAATCCCTGCTTAGGCGTTTTTGCGGATGACTTGGCCGTCGCGGCACATCAGGCACGCGGCGACGATGTCGTCTTCGAGGTTGATTTCAAATTGGCCTTCCTTGTTGAAGACCAGCTTCAGGAAGTCCAGCAGGTTGCGCGCATACAGCGCCGACGCGTCGGCGGCAACTGCGCCCGCGAGGTTGGTCGGGCCGCAGATGATCACGCCGTTTTCCACCACCACCTGGTCGGCCACAGTCAGCGGGCAGTTACCGCCTTGGGCGGCGGCGAGGTCAATGACCACCGAGCCGGGCTTCATCTGCGCGACAGTGTCGGCGCTTAGCAGCGTCGGTGCCTTGCGGCCGGGTATCAACGCAGTGGTGATAACAATATCGGCTTGTTTGGCGCGCTCGTGCACGGCCTGCGCCTGACGCTGCATCCAGCTGGTGGGCATCGGGCGGGCGTAACCGCCGACACCGATGGCGCATTCGCGCTCTTCATCGGTTTCGTAGGGCACGTCGACAAACTTGGCACCGAGGGATTCGATCTGTTCCTTCACGGCCGGGCGTACGTCAGACGCTTCGATCACAGCTCCCAGGCGTTTCGCCGTAGCGATCGCCTGCAGCCCTGCAACGCCAGCGCCAAGGATCAATACGCGCGCGGCTTTAACGGTGCCGGCGGCGGTCATCAGCATGGGCATGAAGCGTGGGTAGTGATGGGCGGCGAGCAGCACGGCTTTATAGCCAGCAATGTTGGCCTGGGACGACAGCACGTCCAGGCTTTGGGCCCGAGAAGTGCGCGGTGCCGCTTCCAGGGCGAAGGCGGTGATGCCACGTTCGGCCAATTTGGCGATAGTTTCATTGCTGAACGGATTGAGCATGCCCACCAATACGGTGCCGCTTTTAATCAGCGCCATCTCGTTATCGCTGGGAGCGACCACCTTCAGGATCAGCTCGGCGCCAAATGCGTCGTTGGCGCTGCCAAGGGTGGCACCTGCCGCTTCATAAGCACTGTCGACAACGCTGGCCTTGAGGCCCGCTCCGCTTTGTACAGTGACCTTATGGCCCTGGCCGATCAGCTTCTTGATGGTTTCCGGGGTGGCAGCCACCCGCGTTTCACCGGTCTGGGTTTCGAGAGGAACACCAATGTGCACGTCAAATCTCCTGCATGATCTTTTTGCTTTTGATCTTTTTGTAAAAAGGCCAGTGCACCGCGAGAGGCGCAACTGGGGCGGCCGATCAGCACGATCCCGCTGAAATGACAGCGGGGCGCGGCATTTTGCAGGCGAACTTTACGGCCTTCAAGGGATTATGACGGGTGACGAAAAATTAACTACAAGTCACCCTGTGACTGATTGTCGCAACTCACTAAAATAACCTCTTTAAATACAAGTGATTAAAGGGTTTCAGGCATTTTTAGCGGTTTTTGTCATCGTTGTTGTGAATAGTCGTGCATTGGCTCGTCGTGGTCGCTGTAAGCCATGATAATCATGGCTTTGGCGCGCATTCTCGGTCGATAGATACAGTCTGCATAAATGCGACATATACGTATATCTGTAGGATTTATAAATAGCTGACTACAGAGTCAGTAATTTGAGCGACCCTTTAAATACTGGGGCTGTAGCGTTGTGATTGCTCGATGAGCCAGTCCCTGAAGGCGTGCAGCGACGCTGATTCGACCTTTCTGTCAGGAATCATCAGGTAATACGCCTTGGCGCTGGTCAGCGGCTCTGGGCTCGCAATCACCAATTGATGCTCATCCAACTCTCGCTGGATCAAAAACGGTGGGATCAACGCGATGCCCATATCGTGCATGGCTGCCTGAGACAGCATCGAGAATAGCTCGTAACGAGGTCCTGTCATGTCGCGGGGAACGTTCAGTTGCCTGGCGTTGAACCACTGGCGCCACGCATAGGGCCGAGTGGTTTGCTGCAGCAGCGGCAGTTCTGCGATTTCCTGGGCGCTGAAGTGAGTGCGATTGCCCAGCAAGCGCGGGCTGCAGATTGGCACCGGATTCTCTCCCATCAAGCGGTGGGATTCGGTGCCGGACCAATCGGCATCTCCGAAATAGATCGCAGCGTCAAAGTCAGTATCTGCAAATAGAAACGGCCGCGTACGGTTGGTGAGGTTCACCGTGACTTCCGGGTGTTGGCGCTGGAAATCCTTGAGCCGTGGAATCAGCCACTGCGTGCCGAATGTCGGGACCACCGCCAGCTCAATCACATTGGCGCCTTGTTGGCCCATGACGGACAGGGTGTCGCGTTCCACCGCATCCAGTTGCGTAGCGACCCGACGGCTATATGACAGTCCCGCTTCTGTTAGCTTCACGCCGCGCCGCGAACGGCGAAACAGTTCCACGCTCAAGAACTCTTCAAGGCTGGCAATCTGTCGGCAGATGGCGCCTTGGGTCAGGGAAAGTTCCTGAGCGGCCTTGGTGAAGCTCTCGTGGCGGGCCGCCGCTTCGAAGCTGACAAGGGCGGTGGTGCTGGGGATTTTTCTGCGCATGTACCTTGTCCTCACTCATAAAGCGAAATTTCACGGCATAAAACTGTTTCGAAGTGAGAAATTAGCACAACCTTATGCTTAAACCTCGTTTGCCCAGAACGATTACCCAGCCTAGGCTTGCTCCACGACTTCCACTGTTCTTTGCGAGGACTTAACTCATGGCTGGCAAGGCAAGCTTCAACTGGATCGATCCGCTTCTTCTGGATCAACAGCTCACCGAAGAAGAGCGCATGGTGCGCGACAGTGCTGAGCAGTTCGCTCAGGACAAACTGGCGCCGCGTGTGCTTGAAGCCTTCCGTCATGAGAAGACTGATCCTGCAATTTTCCGTGAGATGGGTGAGACCGGCCTGCTGGGCGCAATGATTCCCGAGCAGTACGGTGGCAGTGGCTTGAACTACGTGAGTTACGGCTTGATCGCGCGCGAAGTGGAGCGTGTCGATTCCGGCTATCGTTCGATGATGAGTGTGCAGTCGTCGCTTGTGATGGTACCGATCAATGAGTTCGGTACCGAGGCGCAGAAGCAGAAGTACCTACCAAAACTCGCCTCAGGCGAATGGATCGGTTGCTTTGGTCTGACCGAGCCTAATCACGGGTCTGACCCTGGCGCGATGATTACACGTGCACGCAAAGTAGAAGGCGGCTACAGCCTGACGGGCGCCAAAATGTGGATCACCAACAGCCCGATCGCGGATGTATTTGTCGTCTGGGGCAAGGATGATGCCGGTGATATCCGCGGCTTCGTGCTGGAAAAAGGCTGGAAGGGGCTGAGTGCTCCGGCGATTCACGGAAAGGTTGGCCTGCGGGCCTCAATCACCGGCGAGATCGTTATGGATAACGTATTTGTGCCGGAAGAAAACATCTTCCCGGATGTGCGCGGCTTGAAAGGGCCCTTCACCTGCCTGAACTCTGCGCGCTATGGCATCTCCTGGGGGGCTTTGGGTGCTGCCGAGTTCTGCTGGCACACCGCCCGCCAGTACACATTGGATCGTCAGCAGTTTGGACGACCGCTGGCGGCCACCCAGCTGATTCAGAAGAAGCTGGCTGATATGCAGACTGAGATCACCTTGGCACTGCAGGGGTGCCTGCGTCTGGGGCGTATGAAAGACGAAGGTACGGCCGCAGTTGAGATCACGTCGATCATGAAGCGCAACTCATGCGGAAAGTCGTTGGATATTGCGCGGATGGCGCGTGACATGTTGGGCGGCAACGGCATTTCCGATGAATTCGGAGTGGCGCGTCACTTGGTGAACCTTGAGGTGGTTAACACCTACGAAGGTACTCACGACGTGCATGCCTTGATATTAGGGCGCGCGCAAACCGGGCTTCAGGCCTTCTATTAATAGGAGTATGGGCATGGGCGCGCTTTCCCATTTGCGGGTACTGGATCTTTCGCGGGTATTGGCCGGCCCTTGGTCGGGACAGATCCTTGCAGACCTGGGGGCTGAGGTGATCAAGGTCGAGCGACCGGTAAGTGGTGACGATACGCGGGCCTGGGGTCCCCCCTTTCTGAAGGACGCTTTTGGTGAGAGCACCGGCGAGGCGGCGTACTACCTGGCGGCCAATCGTAATAAAGAGTCGGTTACGATCGATTTCACTCGGCCGGAGGGGCAAAAGCTCATACGGGACCTAGCGGCCAAGTCCGACATCCTGATCGAAAATTTCAAGGTCGGTGGTCTGGCGGCTTATGGGCTGGATTATGAGTCGCTCAAGGAGATCAATCCTGAACTGATCTATTGCTCAATCACAGGGTTTGGCCAGACAGGACCCTATGCGGCGCGAGCGGGCTACGATTTCATGATTCAGGGGCTGGGTGGGCTCATGAGTCTGACCGGACGGCCTGAAGGCGACGAGGGAGCCGGGCCTGTGAAGGTGGGGGTAGCGTTAACCGATATCCTCACCGGGCTCTACTCGACTGTCGCGATACTGGCTGCCCTGGCCCATCGTGATCATGATGGTGGCGGTCAGCACATTGATATGGCGTTGCTCGATGTGCAGGTCGCCTGCCTGGCTAACCAGGCGATGAATTATCTGACAACTGGGATCGCGCCAAAGCGCCTGGGTAATGCTCATCCGAATATTGTGCCTTACCAGGACTTTCCTACTGCCGACGGTGACTTCATCCTGACGGTAGGTAATGACGGGCAGTTCCGGAAATTTGCGCAAGTGGCTGGGCAGCCGCAATGGGCGGATGACCCGCGGTTTTCTACCAATGGGATGCGGGTGGCCAATCGCGCCGAGTTGATTCCGTTGATTCGCCAGGCCACTGTCTTTAAAACGACGGCGGAGTGGGTGGCGCAGTTGGAGAGTGTCGGAGTTCCGTGCGGGCCGATCAACGATTTGGCGCAGGTGTTTACTGATCCGCAGGTCAAGGCGCGTGGATTGGCCATTCAACTGCCCCATCCGCTGGCGGGGGAGGTGCCTCAGGTTGCCAGTCCCATACGTTTATCCAAGACACCCGTGGAGTACCGTAGTGCGCCTCCCTTATTAGGAGAGCATACCGTTCAGGTGCTGCAGAGCGTATTAGGTATTGGGCCGGATCATGTGGCTGCTTTAAAGGAGGCAGGTGTTATCTGAATCTTTCCTTCTATATAGATAGCTGTAGCGATACTGCTGGTTGGTTTTTAGCCAGCTTTAACTAATTGATAGAGAACGCAAATTAACGCTTGACGGCAGATTCCAGAAGTCTATAATTCGCCCCACTTCCGGCGCAGTCGAAACGGAAAACTCCTTGGTAAACAAAGAGTTACGCAAGATTCGACAGCGGATCGCTTCAGTTCATCGAAGCCCAGAAGGAGTTGGTAGGGTAGTGTTGTTTGGCTCTATTAACGTTTCGATCTTCTCGATCGAAAGCGGAGAAAAAGAGGTGTTGACAGCAGCGTGTAACGCTGTAGAATTCGCCTCCCGCTAACGAGAGATCGGAAGCGCAAGTGGTTGAAGTTGTTGAAGAAATCTTCAAAAACTTCTGAAAATAATCACTTGACAGCAAATGAGGCTGCTGTAGAATGCGCGCCTCGGTTGAGACGAAAGATCTTAACCAACCGCTCTTTAACAACTGAATCAAGCAATTCGTGTGGGTGCTTGTGGAG